>DEIH01000151.1:0-5789 GCA_002352375.1 Spirochaeta sp. UBA2779 | reverse complement strand
TGGCTGCCGGGCAATATCCTGAAAGAATTTCTCATCAGTTCCGCAGTGGAAGTGAGATTGTATCACGAACATATTCGGATTTTGCACGGTCCATTCGGGAACTGACAGCCGGATTTCAGGAGCTGGGTATAAGCCGAGGAAATCATGTGGGGTTTTTTGTAAATAACCGTTATGAATGGTCTGTTACCGATTATGCACTCCAGGCTCTGGGAGCTGTATCCGTTCCCCGGGGATCCGATACTACGCCCCGGGAGGTTCAGTTTATCTTCCATCATTCGGATTCGGTTATTCTGATTCTGGAGACAGTTTCTCAGCTTGTTGACCTCGCTGACGCATTTACCGATGATGACTGGAATCAATGCCGGAATATCCTGATAGTGGAGAAAGCCGCAGGGGGTATCCCCGATAATCTCAGTGGTAAAATATCTTTCTATGATAATCTATTCTCCCGGGGCCAGGAACTTCTAACCCTTACCCCGGATCTTATCGAACAGCTTATGTCAAAGGTGAATCCTGAAGATTTACTAACCATTGTTTATACTTCAGGAACCACAGGGAATCCCAAAGGGGTTATGCTGAGTCATCAGAACTTTATTCAGAATGTTGTTGCCAATACTCCCCGGCTTGGTGTAACCCCCCTGAGTGAAGAAATTACTATTGTTATGCTGCCGTCCTGGCACGTATATGAACGGGCCTTTGAGTTTGTCTGCCACTATGCTGCCCTCACCATCTTCTATTCTTCCGCCAGCCGTTTCGCTGTCGATCTGCTTGAAGTAAAACCGCACCTGATTATTTCCGTTCCCCGGGTTTGGGAATCTATTTATCAAAAGACGATTAGAGCTATCAGTGTAATGCCGGCGGCAAAGCGAAACCTCATCTTCATGTTTATCAAAATCAATCAACTCTATCTGGAGTCGTCTCATTACCTTAAAGGCGGTTATATTTCATTAACGGATCGTTCGGCTTTTCGTAGGTTTTTTTCATGGGTGAACCATTTCTTAACGCGGTGGTTTATGTTCCCCGGACATGTGCTGGCGGGAAAACTGTTCAAGCCTTTTCAGGCGAAAGTTGGAGGCCGGCTGAGAATTGCCACTTCAGGAGCAGGCTCTCTGCCAAAGTATCTGGATGAAGTGTTCAACTCCCTTGGCATCACCATTGTTAATGCCTACGGTATGACTGAGTGTGCACCGGGTATACTTTCGAGAACATTCGAATGCAATACTTTCGGAACTACCGGTATCCCCTTTGACAACACGGAAGTTCAGGTCCGAAGGGACGATGGACAAGAAACGGCTACCGGAGAGAAAGGCGTTGTATTTGCCCGGGGACCTCAGGTGATGTCTGGATATTACAAGAACCCGGATGCCACCAATGCTGTTCTGGATGATGAGGGCTGGCTGAATACCGGAGATCTTGCCGTCCGCTCGGAAAATGATGAAATCATTATTGTCGGAAGATTGAAAGATACAATCGTCCTTATGAGCGGCGAAAATGTCGAGCCTGAACCCATAGAGGATAAAATGAAGGAAAGTCTCTATATCGATCATGCGGTTGTACTCGGGCAGGATCAGAAACAGCTTTCGGCCATTGTGGCTGTAAATGAGGAAGAGCTGATGAGACTCGCGGTTGAACTCAAATTGTTACCTTCTGAAGTGGTGATTGAAGGCTCAGGTTCTATTGAACATGAGGGAATCTATCAGCATCTGATGAAGGAAGTGAAATCACTTATATCAAAAGAGCAGGGGTTCAAACGCTTTGAGTTTATTACAAAAATTCTTCCGGTAAAAAATGATTTCTCCATCGGCAGGGAACTGACACAAACCCTAAAGGTTAAACGCCAATACATTCAGGAAAAATACAAGGGGCTTATTTCAAGGCTCCATCATGATGCAAAAAGGAAAAAGAAGAGATGAGTAATCTGGTTCATCACTCGATCAGTGTATTTCTAGGCTTTTTTGCCATAATGAATCCAATTGCAAATACGGCTGTATTCATTGGTTTGACGGGAGATAGCAGTTCAGCGGAACGTAAGAAAATTGCCGGTAAAGCACTGTTGATTTCATTTTTTATAATTCTGGCTTTTTCAATTTCAGGTAAAGCGATCTTCCATCTTTTCGGCATTACTCTACCGGCCCTGAGGATTACTGGAGGTTCAATGGTTTTTATCATCGGTTATCAGATGCTTCATGGAAGTGCCTCTAAAATGCATTCAAGTGAAGTCAAAAGCAGTTCTGATATTTCGATTTCACCTCTTTCGGTTCCTATTCTTGCCGGCCCGGGAACAATTGCGACATCCATGAACTATGCCGCAATCGGGGGATGGGGAGGTATCATCATTACAGTTACGTCATTTCTATTTCTCTGTCTTATTACATTTCTATGCTTTATGTCCGGTGAAAAGTTGATGAAATTAATTGGTAAGAGTGGTATGGAGATTACAACCAGACTTATGGGACTTATTCTGGCGGTTATCGGGGTTCAGATGCTGCTTGAGGGTGTTCAAGGGGCGATATCTGTTTGGGGATGAAGCGGGAATCTTTAATTCCGGGGGTTGAACAGCGAATTGCCTCCGTTGAATTTACGATTCAGCATAATATCCACCACCTGGACGCCGCTCATCATAGAACCGTACAGTCCATGGGCAAACTTTGGCTGAACCAGATTTGCAATCGGTGTCTGGAGCCCCAGCCGTTTCGGTCCAAACTGGGTTACAAGGGATGCCATATCGTAAATACTGCCTGTGGGTGAGCCTGAATATCGGGCATATGTTGCCGGGGTTGCCACATCAGTTACCACGATATGGTTTTTCAAATCAGGTATCATGTATTTCTCAACCAGAGAGATAAAAAAATCGGCCCATTTCATCTTCTCGGAGTTGTAACGTTTTATGTCATTTAACCGCCACTCCAGCCAATTCTCAGGACCGAAAGGGACTGCTCGTATTGTAATGGTGTTTTTGCCTTTTGTTGTCAGAGATGGGCATACAACGCCCAGATGGAAACAATCTTCATTGAATGCATTTTCCCCATTTAAAAATGCATCAAATAGCCGGTCTGTGGTGCCTGCACCGGTGGATATTACATTGTAGGGATAATCCAGGTCTGCCTTAGACAGATCGATTTTATCATCCAGTCCCAATGCAATATTAAAAGAAGATGAGGACATGATGGTTGAGTTTTGTTTTTCAATATATGCAGCAGGAAGGTTTTTATCTCCGATTAGATTATGCATTGTAAGATTCGGATCCAGTGTAGAGACAAATCGATCGCCTCGGATCGGCTCCATATTTCCAGCTACCTTCACTGCGCTCGCATTTTTTCCGTCGAGAATAATTGTTTCAACCTCGGCATTCAATCTGATTTCTCCGCCTCGTTTCTGAAATAAGGCCGCCATTGCCGCAGGGAATTCATCAAAATATCCATGAAGCCGGAAACAGCTGCTGATGGATGAAAGCATGGCTCCAGTGGTAAGTATGGAGGATGCCCTTCCCGGAGGAACCCCGGCGAAAGATGTAAATGTTTCCATAAGCTCCCGAAGCTTCGGATTAACAATCCCGAATTTGTCCAGCAGCTGAGCATAGGTAGTATTGAGATTGGCAATAACTTTGGGTGCCAGGAAAGGAATCATAAGTTTGTCTTTGAGAGTCGATAAGGCTTTCAGCTTTCGCAGCTGGTAAAAAAGATTTATGGAATAGTCCATCAGCTTACCAATCTTCTCCGCATCTTCGGGAAACTGTTTCTGCAGGTAGTATTTCAGATTCTCTGCACCTGCAGGCAGGTGGTATTCCATGATTTCATCGTCATGAACCACCAGGCGGCGCATGAAATTACCTTCATACTGTTTTAAATCGAGATCCAAACCTATATAGTCGGTTATCGCAATTACATCCGGAAACAGCTGGGTTGTTTCAAATACATAACCATCTCTTTCATATGCAGTAACGTAACCTCCGGGATATGGTTCCTTCTCGATTATAAGAACTTTGCTTTCCGGAAGATTCTTCTGCCATAGCAGTCCAGTGGTAAGACCGCTGATTCCGGCACTGATAATAATCAGATCGTAGGATTTCCTACCGCTCCAGTTTGATACAATTTCGGTTTTTTTAACTTGATATCTGACATCCAGAGCCCCAATGTATCTTATCATAGCATCAGCGGCCCTTACCGATTTATTTACCGAAACTTCAGTTTCCTGTATTCAATCCCATCAGAATAGTATCGCCGTCTTCCACTCCGAGGTCATCGGCAATCACAGAACATTTAGCTCGTAATAGGAAAAATATGGATCGATCAATATCTGATAGAGCTTCATAATTCCCCTGCCCTTTACTGATAACTACATCAGCTTTTTTAAACAATTCCAGAAAATCATCATTGCATGTTCTGAGTATGGTTCCCGGGGCTGAGGTTCCGGATGAAATAATTTCAGCAACCTCGGCTATACCTGATGTAACCGCATCATCATGGGTTACATCGTTGAGTACTGGAATGCCACGAACTGCGTAGGTAACTGGAGCCTTGATTTCTTCAATAAGGATGCGGTCCAGAACCGACTCCCCGGCATTGTCAGCGAGGTAGAGAACCGATCTGGCATTTGATAACGCCTGTTTGAATTCTTCAAAGTTATCAATTCCGAGTTGTTGATCGATCAATGTGTGTATTTCGGTTGATATATTGAAATCACGATTTGTACCGTAATCGATAATATTACCGGCAATGGCAATTTTCGCAGCTGTTAACAGTCGATTATCAGATGTTTCAACAAATCCTTTTAATTCAGGGTAAATCAGCTTGGCTTCTTCAATGTTAATGTCTTTAGCTTTGCGGTAGGGATCTCGCATTCCTGTTACTTCTCGTACATGCCGGTGAATAGCTTCACCGATTTCAGGAGGGGTTGCTCCCGGGTGCAGGTCCGGCAGCATTTTTGCAACACCGTCAACAATTTCCTTGATAACCTGTTCGTCATCGGTAACAAATTTTCCGGCTTGAATAGCCTGTTTTATAAAACACGGGTAGCAATCGAGGTAAATCTTCATGTATTAATCCAGTATACAATTGTTTTTCCGGGTGAAGTAATAAAAACCCCGGACTTGACGTTCTGTATATACCAATATTAAAATATATAAATTAAAATATATAAGAGGTATGTAATGACACTAGACACTAATCTTGAACATGTAACTTCCGCTTCTGAGCTTGATGAGCTGATAAACTCAAATGAGAATGTAATGGTTTGCTGCGGCCGTATGGGGCCGATGTGTGTTCCGGTATATGAAGCTATGGAGAGCTTGAAAAAATCAGGGGATTACGATTCAATTGTATTTAAAGATATGCTTTTCGATCATCCTGAGGCGGCTGTTATCAGAAGTCTGCCTGAGTGTGCAACATTCCGGGGACTGCCCTTCACGATTTACTACAAGAACGGTAAGGTGAGTAAAGCGACATCGAGTATTCAGGATGAGGATCAGGTGGCATCTATTCTGAAAGATGTTTACTGAAGGAAAATCATGGATCGTTACGACACTCTTATTATCGGGGCCGGCCCAGCCGGCCTGACGGCGGGTATCTACCTTTCCCGAGCCAGACAGAACGTTCTGATTCTTGATTCAGGCAGCGGGGGTGGTCAGGTGACTCTGACTCACGCTGTGGCGAACTACCCTGGTACAGGGGAAACCTTCGGCTACAAACTGGCTTCGGAAATGAAGAAACAGGCCGTAAGTTTTGGATGTAAAATTCTTACCAATCAAAAGATTCAATCCATGGAATTTGAATCTGATGAAAAAATCGTCA
>DEIH01000150.1 GCA_002352375.1 Spirochaeta sp. UBA2779 | reverse complement strand
TCTTCCTCATCGCTTACACGATGGGTGCTGCCGGTCTCTTCCTGCCGATCTTCTCCCGCCGTTCCTCCGGGCGATTTCTTCAGATGCTGGCCGTCACCGGTATCATTCCCTCACTCCAGGTAATTCTGAATGCAATTGGAGTTATAGATGACCTGCCGAAGGTCTGGCATCCGATTACCAACCTGATGTTCAACGAGCTCATCCTCATCGGACTCTGGGGACTGGTAATTACCTGGTCCGCTCTAACCCGAAACTTCAGTCCGACACCGCTGTTTACCGACCGTGCACGCCGACCGGTCGGGATTACCGGAACAGCAATATTGGGGATTAACATGGCCCTCCAGGCCCTGGCCCTGTATTCCCGGAACAGGACAGCTCAGGCCGCAGCTCAGTTCGCGCTGATTATCCTGTTCGCCATTATCACCCTTATCGTCATCGATGGGACTATCCGCCTATACCGGCCCCGGAACCGGGCTTCAGAGAAACCGGAATCCCTTCCCCTCAAACTCATCCCGGCAGTATTTTCGGCTTTCGTTATTCTCTTCAGCATCCTGCCCCAGCCCTGGAAGCTGCTCATACCGCCCATAACTCTCACAACCCTCTTCACCCTTGCCATAACAGTCTTTGTACGGCAATCGGCGGGTGCCAGCCATCCCGGCCGCGCACAGGATGCTCTTTTTGAAGATACGGGAATTACGCCCAGAGAACGGGAAATCGCCCTGATGCTGGCCGAGAGACTCAGCTACAAGGAAATCTCCGCCAGGCTCTTCATCACCATGTCGACAATGCAGATCCACGTCTCCCGGATTTATGGAAAAATGGGAGTGAACAGTAAAACTGAGCTGTCACGGAAGATGGGGGCGGCTGAGCGTTGATTTTGAGGAATGAATGGTATCAATAGAACCAGGGCAGAGCCCTGGATCCGGAGTCGCTCAAGCGACTTGCTTGCAAGTTCGCTATGCGAACCCGCTGTTTCTGTTCCGCGGCAGAGCCGCGGTTCTACTGAAACCATGCTTTCCCTGCGCTCATTCGGGAATGAACAAGTTCACTCCTCTCATTTCGCTTGGGAATCAGATCCGGACTCGAATATAGTCGCCTATGCCTGTCATCTGTTCCGGGGTCGGGTTCATTGCCTCTTCATCCAAATTGACTGCCCTCAGGTTTGGATCTATACAAGGACTGACCGGTTAAGGAGATTTCCTGCAACAGGCCAATTGGAGGCAAGTAGAGTGTATCCTGCTGAAGTGGATTCAGCCAATCGCATTGAACCGGATGAGAAAAGAAAGGCCGCCCGGACGGGCGGCCTGATTAAAACTCAGTTTAAAGTTTCCTAGAAGACGTAACCGATACCGATGGCCATGTTGATTACCTGCTTGTTCAGATCTATAGAACCAATAACCGCGCCACCTGCTTCAGCGAAATAGAACGGGTACAGGGCACCGATATCCAGTTTCAGATTATCAATAATTTCCCAACCTATACCCCCGGCAATTGTAACACTGCTGAGTGGCGGATCAAGCATCTGCATCATTCCCCAATCACTGAGATTCTCATATTCGTCGATGTCGTAACTTGCACCGATACTCAGTTCAAATGTATCAGTAATCCAGTAACGCCCTGCCATGGATGCAGACCAGGAGTTCCTCAGGTTGCTATCCATAGCTTTGTAAAAATCATACTTGAAGGAGACGGGGATTTCCAAACCAAAGCCAAAGGCATAAGATGCACCGGCGCGAATCCGCCAGGGACTGTCGGCATTAACTACATCACCTTGAGTAAAAAAACCTGCCGCAACACCTGTAACTTCCGTATATTCCATATCAATCTTCTGTCCGGACTCAACTGTTACCGAAAATTTCAGAGGATCAATCGGGTTGTAATGAGCACCGAAAGCAACACTGTAACCGACACCGGAAGCCTTACTGCTTCCTGGAGCTCCTACGAACAATTCCGTTGATTCATCACCAAGAACAAGGGATCCCTGTGCTGATATTCCGAGAGTATCACCAAATCGATACGATCCACCCAGTGAAATTGAATAAAAAGCCGAAGAGGCTTCAATAGTACCACCGCCAAAAGCATCAAGAACAGACGACCCATCAGCATAGTTAACCGTACCGCCACCTTCGGGAATGGTGAAACTTGCAAATGTTGCCCATTGCCCGCCGTTATATCCAAGGAATGCGGTTGGGAAAAACGGAATCCATACCTGAGATGCATAGTCATTTGAAGAAATCAAAGATGTATGACTATAATTCAGATAAACAGTCTGATTGTTCAGCTGAACATGAAATCCTTCCGGAAGGAATGCTGTTCCCGCCGGGTTGAAGTAAGCGATATCGATAGCATCAGTCGCAGTTTCACGACTGAGCATTCGCACATAGGCTGCACTCTGATTGTCCGAGGCAAATGCACCACTGATAATTGCCAATGCAATCACCAGGATCAATAATTTTTTCATTTCTCTCTCCTGAAATTTATGTGATTAACATGATGGGAGCTATGATGACATTCGTCAAGAAAAAACATGACAATCCTCAGTATTTCTTCTCATTAACATCACATAAATATACCACCCTCGGTTTCAGGTTCAAATCATACAAATATCCGACTGACGGTTTTCCGGCAGAGGGGTTAGATTCGGGGTGAGTTCGTCATTGAGGAGGAAAGAAAATGAAGAACAAACGCATTGTGCTCACCCTGATTGCGGGAGCGATGATTACCGCGGCCGTTTTCGGACGGGATTACGATCTGAATGAGAGGGAGAGCATCAGCCTCTCCGGTGTTGGTGAGGTGGTGTTCAAACTCGATGGAGTGAATTGTTCATTGTGTATCAGTACTCTGGATATTTTAAGTGACCTCCGGGGAGACGGTTCCGGCCGGGATATGGCGCTTTCCTTAAGCGGCAGCATCTCATCCAACCGGGAGAAAGCCGTGCCTTCTCTTATCATCGATGAAAGAGGAAAAACTGTTACGGTTCAACTTTATCCCGACAGAGAGTCCTTCTTCGGCCTGTCCCAGAGCGGAACCGCCAATTTCGAAGCGACACTGCCGGAGTCATTCGACGGTACCGTTACAGTGAGAGGCTCCAGCAATAATATCGCGGTCCGGAATTTTGATGTC
>DEIH01000129.1 GCA_002352375.1 Spirochaeta sp. UBA2779 | reverse complement strand
GGTAACATCCACCTGTTCTTCAAGTAGAGCAATTACATTGGAAGGACCATCGGGGGTAAACTCCCCGCTGTTGGCCTCTTTTATACCAGCCACATTCCGGGCCCATTCTATAACTTGGATCTGCATACCAAGACAAATCCCCAGATAGGGCAATTTGCCCTCTCTTGCAGCCCGGGCTGCAGCAACCATTCCCGGAATTCCCCTCTCCCCGAATCCTCCGGGAATAAGAATACCCCGTACGCCTTTGAGAGCCTTTTGAGCCTTCTCGAATGAAGTTAAAGATTCAGAATCAATTTTCCGGATTTTGATGCGGACGCCGTTGGCAATAGCACCGTGAACCAGGGATTCGTCGATTGATTTATATGAATCATCCAGCTCGATGTATTTTCCCACCATAGCAATTTCAACAAGTTCTTCAGAGGCTTTCCAGGTTTCCGAAACCTTCTCCCAGGCACTGAATTTATCATCCTTCACATCCAGTCCCAGACGTTCACACACCACCCTGTCAAGCCCCTGAGCCCGGTACACCACCGGAATCTCATAAATAGTGGTATTCACATCGTGGGCCGAAAGAACACATTCATAATCAATATTAGTGAAATTGGCGATTTTCTTCTTCATCGCATCGTCCATCTCAGTGGCTATGCGGCAGAGAAGAACCTCTGGTTGAATACCGATTTCACGTAGTGTCTTTACCGAATGCTGGGTGGGTTTGGTTTTAAGCTCACCNNCCTGTCACCGTGGGTATAAGGGAAACATGAACACTGATGGCGTCCCGCCGGGTACGTTCATGTATAATCTGTCTGACAGCTTCAAGAAAGGGAATAGATTCAATATCACCCACCGTACCGCCGATTTCAATAATCGTAACGTCAATCCCCTCTTTTTCGCCCAGGGTATAAATCCGCCGCTTAATTTCGTCGGTAATATGGGGAACAACCTGAACACACTTACCCAGGTAATCCCCTTTACGCTCTTTACGGATAACTTCCTGATAAACCTGTCCGGTGGTAATTGAATTCGCCGCACTTAAAGGGGATGCGGTAAAACGGGCGTAATTGCCCAGATCCAGATCGGTTTCCGCACCGTCATCGGTAACAAAAACCTCACCATGCTGATAAGGACTCATGGTCCCGGCATCAACATTCAGATACGGGTCTATCTTAATCATGCAGACCGATAAACCACGACTTTCGAGCAGACTCCCAAGAGATGAAGCTGCAATGCCCTTGCCTAAGCTCGAACATACGCCACCGGTAACAAAAATGTACTTTCTCATGGGGTTTTATTATCCCCGTCAGACGGGGTAAGGGTCAACGTCGAAAAGACTATTTCAACCCGGACAAGCGGGAAGATAGTTCATCGTAGGAAAAAAGAACCGAGTAATCGATTAAACCCGAAAGAGCTCTGGAATCGATGGGAATCCCATCCTCCACCAGAGGTGCCACCGCGTTCAAACCTCCGGCTATCACCATCCCCGTCCTGCCGTCTCCCACAGGGATATCCAGAAGAGCCTGACTGGAATAACCCATTTTCAAAAAACCGCCCAACCCCCGCTCCTTTAACCTGGCATCAGTTTCAATAGCCCGGTCTCTGGCTGAAGAGGGAATCTCCCTGAAACTGGCTCCGATCTGACCATTTCCTTCACGGGCAGCTTCAGCGGTGCTGGTCATACCGCTGGATATGTAGATTTCCAGTGGATCAAGACTGGTTCCGTCGTACTTAATTACCGCGGTAAACCGGTCCGGTGCTTTATCGTGTATTTCCAGTAAACCACCGAAAACACTTGTAACAGGAATACCCGCCTGAATCAGAGCCCCGTTGAACGTGATGGAGCAGACCGTACCCAGACCCACCATCCCCTGGGGGATTACACTCTCTCCGATGGATTCCCCCTCATCAACCAACGCCATCAGGCTGCCGTGAGCCAGACCGGTAGAAAAAACCGGAGAAATTTTAGCTCCGAGAGCATCACGATAACGCTTTTCAACCAGAGAAAGGTTTACCAGTACCGATCCTTTTGCTGTTTCCGGGTTGAAGGTCATTCTGAAGGTCATTTCATCAATCTTGGAAGAAAGAAATCCTACACGGTCGTAAACATGGGCCTTGGAAAGCTCCATCAAACCTCTGGGAGTTAAAAAACGGCCCTTTTTCTCTTTATATCCGGTAAATCCCTGATTATCGAGAGCCTGAAGATGAAAACGCACCGTCCGCTCACTGATATCCATACCCCGGGAGGTAAGCTGTTCCTGAATCCTCTGGCTGGATAAGGGCGAACCCGATTCCCGGAGGATTTTCATCATCAGAAGGCGTTTTCTCTCAACCCTGTCACTCATAGGGGCAAGCCTAACCCGCAGTCCGAATCACTGTCAAATATCACGGCAGGTACTTGCCGCAAAAAGATTGTGGATGAATGCACGATAAATTGTTATGTTTAGAGATATGATCTTGAGATTTAAATATTTAATACTTTTTTCTTTATTGACCTCTATCGCTCTGAGCAGCTGTATGGTTGAGCAAAGTCTCACTCTTAACCCGGATTATTCAGGTGAATGGAATCTTGAAGGCGAGGCCATGCCATTCACAGCCTCAGCTCTGGACGATCTGGCCATACTCGGTGGATACGATGATGCAACGGCTCTCTACGATGAGGCTGTGGTGAACTCACGAACCGATCTTGCCAAACGTGATGATATTAAAAGCTACCAGGTGGACCGAAAAGGAATACAGGGCTGGAAAGCCGATATAGAGTTCAAGGATATTGAAACCCTGCTGGGCAGTGCCGAGGCTCAAGGCATTGCTGAAATAAGATCAATGGGCACCACCAATACCCTGTCCCTTCGTTTCGACCGGGAGAGAGCCTCACAGCTGTCGAAACTGATGCCCATGATGCAGGATCCCAGCTTCTCGCTGTTCAACCCGGCGGCTACCGGAGGCATTGGAGAGGAAACCTACATCACCGGGATTCTTGGATTCACATTCGGAGAGGAAAATATACCGGCCATCAGACGTGCCTCCATCGGCATTACTGTAACCCTGCCGGGAAATATCACCTCGGTGAGCGGCGGATCGCAAACCGGAGATAGAACGGTCCGCTTCGAAACACCCTTTACACGGTTTATGGTTCCTGATGAGGAGATACACTGGTCGGTAAGCTGGCAGGAGTAAGCCTTGAGACAGAGAATATCCGTGCTTGGTGCCGGTGCCTACGGTACCGCAATCGCCCGAACCCTGGCCCGAAATAATCACGAGGTAACACTCTGGAGCTACAACGAAGCTCACGCGGCTCGAATCAGTGAAAAGAACGAAAATATCTCCCGACTTCCGGGTATCCCACTGCCGGATACCCTGAGAGCGGTATCATCCCTGGAAGTCGCCTGCATCGGACGGGATGCCCTGATATTCGCCGTCCCCTCTCTCTACCTCATGGATATCGTTCGTCAGGTACTGGGTTTTGAAGATATCATTGAGTCAATTCCCCGTATTGCCGCTGTTACCAAGGGTTTTATCCCCGGGAAACGGGGCATACAATTTGTCCTGGAAGCCATGGAAAGCTACCTTCCCGGGGCCTACAAAAACCATCTGGTGTACATTTCCGGCCCCAGCCATGCCGAAGAAATGGGAAGGGATATGCTAACCGGGTTAATCAGCGCTTCTGCAGACCCGAAAAATGCCCTGTACTTCAGGAATCTGCTCAAAAGCCCCTCTCTGATGGTATTTCCTTCTCTGGATATTATCGGAGTTCAGGTGAGCGCCGCTGCAAAGAATATCATCGCCATTGCCTTCGGTATCCTGGATGCCCTTAAAGGTATCAATTCCCAGGTTGGGGACAACACCGAGTCTCTGCTCTTTGCCGCCGGGCTTAATGAGATACAAACTCTGGGAACCACCCTGGGCTCCACACACCCGGAAACCTTCACATCCATTGCCGGTGTCGGCGATCTGGATGTTACGTGCCACTCCCCTCACGGACGGAACCGCCGCTTCGGCCGTCAGATTGTTCTGGATGGAATTATCGAGCCTTTTAGTGATATAGACAGCCTGATAGAAAACATCGATAAAATCGGCTACCTCCCCGAAGGTGTACCGGCCACAAAATACGCCATGAAAATGGTCCAGAACCGCTCCCTGAAACTGCCGGTAATACAGAGGGTTTTCCGCATACTCAACCGGGAAATGGAACCTCTGGAACTCATCGATTCTTTCCGTTCATTCAATTAATCACTCTATATTCCAGACTTTTCTCATACTTCCATTTGGATTATTTTAAGAATGTAATCCAAGGAGAGAAGTGGATGAAAAAAATACTGCTGATAATTCCGGTTCTGATATTTGCCCTGATTACCCCGGGAACTCATCCTATTTGATAACAATGGATTTATATTCGGTTCCTACATGCGCATCGGTCTTCACCGGAATGCCGATGCACCGATTGCCATTACAGACTTTACCTATCCGGGTAAAAACACCTGGACCTTTGTATTCCGGGGAGTCCAGACCGGGCCCGGCACATTAACCTTCTTCGCAGCCCCCTCACTGCAGAGCTGCGGTACTGCTGATTATGATAGTGGTTCAGGTTATGTTCCAACTTCTTTCGACAGCGATTATGGCGGATTTCTCACCGTAAAATACTACCTTCCCACATTCTTCAACCTGAAAGGCGAAACTGAGTTCTACTTCAGCGGGAGCTTCGGATCCGGGGCCAACCAGCATGCGGATACCGATCTGGATAACTGCGCTGTATCCGACTATTCAGTTTTCGCCGGTGTCCAGGGATTCGCCCTGGTTAGCAACACAATCAGCTGAAGAGTTTCTCTGGCCCCCACTTTTCTGCCAAAGGACGGGATACCACCAGCAGTCTCCAGATTATGCCATATATCACCCAGGGTTACGGGATTTTTCAAGGAGGTGACGGCATTGCCGTTTCCAACGGAAGCCTCCAAAAATTCACCTGGGTTGCGTTCGGAAACGTCGGTTTCTGATAGTTCATAGTCAAACATGGCGGATTTCTCTTCATTCATCATCACTGGATATATCGAATTCCAGCAGTAAAGGAAGATGGTCGCTGTAGCCCTCCTCCCAGTCACTCACCCAGCGGACCGGCCGGCCCAGCTCATCCCCGGCTATATCGGGAACGGTACGGCAGGATTTAAAAACAAGACCGGGTGTATGAATCAGTCCCCGACTGAGAAGAGCCCGGTCCGGCCGATCCCAGTCATCTTTATACCAATAGCTTCCTTTCGAGCCTCTGGCAGGATCCGGTTCGGGATCGAAGAACACCGGTAAACCATTTCGGATTCCCGCCCCTTCAGGCAGATCTGTACGGTAGAGTTCGGCTTCATCGTTGTTCTCATCAATATCCGGATCCCATGGGGCCAGAGCTGCCGGGCGAACCAGCCCGTCTCCGGGAGTGTTTAAATCACCGATGATAAGAACATCAGTTTCGGGATTCTCCAACAGCAGGGGTTCAACCAAAACTCTGATAGCAGCAGCTTCCCGGCATCGGGCATTCTCGGTGGCAGCCCTTCCATCTCGAGGGGATTTCCAATGTCCGGCAACTACACGTACCGCCCCCCCGGGAGTGTCCACTGTAAAGGCCAGCACGGGTCTTAAAGGCCTGATACCGTAGCTTCCGCAGTCAACCACCTGAACATCCCTTAAGGGATAGCAGCTGAGTATGCCGCAGCGAATTATACTGTAACCGGGAACTGACAGCCTCCAGCGAAACCTACTGCCGGCTAGTGGACCGGCGATGAGGTCATCCAGAATCTCCGGCTTTTCCAATTCCTGCAGAATAACCAGATCGGCGGCACCGGAGCCTGTAGCGGAAATCACTTCCCCTGTTCTATCCAGCCTCCTCTGATAGAGTCTTTCGTTCCAGTCATCCGAACCCGGATCGAACTCAGGATACTCACTACCATCATCGATACCATCAAAAAGATTCTGGACATTCCAGCTCATCACCGTCCACATCTCTGAATCATGGGGCAGGGAACAGCTGCAGGCGTAAAGAAAAGCGGCAGCCAGAAAAAAAGTCATTATTTTTTTGGGAAACATCTAACCCTCCGCCTTTTATAACGCACTTTTCTACCAGACTGCTTGAGTCCGGTACTGACTGAATGTTTTTTTTTCGATATCATCCGCCCATGAACGATTTGTGGCTGATAAAAATCGGTGAGATATCACTTAAAAAAGGGAACCGGGCTTATTTCGAGCGCATGCTCAAGGAAAATATTCATAAAAAGGTTCAGCGCTACACTTCGGAAACCGGAGTAATGGCAAAGGTGAGCAGCCGCAGGGGCCGTTACTATCTGGAAACCGGTATCCCCGAAAAAGATGTAATAAAAATATTGGAATCCACCCCGGGAATTGTCGGCTTCAGTCGAGCTTACAAGGTAAAGAAAACCCTTGAGGATCTGGCAGAGATTTCCATTTCTATTGCATCTGAATGCCTATCTGCAGGGATCGGCGGAAGGTTTAAATTCGAAGTACGCCGGACGGATAAAAGTCTGCCTCTGGACAGCTACGGTTATGCCAGGGAGCTGGGGGGGGTACTGCTGGAAGCTCTTCCGGAACTTACTGTAGACGTAAGGAATCCTGATTTTATTATCAAGGTGGAACTCCGGGAAGCCGGATATGTGTATCAGATGCAGAAAAAGGGGACAGGAGGACTGCCCGTTGGAACCGCAGGGAGGGGGGTATTGTTACTCTCAGGCGGCATCGACTCACCGGTTGCCGGTTATCTGATGTCAAAACGCGGTTTGAAACTCACCGCGGTTCATTTTCACACCCCGCCCTACACTTCTCCCGAGGCCCATGACAAAGTTGTCCGACTGGCTGCGATCATAGCTCCCTGGTGCCAGGGACTTACACTGTATTCGGTTCCTTTCACCGAATGTCAGCTTAAGATTAATCAATCGGTACATCCATCAACCACAACTCTTCATACCCGTTCCTGCATGATGCAGATAGCCGAACACATTGCAAAAAAACGACGCTGTGCGGCTCTCGTTACTGGAGAGTCTCTGGGACAGGTGGCCAGCCAGACTCTGGAAAGTCTGGCATTTACCAACGGTTCGGTTCCTATACCAGTTTTCAGACCTCTGATCGGTATGGATAAAGAGGAAATCGTTGTACTGGCCCGAAAAATTGGTACTTTTGAAACGGCGATTGAGCCATTTGAAGACTGCTGTACCCTCTTCAGCCCGGAAAAACCAGTTACCAGGCCGGATGTGATGGCCGAGCGTCTGGTGTATGAGGACATTAAAGGTCTGGATAATCTGATTGAGAAAGCCGCTGAGGAAGCATTAATCTATAATTTCGATGAGCTTGGAAAGGCTGTAAAAAACTGAATAGTACACTCCTATTAAGCGGAAGCCTTGCTTTTACTCTCTGAACTGCCTGACTTGGAAGAATCTGTTTTTTTCGATTCAGATTTTCCTGAATCGGTTGTTTTTAATTCGGATTTACCAGAAGTGGGGATATCGGTGTCAGTTTTTTTGGATTCAGTTTCCGGTGATGAAGTCATCGTTGTTGACGATGACTTCCTGGAGTCGTTTACATAAAAACCTGATCCTTTGAAGATAACACCGGTACCGCCGCTGATAAGACGACGCAACTGTTCTTTCCCGCAATCCGGGCAGATTGTAAGAGAATCATCCGACATACTCTGAAACGTTTCAAATCGATAACCGCAGGAACGGCATTCATAATCATAAGTGGGCATAACACAGGGAATATACTCAATGTTAAGCAATATGAGCAAGAGTAAATTTTAAAACCCGATTTCCGGAGTTGCAAATATTTCTCTTATAAAAAGAATTACTGTTGATTTATCAGGCGTTTATTTTTACAATAAGCTCCCATGGTATTACGAGATAAAGTGGAATCCAACCCTCTACTTCTCCCCCCGGATAATTTGAGTGTTCAGGATCGTTTATCGAGGTTGTTCTCCGGTATCGAAGACCGCTGGAGACTGCTGGCGGTTTTAACACTGAAGTCCGGGCCCAGTAACCTGATGAAAAGAGAGCTGATTCAATTGGCTGAAGATCATGGGCCTGCAGGTTTAGCCGTTCGGCTGGTATTCATCGGGAATGATGATATGAAGATACTTGAACGGGAACTTAGCCATTGGACAGACGAACATATCGTGGCAACCGGAGATAATATCCATGCCCGGCGATTTCTGAACCCTGAGACTGACTATCTTCCCTGTCTCAAACTGTATGCCCCCGACGGCCTTGAAGAAATGACAATATCGGGGTTTGATACCGAAACGGGACTGGATACTCTCTGCTACAGACTGGCAAAAGCAACACAAAAAGAATGCAGAAAAAATGAGAATGCTAAAACAATGGAAAGAGTCCCGTCAGTCCAAACGAACGGGAACGTTTGATTCAGAGAGTACTTTTTTGATTTCCCCCACTGAGAAATCACCATAATGAACCATGCTGGCCACCAATGCGGCATCGGCCTTCCCCCGGGTAAGAACATCCACCAGATGATCGGGAATACCGGCACCACCGGAAGCTACAACGGGTATACCGACGGATTCACTCACCAGACGAGTTGCGGTAATCTCATATCCATCCCGGGTACCATCGGCATCAATTGAGTTCAGTACGATTTCTCCGGCACCGAGACTTTCAGCCTCTTTTGCCCACTCAAGCATGTCTTTCCCGGTTTTAACACGTCCTCCGTCAATTACAATCCCATAACCTGAGGGCATGGAAGAATCCACTTTTGCATCCATACCCAGCACGATACATTGTGAGCCGTAGCGCCTTGCACCGCCGGTTATTATTGAGGGAGTGCGAACAGCCGCAGAATTGATACTCACCTTTTCTGCTCCGGCTAAAATAACGGCACTCATGTCATCAACTGTGGCAATTCCCCCGCCGACACAGAAGGGAATGAATATTTTCTCAGCAACCCGGCGTACAACATCAATCATGATTCCCCGGCGTTCAGCGGAAGCTGTGATATCGTAAAAAACAAGCTCATCTACACCCTGATTATAGTATTCCTCGGCCATTACAACAGGATCGCCGATGTCAACATTCCCTTTGAATCTGATACCCTTGGTTGTTTTACCATCCCGAACATCCAGACAGACCACAATACGTTTCTGGAACATCAATCGATCCTCCTGATAAAGTTATCAAGAAGTTTCAAACCTTTGGGACCACTTTTTTCAGGATGGAACTGGGTAGCCCAGATATTATCCCGGTGTACTGCAGAAGCAAAAGTTATGCCGTACTTTGAACGCCCGGCAATCCAGGGCGAGTCACTCCCCCCCGAAAGTTTAGTTGAAAGATAGTAGGAATGAACAAAATAAAAGGAGCTCTCCTGGGGAATACCTTCGAAAAGTAAGGATGAATCATGACTGACAGTATTCCAACCGATCTGGGGAACCTTCAAGTCCATATCAGAAGGAAAGAGCTTAACATCTCCGGGGATTATACCCAGAAGCTGGGTATCCCGTTCTTCAGAATAATCCTGGAGAATTTGAGCGCCGAGGCAGATGCCGAAAAGCGGCTTCCCGGTGGATGCAAATGTGATAATAGCCTTATCAAGTCCCCGGGAGCGGAGAACTCCCATGGCATGCTTTGCCTCACCAACCCCTGGAAATATCACCTTGTCGGATTTTACGATAATTTCAGGGTCTGAACTGATGGTGAATTCGGCGTTAAGATGGTACAAAGCTGTCTCAACACTTTTTAAGTTTCCCGCTTCATAATCAACTACCGTTATCATAGTGTATCCTCTGGAAAGAGTTTCAAATCCTCCATAAAACTTTCGAGCATTTCTATACTCACCGAGGGCAGCAGCACTTTCACTTCACCTGTGCTGATTTCAACACTGAGCTGGGAAAGGAGTGCCCGCTCATCGGGATCCGGTGAGAGTCCGAATCTGGAGGAAAAACCCAGCCTCAGAGCCAGGGCCAGAGAACCGGAGAGCCGGTCGTCCGAGGGATAAATATTAATAAAAAGGCTGAAATTTCCATCATCACGTCGTCGGAGTGCCAGCCCGATGATATCTATCAACGGTGTTCCATCAGGATTTTCTGCGGAAAGCATAGGTATGGAGTCAAGTATCAGCCCCGGAGTTGTTATCCAGATAGCCAGTGCTGCTTCGTTTTGCAGATCGATAGCCCGTCTTATTTTTTCATTCCGAGTACCATTCTCCAGCCTCGCTATCATCTGGTTTATTTGCCCCCGGGAAAGAATTATTTCATCATTGGAAAGAGCTATCAGTTCCAGATTATCAGGCCCATTCCAGCGATAACGGCTGAGCACCGATCGTTTCCATTCCTTACCCAGACCGGCACCGAGAAAGTTTTTAGGCCAGATACCGATGGCTGTAAGGTGAATGGGGAGAGTTGTAACAGGACTGATGGTTCCATCATCACTCAGCTCAATACCCAGGGCCAACAATGCCGTTCGTTCTTTTACTTCTTCAAAATCATTGGGGTTCAGACCAACCTGAGTAAGCAAAAAATCAACCAGATCGATATTCCCAGGTACTCCCATACGGATTATAATATCCGAATCTTCAGGCAGCCAGTTAACAATATCCGGATATGGACCTGAGGGTATGGTCCGACAGGAAGATACCAGTACAGCAAGAACTGGAATTAGTATTCGAAGCAGTTTTGTTAACTTCATGCTCTAAAAAATCCTGCTATTTCTTCTCGATGATTATGCGTACGTTGAAATCCCCGACGGAAATTTCACCAGCATCCTCAATATCTGTAAAATCAGTCCATTTAAAAGACTCGGTTAAAGTTTCACCGCACAGATAATCAATAAAAGACGATGCTGCCAGACGAACTTCTTGGGGACCCTCTGCCTTTACATTAATCCGATCGGTAACCTCAAATCCACTGTCCTTCCGCAGGCTCTGAATACCTCTGATTAAATCTCTCACCAGACCTTCGGAAAGCAGTTCCGGGGTGATTTCCGGATCCAGGGCAACGGTAAGGAAACCTTCATTCAACACTTTTAAGCCGGCTTTTTCACTTCTCCTGATATCAACTGAGTCGGAGGTGAGCTCCAGTACTTTGCTTTGAGTCCCATCAAAATCAACAGAAAGAACCGCACCAGCCATCAGACTTTGAATGTCAGAAGGACTGAGCTGTTCAATACGTGCAGCGGCAGCCTTCATGTCTTTGCCCATTTTCCGGCCGAGAACCTTGAAGTTGGCTTTGGCCGAATACTCAACCAGTTCTTCCTCGTTCTCCCGGAAGAGAACCTCTTTAACATTCAGCTCTTCGGCCAGCAGATCGGTCATCTCAATAAGAACGGCCTTTTCATCCATGTCCCGGGTTACAACATGGAGGCTCTTCAGAGGCTGACGGATTTTCAGTTCATGGGCATTGCGCAAAGCCCGTCCCAGACTGACGGTTCTCCGGGTAACATCCATTTTCAACTCAAGACCCTCATCTTTGGGAAAAACCGACGCATTGGGCCAGTCACAGAGATGAACAGA
>DEIH01000216.1:11206-18925 GCA_002352375.1 Spirochaeta sp. UBA2779 | reverse complement strand
TACATTCTTACCAACTATCATGTTGTTGAAAAGGCGTACAAGGTGAATGTCACACTGGCCGACGGTACCCTCTACGAAGGAGAGGTAATAGGCACGGATCAGGAGAACGATCTGGCCGTGGTTAAAATTGACCCCGGGAAAAAATCACTGACAACCATTTCTTTCGGTGAGTCCGGGGGATTGAAAGTGGGGCAGAAGGTTCTGGCCATCGGGAATCCATTTGCCTTTGAGCGCACCTTAACCACCGGTATTATTTCCGGCCTGGGACGGCCGCTTAAAAATGACAAAGGAATCGTTATTCGGGATTTGATTCAGACCGATGCATCCATAAACCCCGGAAACTCAGGGGGACCTCTTCTGAATACCATAGGTGAACTCATCGGTGTAAATACGATGATCTACTCTCCCTCCGGTGGTTCTGTGGGAATCGGTTTTGCAGTTTCTGTTGATACAGCCAGACGTGTTGTTCCCGATCTGATTGAGTTTGGGTTTGTTCAGAGAGGCTGGATTGATATTGAGCCGGTTCAGCTGTTCCCATCACTGGTTCGTTATGCCGGTCTGCCGATTTCTCAGGGAATTCTGGTTTCAAGAGTGAAAAACGGCGGGAATGCCGAAGATGCCGGTATTCGAGGCGGATCTCAGGATAAGGCGGTGAGAACCGGTAACTCTGTTATTTACCTTGGCGGAGATATTATTACCGGTATCAATGGTGAAATCATCAGCTCTTTAAGTGACTTTTATGCCGCCCTCGAACGCACACACCCCGGGGATGTTATTTCCGTTCTTGTTTTGCGGGGAAGACGGGAGCTGAACCTGAAACTTACACTTACAACCCGGACAGGGGGTGATGATTGAGCCCTAAGTTCAAAGTTTCAGCCCCTTATGAGCCTGCAGGGGATCAGCCGGCGGCCATCGAAGCCTTAACAAAGGGCTTGAAAGATCATATTAAGTATCAAACCCTTCTGGGAGTTACCGGGTCCGGTAAAACCTTCACCATGGCTAAAACAATAGAGCGGATGCAGATGCCGGCTTTGATTGTCAGTCATAATAAAACCCTGGCTGCTCAGCTCTACCGTGAGTTTACCGAGTTTTTTCCGGATAACGCAGTGGAGTATTTTGTTTCCTACTTTGATTACTATCAGCCTGAGGCCTACGTACCTTCCCGAGATTTGTATATTGAGAAAGATTCCAGCATCAATAAAGAGATTGAACGCATGCGGCTTTCTGCAACCATGAGTCTCATGGAGCGCCGGGATGTAATTATTGTGGCAACCGTATCCTGTATCTACGGCCTGGGAAGCACCGAAACCTATAGGGATATGAAACTGCAGATTCATCTCGGGGATGAAATAAACCTCCATAAACTGAGACTGGAGCTGGTAAGTATGCAGTACCAGCGGAATGATGCAATCCTGGAAAGGGGGAAGTTCCGTATTCGGGGTGATGTTCTGGAAATATTCCCTGCATATCTTACGGATATCGCCTATAGAATCAGCCTGGATTTTGACATAGTGGAGAGTATCGACCGTATTCATTCCCTCACCGGGGAGGTTCTGGAAAAACTGGAAACGACGACAATATATGCTGCCAAACATTTTGTTATGCCTGAAGAGCGGGTTCGCCTGGCCTGTAAAACAGTGCAGGAAGAATTAACAGAGCAGTTGGAAAATCTCGAGGCAACGGGGAAAATTGTTGAAGCCCAGAGGCTTAAAACACGCACAGAATACGATCTTGAAATGCTTGGAGAGATGGGATACTGCCCGGGGATAGAGAATTACAGCCGTCATTTAACCGGCCGGCAGCCCGGAGAGCGCCCGGAGGTATTACTCGATTACTTTCCCGAGGATTTTATCACTTTTGTTGATGAATCCCATGTCACTTTGTCCCAGGTTAGAGCTATGTACGAAGGGGATAGATCCCGAAAACTGAATCTTGTGAACTTCGGCTTCCGTCTGCCTTCGGCGCTGGACAACCGGCCTCTGGTATACGATGAGTTTGAAAACCGTCTGGACAGGGTTGTCTATGTGTCGGCCACACCCGGTAAAGAAGAAAAGTTGAAAACCCGGGCGGTTGTTGAACAGCTCATCCGGCCCACAGGCCTGCTTGATCCACCTATAGAAATCAGAGCTACTGAAGGTCAGATAGAAAACCTTTATTCTGAGATAAATAAAAGGGTTCAGGTTGATGAGCGTGTACTTGTAACCACTCTGACAAAAAAGATGTCGGAAGATCTTACCGACTATCTGGTGGGATTAGGTGTGAAAGCCCGGTATCTTCACAGTGAAATTGAAACGATTGAAAGAGTTGAACTTATACGTGATTTACGAAAAGGTGATTATGATGTTCTTGTGGGCATCAACCTTCTCAGAGAAGGACTTGATATTCCGGAAGTTTCGCTGACAGTTATAATGGATGCCGATAAAATCGGTTTTTTAAGAAGTGAAACAAGCCTGATACAAACCATTGGAAGGACTGCAAGGAATATAAATGGACAGGTTATCATGTATGCCGATGGAATCAGTAAGGCCATGTCGGCTGCCATCGCGGAAACCGACCGCCGCCGGGCCATTCAGCTGGAATACAATCAGGAACATGGAATTACACCGGAATCTATAAAGAAGGAAATCAAAGACATACTGGTCCGCCGGAGCGATGATAAGAAAGCTGCCGAACGAATGAGTATTGATGTAATGAAAAAGTCCGCAAATCTTCTGGATCCGAAGCAGAAAAAGCGACTTCTCAAAGCTCTGGAAAATGAAATGCTTGAAAGGGCAAAAAACATGGAATATGAGGAAGCGGCTGTGCTGCGTGATGAGATTAACAATCTGAAAAAAGGTGATGTATGAGGTTCTTTACCCCCGGCTTTCTGATTGCTGTATTATTGATTACCGTATCATGCCGGCCTGAGGAGGAGCTTCTTTCTCCCGATCTGCCGCCAACACCTGTTCTTACTTCAGACAGTCGATGGGGAGTGGCAGACAGACCCTATCAGAAAGTTCTATCTGAACCCCGGGGGGATGCCGATGTAAACGGCCTGCTGCGCCAGGGGGATATTGTTGAAATCCTATCCAGGGTGAGTGCAGAGGACAACCGCTCTTACTGGATGGAGGTTAAATCCTCTGCTGATAATACCCGGGGATGGGTTCCCGACAGCAGTCTGAACGTCTACGACTCTCCTGCCCAGGCCCGTACTGCCAGATCGGGCCTGGAAGAGGGTAATTAACTTACTACTCCAGGTAGAATCCTGACAGATCCCGGCTGGTGCAACAACGTAACAGAATCACCTATTATCGGCGCTGCCGCATCAGGGCAGTTAAACTCAATCTGGTCGGAACTGTTTCCGGGTACTGATAGATTAATTTTCCATTGATCTCCCGAATATTCTGCTTCAATTACCGTCCCCCTGATTTTTCCTGAGTTCGATACTCTGAGATTCTCCGGTCTGATTATCAGTGTGGCCGGTAAATCGGGGATTTCCCCTTCCTGTTCAACCCAGATAGAACCAGCTGCTGTCTCCACAGAGTAAAGATTGCTTTTAAGAATGGATATTTTGTCAATCTTCAGCCTGGTACTGCGGCCGAGGAACAGTGCGGTGAAAAGGTTGTCTGGGAAATTCCATAATTCTGCAGGACTGCCCATTTGTGTAATTTCTCCGTCCCGCATAACAGTCAGATAATCGGCCAGGGAGAGGGCCTCCTCCTGGTCGTGGGTTACTAGAACGGCGGTTATCCCGGTTTCTCTCTGAATACGGCGCACTTCATTTCTCATATCCCGTCTTAAAGATGCATCGAGAGAACTGAAAGGTTCATCCAGAAGTAGTATCTCAGGTTCGATTGCCAGTGCCCGGGCCAGAGATACTCTCTGTTTTTCACCTCCAGAGAGGGAGGATGGTTTCTTTTGCGCATATCGGGATATCCGTGTCATCTCCAGATATCTGTCTGCAACCATACCAGCCTGCCGTCTTCCCATACCCCTGGCCCTCGGGCCAAATGCGACATTGTCTTTGACGCTTAAATGGGGAAACAGAGCGTTGTCTTGAAACACAACACCCACCCGGCGTTTTTCCGGGGACAGACTTGTTACATCCTGGCTGCCTTCCATAATGCTTCCCCTGTCCGGCTTGAGAAATCCTGCTGCCAGATCGAGCAGAGTAGTTTTACCGCTTCCGCTGGGTCCCAGAATCACAGTAAGTTTTCCGGCTGGAAAAGTATTATCGGCTCTGAGATAAAATCCTTCCCGTCTGAATTCTATGCTCTTAAAAATAAGTGCTGAAGTTTTCACAGAGTTTGTTCTCCATATTTGTCAAGGGTGAGAAAACTGATAATACTGATAACAATCAAAACTGTACCCAGGGCGCAGGCCCCGAAAAGATCGTACGAACCAATCAATCTGTAAATTGCGAGTGTTATGGTTGTGAAACCAGATGGAGCCAGGATTATGGTTGCATTGAGTTCCCCGGCGGACAAAGCCATTGAAAATACCGCCGCTGTAACTATAGCTCCCCGGGCCAGAGGCAGCTCCACTGAAAAAAAGGCCGATATCGGCCCTGCTCCCGAGGCACGTGCTGCCTGAGGAATACGCGGGGAAATCAGTTTTAATCGGCCCGAAATGATACGGTAGGCAAAAGGAAGAGCCATTATTGTATGAGCAGCAGTCAGGGCGGCCAGTCTGAGGGCTTTACCCCCGGGAATACTGTTTGTGAGGATAAGGTATCCCAGACCGAGAATTACCGTACTCACACCCATGGGAATAAAGAGCATGGTTTCAATTAATTTCACTACAGAGCCTTTTCTGTGAGCGGTGTACCAGCCCGCCAGTGCTGCTGTAAAGGTTGTAATTCCAGCAACTGAAATCCCAAGTATAAAGGTTCTTATCACCGCTTTCAGTGGTACTGAAACCCCGACTCTTGTACTACCTGATAAGATTCTCCAGTGTGTGAGAGACAGGTGCAGGCCTGAAGCCCGGGTTGCCCGGTTAAGGAAACTGTAAACTACAATTGATATAAGAGGTGCGATGATTAAAAACAGTGCCGGGATGAGATAAAGAAGTGCCGGTAGAGTCTTCCACCCGGAGATTCTTCCCGGGGTTCTTATTTTAACAGCATTTTCATCATCAGCAGTTCGTCTTCTGAGTACCGTATCAATACTTGCATAAACAGCAAGAAGTCCGAGGGCCGTGATTGATTCAACAATGGCAAGACCACTTCCCCGGCTAAAATCCAGCTGGTATTTGATTAATCTGTAAATCTCAACTTCGAGAGTGGTGAATTGAGGTCCACCGCCGAGAACCAGGATAATTGCAAAACTCAGAAAACAGTAGAGAAAGGTAATCACCATTGAAGTAAGTATTGCCGGAGCCAGCCTTGGAAAATCAACGGTAAAAAAGGCTTTGACCGGTCTGGCACCAAGGGAACGGGCGGCATCGTATTTTGATTGGGGAAGTGAATACCAGGCATCTCCGACAATTCTGAGTGTGAGGGGGAAATTATAAAACATATGAGCCAGGATAATGGCTCGAAGGGAGTAAAGAATTTTCCATGGTTCTTTATTTCCATTAAAAGCTGACTGACGTATATAGTTAATCAGTCCTGAGTTTCCGAAAACAAGTATGAACCCGAGAACAGCCAGTATTGAAGGGAGAACAAAAGGTACCGTGGAGATGGATCTTAAGATTTTTCTTCCGGGGAAATGGTGTCTTCCGATAAAATAGGCGCCTGGAAGACCAAGAAGAACCGAGAACAGGGTACTGAGTGCTGCCTGTTTAAGGGAAAATCCCAGTACCCCCCTGTAGTAGGGGGACTGTATTACTCCTGTTAATTCGGATACCGATCCTGCCGCTTTTAAAGCCACAGAAACCAGAGGAAGAGCGAAAGCTGCAATCCAGAGAAGAACGGGCCAGAGAAGAACACCGGCTCCGCTTAATTTCCCGTGTAAATACCTCAATGGCTGAATACCCCTGTCCAGCGGTTTATCATTGCATCTATATTGCCGGTTGTATTGGTAATCGTAATATTCTTCTCCGGTCGTAATGCCGTATTAAAAGATTCAGGAAGAACTACTTCAGCGTTTGCCGGAAACATGATGTTGCTCAAAGCCAGAGTCTTCTGGGATTCCTCACCCAGCATGAAGTCGATGAACAATTCCGCTTCACGGCGGTTTTTAGTTCCTTTGATAATCCCCATACCCTCTACCTGCAGGGGATTGCCCCCACTGAAACCTGCAGCCCTGTATCGCTTGCTGTCCTCGTATTCTGCATGGTATACCGGGCTGGTACCGTAGCTGAGTACCATGGGGGCTTCGCCAGCTGTAAATAATGTATAACCCTGACTCCATCCCTGGGTGATGGTAAGAATTGAGGGTTTTAAACGTTGCCAGTAATCCGGCCATTTGTCGCCGTAAACGGCTTCTGTCCAGAGAAGAAATCCCAACCCCGGGGTGGATGTTCTCGGATCCATCAGAATCAGTGAATCAGAGTATTTCTCTGAGGTTAAATCTTCCAGAGAAACAGGGGGTACTTCCAGTTTTTCTGAATCGTAGCAGATGGCAAAGTGCCCATAATCATAGGGTAATAAGTGGTATGATGTATCAAATATCAGTTCATCAGGAACATTTTTTAAAGCAGGGGAGTCGTAGGTATCAAGAATCTCAGCATCAAGGGTACGTTCAAGCAGGCTGCTGTCCAAACCTACGACAACATCCCCCATGGGGTTTTCTTTTTCCAAAATGAGCTGATTCAGAACGGTAACACCATCTCCGGGGGCATTGTAGATAAGGTTTATTCCGTTCTCCTTTAAGAAGGATTCAGCTATTTGTGGTCCTGCACCCCATTCGGAACTGAAAGAATCATAGCAATAAACAATCAAAGTTTTACTCTGTTCCTTCTCAGTATTGCCTGCAGCGAAAAGAGAATGAGTCAGCAATAATAAAACTGCCTCGATAAGTAGAAAAATACGAGTTGGTTTCATGGAACCACTCCTGTTGATAAGGATGGTTCCGGGTTAAGAAGAGCCCCGTTCCTACGCCGGTATAATCCGGATCAGGTTCACGAGTGTAATCTCAGGCCTTACAGGCCACCCCGGAAGCTCGATATCAACGTTAGTGATATGGTTGTAATACGTCAAGCTCCTTATCATAATATCCCTATGTCGATTAATGATAACTGGAAACTGTTTCATGAGAATCTGGAAAAAACTGCAGCTGACTGCAAAAGAGATATGGACTCCATTACCGTAATGGCTGTATCGAAAACCCGGAGTGTTGAAGAGATAATTGAAGCCTATTCCTCGGGGCTTAGGATTTTCGGTGAGAACCGGGTTGAAGAAGCTTCGGAAAAATTCATAAGGCTTGATCCTGAAAAGTTTCCTTTGTACCTGATCGGACATCTCCAGAGTAACAAAGTCAGCAAAATCGATCTCAGGTATACCGCTGTGCATTCGGTGGATTCATTGAAGATAGCAAGACGTCTTTCCCACTTCAGGGAAAGCATCACCGCACCTCTGGAAATCCTGCTGCAGGTGAACACTTCCGGAGAGAGTTCCAAATCCGGTTTCCCAAACCTGGGGTCTTTGTCGGATGCTGCTGAACAGATTGCCCAGATGCCATATTTAAAATTACGGGGTTTGATGACCATGGCCCCGTTTGTGGATGATGAAACAGTTGTCCGCAACTGTTTTTCTCTTTGCCGTGAATGGTCTGAGTCAATTAAATCCTCCATTGAAGG
>DEIH01000216.1:0-11089 GCA_002352375.1 Spirochaeta sp. UBA2779 | reverse complement strand
AAAGGTTTACTTATACTGATTCTGATTTCCTTCAGCGTACTTTCTCTTCTTCCTGCGCAGCAGCTTCCCCCGCCCGAACCCCTGCTGCCAGAAGACTACAACCCTGAAGAATTTCCCCTCTGGGCCCATGATTTAAGGCGGTATGAAGTTGTTGCCATCGGAAGTTATCCCATAACATTTTTTGCATCTTCATTGATTTACGATTTTTCCGTGTATGCGGCAAATGATTTTAACCCTTCATACTCCATGGGTTCACAACGGGGCAGTAATGATATAGGTATTATTATCGGGTCTGCTGTCTGTGTTTCTCTTGTAATCGCAACGGTAGACCTTATCATTAATACCAGCAGACGGAAGAAGGTGGAGAAACAAACTGATGAACAGTGAGCAGTTCCATGTTCAGTTTTCCGACGAACAAACAATCCGGGTTGACCGATTTGTTGCGTCACTCGGTTTATTTTCCAGAAGTCAAATCTCAAAACGTTCTGTAAGTGTTAAAGATTTATCCGGGGATGAGTTGAAATTCTCAAGGCACTTGAAAGACGGCGATACCATTCTTCTCGAATGGGACGATCCTCCATCTTCCGAAATCAATCCTGAACCCCTTAATCTGGATGTCGTATACGAGGATAACAATTGTATCGTTATCGATAAAAAACAGGGTGTGGTGGTACACCCTGCATATGGACATACACATGGAACCCTTGTACAGGGGCTTTTATACCGTTGTAATGAACTGGAAGAGGCTTTTGGAGGCGATCGTGTTCGACCGGGTATCGTCCATCGACTGGACAAGGATACTTCCGGTTTAATCATAGCGGCAAAAAATACAGAGGCACTGGAGTTCCTTTCAGCTCAGTTTCGCAATCGCAGTGTTAAAAAAACATACCTGGCCATCATCCGTGGCGCACCCCCGTTCAGCGAAGGTGAAATCGAAGAACCTATTGGCCGGGATCCCCGAGATAGAAAAAAATTTGCAATCAGAACAAGAAACGCAAAATATGCTCTTACACGCTACCGGGTTTTAGGTGAATCCAAAGGGTACAGCCTCATACAATTGAGGATACTCACCGGAAGAACCCATCAGATCCGTGTTCATCTTCAATCTATCGGCTGTCCCGTACTGGGGGATCCGATTTACAGCCGGAAAAATCCGGCATTCCCCGAAGTCTCTCTGATGCTGCTCTCCTGGAAACTGGCTATTCAACTGCCGGAGATTGGAAAAAAACGGTTTTCTGCTGCTCTTCCCATTCGTTTCAGTACCATTCTTTCAGAACTGGGAATAGAATATTTTAATTCAGAGGGTATTTCTTAAATCCGAATTCCACTTTTTTTCAGCAGAAATACTTGTGGGAGGGCCGTGACCCGGGAGTATCAGCAGATCTTCATCCAGGCACATAATCTTGGTTTTAATTGATTGGAGCAGAAATTCCCTGGTATAGCTTGTGGAAGAACTGCCGATTCGGCCTGCGGAAAGGACATCTCCAGTAAAGAGATAAGAGGCGATACGGTAAACCCTGCTGTCCGAAGAATGACCTTTAACTTCAATCACTTCAACCTGAAACCCCGAACAGATAAGACTTTCACCATCTTTCACCGATTTAGTAGGGATTTCGAATATCTCTTCGTTTCCGGCAATGACTAGAGGGTTGTAAATCTTCATTAGGGTTTTTAATCCTTTGATGTGATTTTCATGATCGTGGGTAACCAGAACTGTTTTGATGTCGAAGTTGTTATCTTCAATGAGATTCAGCAGGGTTACGTCAAAACGACCGGGATCCACAAGAATGGCGTCTCCGCCTTCGGTAGAACCGATGATGTAGGTGTTGCTTACCCCTATGGCCGGGAAATGGCTGAGTAGTTTCATTTCTCGTCCTCCCGGGAGATATAGGATTCTTCAGGGTTGGAATTGCTGAAGTTAACATCATTAACATTAACTCCTGTAAAATCGACTCGTTTGAGGTTGCAGTCCTGAAAGCTGGCTCCTTCGGCCTGAGCATTTATAAACCGGCTGTAGAATAGGTCAGATTCATCAAAAATAGTATTGAAAGCCTGTATTCCGTTGAAATTGACGTTAATTAAATCAGAACCGGTGAAAGCACAGTCTGAAAAATTACTCCCGGCTGCAAGAACGCTCATCATCCTGCTTCCGGTGAATACACATTCTGATGCATCAATATTATCCAGAAGGCACATCAGAAATCGAGTGTTTTTCAAGGATCCTCCGCTGAATCGAACCCGGGTAAACCGGCAGTAGAGGAAGTCAAAATTGTCCAGTACTATCCCGGAAAAATCCAGATCGGAATAATCCCGGTTTTCATTTTTTTTATTACCAATGGTAAGTTCCCTGCGGATTTCCCGTTCGTATTCCAGGGCTGATGGGTGGTGTTCCCGGCAGAATGGGGACTCTGCCCAGGCCGATTTTGTACAATTCTCATAAGTACAGGTTTTATATTCAAACACAATCTTAAGGTTATTCTTTAAAAGCCCCGGTTGCAACGGGAATATTCTCAATGTACTATCAAGTTTATATGCCGATTTGTGTCAATTGCGGGGCACCATACACCGCCCCGATTTACAGAAATACTCTTTGTAGTGAGTGTGGAAAAGAGCTGAAAACCTGTCGAAACTGCCGTCATTATTCTCCCGGCGAGGCGAACGACTGTCATGAAACCGTGAGCGAACCGGTTCTTGAGAAAGACCGGGCAAATTTCTGTGATTGGTTTTCTCCTGCAGCGGATGCCGGTGCCGGAGAAAAGAATGACAGCTCGAAGGGCGATGCCCGTCAGGCTTTTGCCGACCTCTTCGGCAATGATTGAAGCTTCCATAGCTTTCATCGACTCAGGAATTGGCGGATTACCGTATCTTGACTGGGTAAAAAGCCGCCGTCCGGATCTTCATTTCAGTTATATTGCAGATTCTGCCAATTTTCCCTATGGCGATCTTTCCCCAGGCGAGGTAACCGCTGCAGTTGTCGGTGCTGTTGAAAAAATACTTGAAAGAGGAGCTCCCCGATTACTGATTGTGGCCTGTAATACCGCCTCGGTGACAGCATTGGATGAAATCAGAGCTATTTCTCCCTGTCCAGTTGTGGGCACTGTCCCTGCAGTCAAGCCTGCTGCAGGTCTTAAGGTGGATGGCCCTATTGGAATACTTGCAACTGCGGGAACTGTGGACTCAGCTTATCTTGACCGTCTGGTTTCGTCTTTTGCCTCAGACCGAGAAGTTATCAGAGTCGCCGCAGGTGATATTGTCAGATATGTTGAAGAACGATGGCTTGATGAGGGAGATGATGGAGCAATCCCTGTTATGGAACGCGCTGTGAATGCTTTAAAGGATTCCGGTGTCGGCTCGGTAGTTCTCGGTTGTACTCATTTCCTTCACCTGATAGAACCGATTACAAAAATGATCGGCAGCAATATCCCCCTGGTGGACTCACGGGACGGCGTGGGCAGGCGTATCTTAACACTCCTTGATAACGGGAGTGCAATGTCGCAAAAGAACATCAATGCCGGGGCTTTTTATGTGACGGAAAGAGGACTCAGTAACGATCGCTATCGGCGTTTTGCCGCATTGCATAGTTTGAGCTGGGCAGGTGAAATATCTTGACGGGTACAATATATCAGGGAATCAAGAATATTTACGATGTCAGGTCCGGGCCTGATAATATTGTTGAATGCCGAATTAAGGGTAAAAAACTCAAGAGCGACCCCGATTCATACAATCCTCTGGCTCCGGGAGACCGTGTGGAATATGAAGTCTCTGCTTTCGGTACGGGGTTGATTACCTCCCGGCTGGATCGAAAAAACCGTTTTGCCCGCTGGAACCGGAAGAAAGAATCCTGGCAGGTGATTGCAGCGAATGTCGATATACTGTTGGCGGTAATATCGGTAAAGACACCGCCTTTCAGACCGAGATTTGTTGACCGGGTTCTCATCGCTGCAGCCCAGGGCGATGTTCCTGCCTCCATTCTGGTAAATAAAATTGATCAGGGGGTTGCTTCCTGGGTGGACTCCAGAATTAAGGTCTGGGAAAATCTTGGAATAAGAGTTCTGAAGTGTTCTGCTGAGAGTGGTGAGGGTATGGATGTTTTGAAGGAGTATCTGGGGAAAAAAACAGCTGTACTTTTCGGCCCTTCAGGAGTGGGAAAGTCAACACTGCTCAATAAATTGATTCCCGGAATGAATCTGACTACCGGAGGACTTTCCCTTAAGTACGATCGTGGACGCCATGTTACGAATTTCGGCCGTCTTCTCGATACTCCCTGGGGGGGGCATCTTATCGATACTCCCGGGGTAAGAGAAATCCTTGTCAGGGGTATAAGCCCAGACGATCTGCCTCATTGGTTTCCCGAGTTTGAAAATGTTCCAGGGAAGTGCTCTTTTCAGCCTTGCAGTCACAGACATGAGCCGGGATGCCGTATTCTTAAAGCGGTTGAAGAAGGCCTTATATATCCGGACCGTTATGAAAACTACCTGAGAATCCGTGATGAACTTGAGTCTGAAATCCGGTGGTAACAGCGGTTTACCGTATCAGCACTCCCGGTTAGGATAGGGTATGGCTGAACTTTCAACAAAAAGAACAAAGATCCTTCTTCTTCTCATTTTATTAATTCCGGTATTTTTTTTATCCTCATGTCTGGATCTTGAAACCAACATCAGACTGAAGAAAGACGGCAGTGCTGATGCTTCACTTACCTATTTTTTCAACTCTGGTTCCGCTGATTTCGGCAGAGCTTTCGGGTCGGATGAACCCTGGCCTTTTCCCTTGACTGAAAAAGATTTTATACAGCAGTCCTTACGGTTTTCCGGGGTGGAACTTAAGCGGTATCGGGTTCATACAGCCTCCGACGGCAGTGAAGAGATAGATGTTAGACTGAAAGCTGATTCTCTTGAGAGCCTTTCTTCTTATCTTGGTTTATCAATAGCTGTTCAGTACAGTGAGAGTGGCGGCTCAATACTTTTTTCCATACCTTCAGCTGATAATTATAATCGAGCCGATTCTCAGTTTCGTGAAAATATTGAAAAAATAATTGGAGATTCAACTTTCACTATCAGTTTTCAGCCGCCTGTATCTCCTGAAGAATCACAACCGGGCAGTATAAATGGTAAAGTCGCTGTTCTGGAGTTTTCCTTAATTGACCTTCTTCGTAATGAAACTCCTGATTCCTGGATGGTGAACTGGTAACAATCAATATGCGCCATCCGAAGCTTATCAGGTGGGAACGTCTGATGAAAACTATGTTTGATGAAATTGATGACGCCTTGGAAGATAAATATGGCAATACCTTCAATCTTCATCCAAACAGAACTGAACGTGGGAGAACTGCCAACAGAGAAATGGACGGACTATTCAACATTGGTGCTGATTTCTCAACGGGATACGGGAGTTCACATGGTAGAGGATATGTTGTTCATATTCGTATTTCCACTCTGGATCATATCCCCGAAGATATAAGAGAATCAATAAAAGTTGATGTTGAACAAATGGTGAAGGAGAAGCTGCCTGTTACGTTTCCCGGAAGGCATCTTCAGCTGAAAAGAGACGGTAATCTCCTAAAAATTGTCGGTGATTTCAGTTTGGGATCTGCTCATGGAATATAAGGATTTGCAGTTTATGAAAAGAACACACTATAATCAGTTTAAAAGGCGGTGTAAATTATGCCTGAACGATTATCACTGTTGGTTAAAATCTTCAGAATAGAGTTTGAAGAGGCTGAGAATGATATTCAGGCTTTAATGGATTATTACTCTTCACGTTTTGAGAATCTGGAGATTACACCTTATGTCTGGCAGGAAAACCGGGCTTTACTTTTAAAAGAAGTCTCCTGTATAAAAGAACTTGAAGTAGATTTACGTGATTGGGTTCCTCCGGAAGACAAGACTGATATTTTGGCGGCTCTTCATTCACTTAAAAGTTATCTGCAGGACTTGGTTGCTAAGTACGACTACCCCGAAGTTGTGAATATTGTAATTGATCGAATCAGTGAGAAAGTATCAAGGTATATTGAATAAGGAAGGTTCATGGACGTTCAACTCAAGGAATTGATCGATAAGATCAAAAATGATGGTGTGAAAAATGCTGAAGAAAGTGCGGCTCAAATTATTGCTGATGCAAAAGATCAGGCAGCTGCGTTTATTCAAAATGCACAGAATGATGCTGATAAAATCCGCGAAACGGCCAAAACAGATGCTGAAAAATCAGTACGAAGCGGTCGCGAAGCCCTCAGGCAGGCTGGGCGAGACCTTATTCTTACCGTTAGAGGTGAAATAGAATCTCTGTTCGGGAAGGTCCTTGTAAAAGAAACAGCTGAGGTTTTGGAAACCGGATTGTTATCTGAGCTGGTTATTGCTGCCGTTAAAACACTCTCCGAATCGGATTGTGGAGCATTAGAAGTGCTTATTTCTGAGGAAAACTTTTCCAGAACGGAAAGTACTCTGGTTTCAAAGCTCAGTACAGAAATATCTTCAGGCATAGAAATTAAACCTTTTAAGGGCCTTGATGCAGGTTTCCGTATTTCAATGAAAGACGGGTCGGCTTTTTATGACTTTTCTGACAAAGAAATTGCCGCCATGCTTGGAAGATACTTAAACCCTCGTCTGGCCGTTCTGCTCTCGGAATAGGGGGCGTCAATTGGCTGCATATTATTACGCATCAGCTTCTCTGCCCATGCTGATAGGACCGGATCAGCCGGCGCCTGTAAGTACTCAGGAGATGCTCGATGTCTGCCGGAGGTTCGTAGCTGATGGCGATTACAGCGGTCTTGTCGATTCTTCATTGAATCCGGAAGATCCTGAAGCACCCGGTATTTGTGCTTCCTACCGTGATTGGGAGAGAAGTCTGAGAAATGAACTGGTAATACAGAGGGCTGCCGAACAGAACCTCAGTTCTGAAGAGTATCTCCGGGAATCTGAATCAATTTCAGGTACTTCAGCAATTGCCTCTGAAGCCATGAGTAAAAGCTCTCCTCTTGAAGCTGAATTGTATCTGGACAGTTGCAGATGGCTTAAAATTGAAGAGCTTTCTACTGGCCATTTTTTTGATATAGAGTTTTTAATATCATACAGAATGAAACTTCAGATTCTCGAAAGACGTGCAAAATTTGATGAAGAAAAAGGTTTTGCTGCATATCGTAATTTATACGCCCGGGTGCTTACTGCCTCGGGTGCTGATATCCCGGATGGGGGTGATAACTGATGAGTACAACAGGGAAAGTGGTTGGTATCAACGGAAATATGGTATCCGTTAAAACCGACGGAAATATCATAATGAATGAGGTCGGTTATATCCTGAACGGGGATAAGCGTTTAAAAGCCGAAGTCATCAGAATACGGGGTGAGGTTGCCCAGCTTCAGGTTTTTGAACAGACCAGAGGAATCGGTGTCGGAGATGAAGTTAGTTTTTCCGGAGAAATGCTTGCCGTAGAACTGGGACCTGGACTGTTGGGGCAGGTTTATGACGGACTGCAGAATCCACTGCCCGAACTGGCCGAAAAGGCAGGTTTTTTTCTTGAACGCGGTGTTTATCTCGAGGCCCTGAGCCGAACGAAACAGTGGAGCTTTAAACCGTCAGTGAATGTCGGTGATAAGGTGAATGCCGGTGACTGTCTGGGCATTGTTCCTGAAGGTCCCTACGATCATAAAGTGATGGTTCCTTTCAATCTCAGAGACGAATACACCGTTGTATCGGTTGTTTCAGAAGGTCCTTATACAGTCTCAGATAAAATTGTCGAAGCCGAGGATCCCCGGGGTGGAAAGAAGTCATTCACAATGATTTTTGAATGGCCGGTAAAACGGCCGATCACCCTTTTTGACGAACGTTTGAAGCCTGTAGAACCTATGGTTTCCAAGGTTCGGCTTATGGATACTTTTTTCCCGGTTGCCAAGGGCGGTACCTACTGTATCCCCGGACCATTCGGTGCTGGAAAAACGGTACTTCAGCAGATAACCAGCCGTCATGCCGAAGTTGATATTGTTATTATAGCCGCCTGTGGAGAACGGGCCGGCGAAGTTGTTGAAACTCTTAAAGAGTTTCCTGAACTGATAGATCCCAAAACCGGAAAATCGTTGATGGAACGTACCATTATTATCAGTAATACATCCTCGATGCCCGTTGCCTCCCGGGAAGCTTCAGTTTATACCGCAGTAACACTGGGGGAGTATTACAGACAAATGGGACTGGATGTCCTTCTTCTGGCCGACTCTACCAGCCGCTGGGCTCAGGCTATGCGAGAAATGTCCGGCCGCCTGGAGGAAATACCGGGAGAAGAAGCTTTTCCCGCCTATCTGGAGTCCAGCATTGCCGCCTTTTATGAGAGAGCCGGGATTGTCAGGCTGAATGATGGCAATATCGGTTCGGTTACTATTGGTGGTACGGTAAGTCCGGCGGGTGGAAACTTTGAAGAACCTGTTACTCAGGCTACTTTAAAAGTTGTCGGCGCTTTTCACGGACTTTCCCGTGAGCGCTCAGATGCCCGTAAATATCCTGCTATTCATCCTACCGAGTCCTGGAGTAAGTACAACGGTATAATGCCTGTGGATCATGTAAAATATGCCCATGATATCCTGGCCAGATCCGGTGAAATTGAAGCTATGATGAAAGTTGTCGGAGAGGAAGGAACCAGCCTTCAGGACTATATCATTTTCCAGAAAGGTGAGTTCCTCGATGTTGTTTATTTCCAGCAGAACTCTTTCGACCCGGTTGATGCTGCAGTAACCCCGGAACGGCAGAAAAAGGTTTTCGCCCAGATTCTTCTGCTTCTTGCAACTGAACTGAACTTCAGTGATAAAGAGGAGGCTCGACGCTGGTTTTATCAGATGAGACAGAAATATCTTGATTACAACGGCGCCGAATGGCGGAGTGACAGTTTTAAAAAGTACGAGAAAGAGATAGCAGATATACTGCAGGCCAAGAGCCTCGGTACAGATAAACGAGCCGCCTCTATTCTGGAGGATTTAATAAAATGAGCAAGGTATACAGTAGAATTGAATCCATAGCTGGGAACGTAATTATTGTTAGAGCTGATGGGGTACGATACGGAGATCTGGCTCAGATAAATACATCATTCGGTACCTCTCTGGCTGAAGTTATAAAACTTGATAACGATTTGGTCTCTCTACAGGTTTTTGCAGGAAGCCGGGGTATCTCCACCGGTGATGAGGTGCGTTTCTTAGGTAAATCGATGCAGATTTCTTATTCCGAATCTCTTCTGGGTAGAGTTTTTAACGGATCCGGTGAACCCAGAGATAAAGGTCCGAGCCTGTCAGAGAATCTGATATCTATCGGAGGCCCTTCGTTTAACCCTGCGAAAAGGATTATTCCCAGGAATATGGTACGTACGGGTATACCTATGATCGATCTTTTCAACACGTTGGTGGAAAGTCAGAAACTACCGATATTCTCCATCTCCGGTGAGCCCTATAACGAGGTATTGGCTCGAATCGCCCTTCAGGCTGAAGTCGATCTGATTATCCTCGGTGGAATGGGCCTTAAATACGATGACTACCTGTATTTTAAGGAAACCCTTGAGGAAGGCGGTGCTTTGAGCCGGTCTATTCTCTTTATTCATACTGCGGCCGACCCGGTGGTTGAGAGTCTGATGGTTCCCGATATCTCTCTTGCCGTAGCGGAAAAATTTGCACTGGACGGCAGGAAAGTTCTTGTTCTGCTGACAGATATGACTAACTTTGCCGATGCAATGAAAGAAATTGCAATCACCCAGGAGCAGGTTCCATCCAACCGCGGTTATCCTGGAGATTTATATTCCCAGCTGGCCAGCCGATATGAAAAGGCTGTAGATATCGAAGGTGCAGGCTCAATTACCATTCTGGCTGTTACTACGATGCCCGGTGATGATGTTACCCATCCGGTGCCTGATAATACGGGTTATATCACCGAGGGTCAGTATTATCTGAGAAACGGACGGATCGAACCATTCGGTTCTCTCAGCCGGCTTAAACAGCAGGTTAACGACCGCACCAGAGAAGATCATCGGCCCTTGATGGATGGTATGATTAAAATTTACGCAGCTTACAAGGAAGCTCTCGAGAAGCAGTCCATGGGATTTCAGATGACAGAGTGGGATGAGAAGCTCATCCGATACGGGGAACTGTTTGAGAAAGAAATGATGGATCTTACGGTGAATATCCCTCTGGAACAGGCCCTGGATAACGGCTGGAAAATACTTTCGGCTTGTTTTGAAAAGGAAGAAACCGGTTTGAGATCCAGTCTGATCGATAAATTCTGGCCCGTAGATTCCCTGAAAAACAAGGCGGGGCAGGAGTAGGTATCCATGGCCAAAATCAAGCTCACAAAGAACGAGCTGAAAAAACAGAAAGATGCCCTGAAAATGTACACCAGGTATCTGCCCACCCTCATCCTGAAAAAACAACAGCTTCAGATGGAAATTCGCAAAGTTGAGGAACGGGAAGAATCAGTACGAAATGAAAAAGAGGCCCTGGAGGATGATTTCAGACGGTGGATCGGCGTGTTCGGTGAGGACGTCGGTCTTGATGAAACACTTCTTGTGCTGGAAGAAATCCAGACGGGAATCGGGAACATCGCCGGTGTCAGCATACCTGTTTTTTCCGGTGCTCGTTTTGCCCCGGTGGCTTACGACCTATGGTTAAAACCACTGTGGGTTGATAAAGCGGTTAAAGAGCTTCAGCGTGTCATGCTTCTGGATCTTGAGCTTAGAGTGCTTGAAGAACAGCGGCGTCTGCTTGCCATTGAACTGCGGACAACGACTCAGAGGGTAAACCTTTTCGAAAAAGTAATGATTCCGGAAACCAGAGTTAATATTAAAAAAATCAGTATTTATCTTGGAGATCAGCAGACTGCTGCAGTTGTGCGCGGTAAAATAGCCAAGCGTGGTCTGGAGAGGGTAGCCGGATGATTGTACCAATGAAGAAAGTCTCTCTGGTAATCTTCGAAAAAGATCGAAAAGTGTCTTTAAAACGCCTACGGGATTTCGGGATAATGCATCTTGAGACAAAACCAGCCGGATCCGGTGAACAGATAGATTCAATGCAGGCGATGAAGTCACGTGTAATTTCAGCTTTAGCTAAACTTGATACTTCTGTAAAAGGCA
>DEIH01000042.1 GCA_002352375.1 Spirochaeta sp. UBA2779 | reverse complement strand
TGACAAGGTGGGGGACACTATCTACTTCTTTAAGCTGAATTCTCTGAACCGGGCAATTTTTCTGTTGCATACTCCAATTACCCCATGTATAATTTACTTACAGTAACTAATTAATAACCAGTTCTGACAAACCAGTTTTACATAAAGGAAATCAGATGCCGAAACCTGGTAAAAGATTCAACTCGGAATGTAGCCGCTGTACTATGACGGAAACGTTCAACGGTCCGGACAGCGGCCTCGATTTCCTGAGTGCCGCCAACCTCCGCATCAATAATACCATCAGCCCTTCTTATGCCTTCCCGGGAGAAGAAGTACTGCTTTTCAATCTTGGAGCATCGGTAAATTGCATAGCGGGAAAGGTCAACTATCAACTGAATCACTACGACGTACTCTACGTATCTTCAGGTATGGGTTTCCAGATAAGCCATCAGGGTGACGATGAAGGACATCTTTATGTATACAGAGCTCCAGGGACGGATATTCATCCGGTTTTCCACTCAAGTTTTGAAGAAGCAAAAAAGAATAACAAGCGTATCAGGCACCTGAACCGTAAAGTTGTCTATAAGATGTTCGATGTTTCTGAAGGGGCCAATAAGTTTATAGCCGGGTATACCTTCTATGAGGATTATACACGGGCCTGGCCTCCTCATAACCACACTGATCAGGAAGAGGTGTACAGCTTCATCGAAGGCGAAGGTGCCATGACTGTATACGAAGATGATGAGAACCAGACATTCGTTACCTCTGTAGGAGTTGGAGATCATGTCACCATACCTGTCATGAATTATCATCCGGTATTCAGTCACGATTCTGCTCTGTGCTTTATATGGTGTATCGCCGGTGAACGCTACTGGGTAGGGGATAAGAACACCGACTTTATGAAAGGTGAAAAAGGGGATATCACAACATGAGCCCCGATAGGTTAGAATAGAAACATCCCGGTCCGGCGTTTATACTTATAAACCGCATCGGGGGTTTTAAAATATCAGGAGGATCTTTATGAAAAGTATCGTTCGCGGGTTGGCTTTATTGCTGATCATTGCCTTTGCAGTTCCTGTCTTCGCCAATGGCGGCAGTGACGCAGCAGTGGAAGAGACTGGAGAAATAGTCTTGAGTTTCCCCACTTTCTGGGTGGGACAGGATTCCAAATCAGGGCCACTGGCATCACTGCTCGAAGCTTTCAACAATCAGCATGCCGGTGAGATTAAAGTGCTGTTGGAGCCCAATCCCGACACAGACGGCTATCGGGACAAGTTGAATACCCAGCTATCATCAGGACGGGCACCTGATATTTTTGTCTTCAACCCGGATCCTACAAGCTTTCAATATTATGATAGTGATATTCTCTTTGACTTCACAGACGAGCTACAGGGTTCATGGCGCGACAACTTTGTAGAAAGCTATATTCTTGACAGTACCAAAGACGGAAAAACCAAATCTGTTCCTTATGAAATTGGCATCACACCCATCTGGTACAACAGTGATCTGTTCGCAAAGGTTGGTGTAAACACATTCCCTGCCACAATTGAAGAATTCTGGGCAGCTGCAGACAAGTTGAAAGCTGCCGGAATCGTCCCGGGAAGCCAGATGACCGGCGGATCCAACGCCTGGACCAGTATGCTCTGGTTCAGTCATATCATGGGCAGTCTCGGCGGTCCCGATGTATGGGATAAACCATTAACAGACCCGGTATATGTCAAGGGCGCCGAAGTTTTGAAGAAACTCTTTTCCGACGGGAACACAACACGTGATGCTGTTGGCGGTGATGCCGGAGTTTCCGGCGGTCATTACATGGCCGGCGATACTGCCACATTCATAAACGGCCCCTGGTATATCGGTCGTATCCGCGGTGATGCCCCGGAAGTTCATGCGGCAACCAGGCTTGCTGCAGCTCCGAAAATAGGAGAATACTCCGGACATCAGATCGGCTTTATGCTGTCTAATCTCGCGGCCGGGAATACTGACGATCCCCGTAAAAGGGATGCTATTATTACCTTCATGAAGTACATGACGGAACCTGATAATGTGAAAATGGTCAGCGAATCTGCTGGTTCTCTTTTCGCAGTTAAATACGAACTGGGTGCTGATGCCGATCCTCTTCAGAGAGAGTTCGTCCGCGCCGCCAGTGAAGCCTCCTTTGTCATCGGCCACTTCCAGAGTCAGGTTGATGTTTCAGTTATTCAGGAGTTCGGCCAGGCCCTGGCAGCCATGGCTCTTGGTGAAGCCACTCCGGAAGAATTCGTCCAGATGCTCATCGACGCTCAGTAAAGAGATATTGTTCCAAAAGAAAATCAGGCGGCCCGTGGAAGCGGGCCGCTCTTACAATCTGAAGATTAAAGGAGATTTCTGCTATGTATGTCAAATCCAGTAAGAATGCATTCTGGATCGTTCTATTCCTCATACCTCTCCTGATTCTATTCTTTTTTTACTTTGTCTATCCTCTGGGATTTATCTTTATTACCAGCACACTGAAGTGGAACGGCGTTAGTAAACCTGAATTTGTCGGACTGCAGCATTTTATTTCCAATTTCCAGAACAAAACATTCCTGCTTTCAGTGAAGAACAATTTTATATGGCTTTTCGCCAATGGCTTTGTACAAATAGGACTGGCGGCCCTGGTGGCTCTCATTCTTGCCCGTCGTCCCCGAGGGTGGAAATTTTTACGAACTGTCTATTTTCTTCCCAATGTGATCAGCCAGGTAGCTATTGCCATGATGTGGGCCGCCCTTTACAACGCCGAATACGGCGCTATTAACCAACTGCTCACGGCCATCGGGCTGGATAATCTTACCCATAACTGGCTCGGCGAGTACGCTACCGCTCTACCGGCAATTATCGTTCAGCAGGTGTTCTACATCGGATATTTCATGATTATTATTCTCGCCTCGGTTATGACCATTCCCGACAGTCTCTATGAAGCTGCAGAGATTGACGGTGCCAATGTCTGGCAGCAGGAATGGCACATCACCATACCGATGATAAAAGATATATTAGTAACAGCCATGACTTTGGCAATGGCCTATGGTCTGCGCCACTTTGAGGCCACCTTCCTGCTCACCAACGGAGGACCGGCAAACCGCACCTCAGTTCTTGGAATACTTCTCTATAAAAAACTGAGTGCTCTGAAGTACGGACAGGCATCATCAATCAGCACTACCCTTGTAATACTGGGTTTAATCATGATTGTTGTCATACGATCGACTATCGGACGGAAAAGTTCCGCTTCCGATCTGACACAGTAGGAGCCGCACTATGTCTATCGTCAGAACAAACGGCCGGGGAACAACACAGGTTCTGGGAAATACAGCCAAATGGGTTGTCCTGATATTCTTTTTTACATTCACTTTTATTCCCCTGTTATGGCTTCTTATCTCAAGTTTTAAAACCAATCTGGAACTGCAGCTGAAACCCTTTGCAATGCCGGAAATCTGGCAGTTCGCCAATTATGCAAATGCGATGAAGATATCAGGCCTGCCCCGCCTCTTTCTGAACAGCATCATCGTATCAACTGTCTCCACAGGCCTCACCATGATTGTCACCTCTATGGCGGGTTTCGTCTTTTCACGGGAACGATTCCCCTTCCGCCAGGGTCTGCTCAATCTCATACTGGCCGGTGTCCTGGTACCCATCATTGCTCTGATGGCTCCCTACTTCCGTCTTACCAACTCACTGGGAATCTATGACAGCCTCTGGGCTCTTATATTCACCTATACGGCCATCAACATCCCCATCTCAACTTTCCTGCTCTACGGTTTCATGCGTACTCTACCCAGAGAATTAGAAGAGGCTGCAATTATGGATGGTACCGGATTCGTGGGACGATACTGGAGAATTATTTTACCCCTCACCAAACCCGGAATGGTAACTGCAGGAACCTTTGTTTTCCTTTTCAGCTGGAATGAATTCATTTACGCCATGCTGCTCACTTCAAGACCGGCAGTCCGTACCCTGCAGCTCGGTATTCGTTTCTTTACCAGTCAGTTTTTCACAGACTACACATCCATGTTCGCCGCTATTGTACTTACCATGCTGCCTACGATTGTTATTTACATTGTTCTCCACGAGCAGATAATCAAGGGTATGACCAGCGGTGCATTAAAGGGGTAGAGCGTGAGCAATTTCCTGGACAGGGTTCTGAAAACTGGCGATTCGGAACTCCCTATGCCCCTGCGAATTGCCGAGAATGACTCAGTTCTCTATTGGTGGATGGCCCTGGACATGTATCGGGAGATTTCCACCGATCTGGAACTGGGCAGGGAAACAGTTTTTATTGTCCCTGTGGGGCCTGTTTATCAGTACCGTTATTTACTTGACCTCCTGACGGCCCTTCCTCTAAACCTTTCCCATCTCCATCTGTTTTTTATGGACGAATATCTCGATGAAAATGATAATCTTATCTCGGTAGACCATCCTCTATCATTCCGGGGTTTCATAGGAAGGGAATTGAAGTCCATCATCGACGGGGCCTTTGGTTTTCAGAAGCGGCAGCTCCACTTCCCCACACCTTCCGCAGCTGAATCCTACGACGAGAATCTTAAGAACCTGGGGGGTGCCACAGTCTGTTATGCAGGAGTGGGAATCAATGGTCATTTAGCCTTTAATGAAGCACCGAGTCCCAAAAACTCTCCTTCCCGAATTATCAGCCTGACACCTGAAACCATCACAACAAATTCCCATACTTCACTGGGAGGAGCCTACGAGCGGATTCCGAAACGGGCCGTCACTGTGGGAATGGAATCCATTCTGGCATCAGAGAGGTTATCTATCTGGATGAATCGTCCCTGGCAGAAGACTGTGGTCCGCAAGCTGCTCTTCGGACCGATTGGATCGGAGTTTCCTGCATCCTACGCAAGAAAACATACCGCTGCTTCACTCACCGTCACCGCAGAAGTGGCTGAAGTACCACAGTTCGGGCTACGCTAGGACCCATGCCCGAATTGCAGGCCTTTGATTTCCATGTACACGGCGGGGATGTTCGGCGGGTTAGTGAAATCAGAAAGTATATGAAATCTGAAGGGCTCGTGGGACTGGTTCTCCTGTCCATGCCCCTTTCCGGTTTCCCCGATGGCCCTCATGAACCGGTAAATCTGAACCCCTTCGTTCTTGAGAGTAAACGGCAGCTGAACTCCGACATAGATACATCTCCTGAGGTTTATGCTTTTGGTTCCCTGGATAATTCTAACCTTTTGAAAGGAAGACGCCGGGACTGGGATCCTGCCGCACAGGTGGAAGCTATGGCAGAGGCCGGTTTTGACGGACTCAAGCTGTGGGAGGGAAAACCGGAGCTGGCTGCGGCTCTCGTGTTGATGCCCGATGACAGGCGCTTGATCGATGCCAGCCGGGTAGCGGGAAAACATGGTATGCCGGTCCTTTTCCATATCGGAGACCCCCCGGAGTTCTGGAATAAAGAATCCGGAGAATATTCTCTGGCCGGAATGGAGGTTCCCGATTTCAAAACCCTTATAGACAGCAGCGCACGGCTTTGTCAGGCCGCTCCGGATACCACCTTTGTATTTCCTCACCTGCTGTTTCTGGGAGGAAACCTGGCAGAAGCAGCAGCTTTCCTGAAAGATTCACCAAACGCCATGTTCGATCTGGCCCCGGGCAACTATTTTTATGAGCCACTCAACAGGAATCCGGAGCAGGCAGCGGAGTTTTTTAAGAGCTTTCGCAACCGCATACTTTTCGGTACTGATGCATTCTTTTTCCCTCTGGATTTCAAAGCATTTTCCGGAGAGTCTCTCCCGGGAAATCAGAAACGATACCGGCGCCTTCTGGATTTTCTGAGCAGCAGTAAAACTGTAGACAATCCCTATCCTCTGGTCCCGGAAGGTCAAAAAACGGTACAGGGGCTGAATTTGCCGGAATCAACTCTTGCTCCAATATTGCAGAATAATGCCCGGCGTATCCTGCCCGCTAAACCCGGGGTTGTAACTAAGTGAAAACAGCAGTTGTCGGGCTTGGAATCGGCATGGCTCATGTGGCTGCTTACCTCCAGTCTGCCCAAACGGAACTTATCGCTGTTGCTGATGCCTGGGAGCCTCGCCGAAGTAGTATCGGTGGGACATTCGCCCAGGGAAGTATGACGGTACTGCGGCCATTATTTACAGAGCAGCAGATCTCCAGCCGTTGGGAAGATCTGGGAATCAGACCCTGCCACGATATAAGGGATGTTGCCGGTGATAATGAAATCGAACTTGTAAGCCTCTGTACTCCGGATTATCTTCATGAGAAACATGCGATTCTATTACTGGAAGCCGGCAAGCATCTCATACTGGAGAAACCGGTCGCCCTCTCCATGGACAGTGCAGAACGTATCAGGGCTGCCGCCTCAGCTGCGGGCAAAAGGGTTGCAGTTGCATATGAATTCCGGTTGAATCCCGGGGCGGAAGCCCTTCGGAATCTGATAATCTCGGGAAATCTGGGCGAGATAAAAGCATTCTCTCTTCATCACTTCAGGAAACCATTCCGACGTGATAAATGGAATAAATGGATCCAATCTGAATCCAAATCCGGCGGCCTGATTGTTGAAGAGACATCACATTGGTTCGATCTGGCCCGATTCCTCACCGGAGGGGAATTCGAATCTGTCCATACCGTCGGAACAGGGGCAATTCATCAGGATTTTGATTATGAGGATGTAGCATTCTGTCAGGGTCGATTCACCAATGGTTCTGCATGGCAGATATCTCATGCCCTTACCGGATTTGATTTTAATCTTACAATCCAGGTACATGGAACAAAAGGTACGGCCTGGCTGGGCTTGAAAGAAGAGCGGTATTCCAGTCTGGATAACGGAGTAAGCGACTATTGGGGAGTTCTCAGCTATGCCCCTTTAAACTCCGGGCCGAAAGATGCTGTTGTAAGAGTCTGGGACAGTGAAGCCGGTGAACCCGAATCAATCCGTGATAATGTTGCGGCTCTGGTAAACTGCTTTATAATTGACCGGGAGTTCCCGACAACTCTGAATGACGGAATTGAAGCTCTTCGAGTAGCTCTGGCTGCCCGGCAATCCTATCAGTCGGGAAAAGTAATAAAACTGGCTTAAATATCCGAAATTTTACCTTATTAGCCGTCCAGGCTCTCCCCGAAGGATGAAAAGTCACTCTATAATCATCAGTATCCAATCTTAAAGGTATCGGTTTATTAATTATGAAACTCTTTCTTGACTCTGCCCGCCTTGATGAAGTGAAACAAGCTGTAGACTGGGGTATTATCGACGGTATAACCACCAACCCGTCGCATGTAAAAACCGCCGGGGGTAATCCCAGTAAAATATATCCGGAAATCTGCCGTCTTGTATCAGGTCCGGTCAGCATTGAAACTATAGCTACAGATACCGAGGGTATCGTTCGGGAAGGCCGTGCTCTGGCTGAGATTTCCGACAATGTCATCGTTAAGGTTCCTGTGATTAAAGAAGGAATCAAGGCAATCCGGATTCTATCTTCCGAGGGAATCAGTACCAACGCCACCATTAATTTCACTCCACTACAGGCCCTTCTTGCCGCAAAAGCCGGTGCTACCTACATCAGCCCTTTCATCGGCCGGCTTGATTCAGCGGGTCAGAAGGGAATTGAGCTGGTCGATCAAATTCGGAAGATATTCGATAATTACGGCTTTGAGACCCAATTACTTACAGCGGCAATCCGCCATCCTGAGCATGTTCTCCAGTCCGCACTCATAGGAGCTGATGCCTGTACTATGGGTTTCTCCATCCTTTCAGGTCTTTATGATCATCACCTTACCGATTTGGTTCTTCAACAGTTTCTCGGTGACTGGGAAAGCGTTCCCAAGTGGATTGGTGGGCCATATGGGGATTAGTAAGCTTTTTATAGACGGATCCTGGGTTGAGGGAACCGGCACCATAGAAGTAACAGACCCCGGTAACGGAGATACCATTGCCACAGTGGCCACTGTCGGAAGGGATGAAACTCAGAAGGCTTTAGATGCAGCCCAGGAAGCTTTTTCCGGGTGGCGGGCAAAAACCGGACGGGATCGGGCAGACATACTGCTTAAAGCTGCCGGATTGATGGCAGAAAGACTTGAAGAAATTGCCGTTACCATTACACGTGAGAATGGAAAACCACTGGCCCAGGCCAGAGGAGAGGTTAACGTCGCAATAGATCATTTCCGGTGGTTCGCCGAAGAGGCCCGGCGTGGTTATGGACGGATAGTCCCGCCTCAGGCCGAGGGTAAACGTCATCTCATACTTCAGCAGCCCACAGGAGTTGTAGCGGCTATATCACCATGGAACTTTCCACTGGTACTATCCGCACGCAAGGTGGCACCGGCATTGGCTGCCGGTTGTACAGTAATACTGAGGCCTTCCGGAAAAGCACCCCTTTCATCTCTTGCGATGGCAAAAGCCCTGGAAGATGCCGGTATCCCCAGGGCCGTTTTTCAAGTTGTCCTTGGCCCTGCTGCTGAAATCTCAGATGAGTTCATGGAAAATCCAATCTGCCGGAAAATAACCTTTACAGGATCCACGAAGGTTGGTAAGGAACTCATCCGAAAATCCGCTGCCACAGTAACAAACCTCTCTCTGGAGCTTGGCGGACATGCACCCATAATCGTTTTCAGTGATTCAGATCTTGAAGCCGCTTTAGAAGGTGTTATCATCACCAAATTCCGCAACAGCGGTCAATCCTGCATAGCATCAAACCGCACATATGTGGAACGATCTGTTTATGAGAAGTTTCTTAAAATGCTCGATGAACGGACCAGAAGACTTAAAATCGGTTATGGCCTGGAAGAAGGTATTGATATCGGCCCCCTTATCAGCCAGAACGCATTAAGCGATGCTCTCGCCCAGGTAAAAGATGCCCTGGACCGGGGAGCAAGACTTATTTGCGGCGGGAAAGCTGTCGATCGTAAAGACGGCCCCTATCTGGAACCCACCATACTGGCTGATGTTCCAGAAGATGCAGTGTGCATGATTGATGAAAGCTTCGCCCCGTTGGCACCGATAGTTCCTTTTGATTCCGAAGAGGAAGTTATCACCCAGGCCAACAATACTGTTTATGGTCTGGCGGCCTATGTCTACACCAGGGATTTAAATCGGGCATTCAGAGTTGCTGAAGCCCTTGAGGCCGGTTCTGTCGGTCTTAACGACGCGGTACCCTCAACAAGTAATTGCCCCTTCGGCGGTATGAAAGAGAGCGGAGTCGGTAGAGAACTCGGATCCGAAGGTATGGAAGCCTTTATGGAAACCAAGCATATCTCCCTGGGGAATATCGGCTGAAGATATTATACCGACTCTCCCCGCCACTCCCGCACAGCCTCACTCATGGCGATCCAGTTCTCCACCAGAGAGTAGGATGAAATCTGATTCCCGGTACCGATGGCGATACCGCCGTGTCCCTCGATTTTCGGCAGCAGGTTGCGAACATACTCTTTTACTTCATCCGGTGTATTGAGCGATAGAACGTTCATCTCCACACC
>DEIH01000101.1:2742-3489 GCA_002352375.1 Spirochaeta sp. UBA2779 | reverse complement strand
AATCCGCAGAACAGATATTCCCCAGCAGCCCGTTTCTGGAGAAGTGAATTAATCCGGGTTGCCTCCGGCCATACCAACTCCTACATTGAACTGATAACGATTAGTCTCCAGGTTCCAGGCCACATTGAATTGCAACGCCGGTATTGCCAGATTATTTATGTAGATTTCAATACCCAATCCCGGTCCATGAAAGAGCGTTCGTGTTACGATATCAGATTTATAATAACCAATCTCATAAAAAACCTTCGAAGAAAGAGTTCCTCCCGGGAAAAACCACAGTGGTACATTGTATTCGACAGCAGAGTCAGCATATTCGTCAGCTGGAATCCTGCCCATGGGAAGAACACGAGAACCAGGGCTGCCACCTAGTCGGAATTGTTGCTGAACCGGCAGGTTCTGCGCCCAGGCAGCATTACCTAAAATCACAAATAGATGTTTCCTGCTAGGGTTTAACGACCACTTTATTCGGCCATTTACAGTTAAATAGTCCGGTGTTCCGTCAAAGCCCCAGTTCCAACCAATTGATGTTTTAGCCAGAAATCCATATTCAAATGGTATATCGTAATACAAATCTTTCCACTTGATTTCTCCAATTATGCCGGTTGAATGCAAATCGGGGATCCCGGTGGCTGCAAAACTCTCAGGACGAAGAATCGAACGATTGTATCCCCAGCTTCCTGCGATTGAGAACTCTTCCGAAAAAGGATATTCAAGACCAAAGCTCAAAGAAATATCATCAGATTGGTA
>DEIH01000101.1:0-2689 GCA_002352375.1 Spirochaeta sp. UBA2779 | reverse complement strand
GTAAATCCGGCGGTTAATTTCATATCCGTTCCGAGGAAGATACGATCATTATAGAAACTCAACAGAGTCCAACCCTCTGAGCCGAAAAAGAATCCAAGGCCTAAAGTTTTATAATAGCCAAGAAAATTGCTTTCTATTCCCAGAATTCCCACACTCCAGGATCCGCTTTTAGAAAACGAAAACAAAGGTATCGGAATCAATGTCCATCTGTCTCTGAGAAAGACATCGATTATGGCTATATCACCTTCAATATTTGTTCGGGTTGTTATTTCCGGATTAAAGATTCCCGATTCTCTGAGTTCCTGAATAATCAGTCCTTCGGTTTCTTCTGTATATATATCTCCTATTTTTACCGGCCGGATAATCTCAAGCGCAATATGGTCCTTTGTTCTTTTCAAACCCTGAAACCGAACATCTCCGATTATAATATCATCTGCACCGGAAATATGAGTGAAAATCATAAACAACGGAATGATAAATGTAAGCACATGTAACTTATTGCTTTGTCTCATCTTCATTATTATGTTTAAATTCAGTAGAAAAGCAAAGAAGGCCCTTTCCCGGCTTGAAAAGATCAGCTGCCGAACACCTCTTCCAGTGCTGATCGCATCACTGCGGCATCGGGTGTAATTTCTGTCCAGTATTCAATGCCGATAATTCCCTGATTCACCAGCATGCCCAAACCATCAATCACCTTGCACCCGGCAGCCTCTGCATCACGAACCAGTCGGGTTCGAGGCGGATTGGGGATAACATCAGCTACCACCATTTCCGGGGATAAGCTGTTATGATTTAAAGGAAGAACAGCGTCGACATCCGGATACAGGCCGATAGACGTTGCATTTACAACGATATCGGTACCCCGGGGTACCGTATAATCACCTTCCCATTTTACAAAATCAGCATTAGCTGGTGTTTTAGAATTCAGCAATTCAACGAGCTTCAGCCCTCGCTCCTCACTGCGATTCACAATGATGATTGAAACGGCCCCGGCAAGGGCAACTTCGACTCCGATGGCCCTGGCCGCACCACCGGCGCCGAAGATTACAAAGCTCTTTCCTGTAATTTCAGTCAGGCTCTCCAGAGCAACAACAAAACCTTTCCCATCCGTGTTCTCACCGATGAATTTGCCGCCACGATTCACCACACAATTCACCGCTCCCATAGCAGAAGCTGACTCACCAAGGCCGTCAAGGTGTTCAATTACGGCAACTTTATGCGGGATGGTGCAATTAAATCCCTGAAAGCCCATAGCCCGGGCACCTCTAACAGCATCTCCAAGATGAGCTGGATCCACTTCCAGAGTGAGATAACGCCAATCCAGATTATGCTTTTTGAAAGCCGCTTCTACCATCAGCTGTGTGGGGTTCTCCGCCACAGGTTTTCCGAAAACGCCGACTAGTTCCTGTTTAAAATTCAATTGCTTTGCCATGGCTTAATGGTACTACTTAAGCAAGGAGCGGGGAAGCATCTCATGAAAAAACTGCTGTATGATAAGAATCCAGGGGGGCAACCGGGATGTTCAAATTGGCCATGATACAGATGCTGGTAATCGGAGGAGAGAGGGAAGAAAATCTTAACCATGCGGTAAGTTTGATTGAAAAAGCGGCAAATCAGGGTGCCGAAATTGCACTGTTGCCTGAGTGTCTGGATCTGGGATGGACCCATCCTTCTTCAGGAACTCTTGCTGAGGTGATACCTGAAGGTGAGAGCTGCCGTATCCTCAGGAAGGCAGCCGCCGATTTTCACATCCATGTCTGTGCTGGTATCACTGAACATGCCGGAGACAAGGTATACAACACCGCTGTCTTCATCGATGAAAATGGAGAGGTGATTCTCCAGCATAGGAAAATCAACGTGCTTGATATCGGCCGGCAATACTACTCTACAGGAGACAGACTGAATGCTGTCGATACCATATTCGGACGTGTCGGCCTGATGATTTGTGCCGATGGTTTTGCCGAGGGTCAGGTTCTTTCACGCTCACTCGGCCTGATGGGAGCAGAGTTTCTTCTCTCCCCCTGCGCATGGGCTGTCAGAGATAACCACGATAATACTACAGATCCATACGGAGATTTCTGGCGAGAAGTGTACATCCCGGTAGCCAGGGACTTTGAAATGCCCATCATCGGTGTAAGCAATGTAGGAGCCATCACAGGCGGCCCCTGGAAAGGGCGTAAATGCATCGGCAGCTCTCTGGCCATTGGCCCGAATGGTAAAGATATCATCCAGGGACCCTACGGTATCAATGCTGAAACCATCATCCTTATAGATATTTAGACTAGAAAGGATGAATGACTCCACTGCAAAAAGGTATCTGATCGCATATACAACAAGCAAAATCCCGCAAAGCGGGATTTTGCGCCATGCGTTGCAAAAATGCTCGAAATGCTCATGTACTAAACGTACACTGCGCTTTCTGTGCTTTTCGCGCCTTGCCTCTGCAACAATCTCCTATTTTTGCAGGGGAGTCATGAATGATTACTCATAAGCCAGGGCCGTCACCGGATCGAGTTTACTGGCCCGGGCCGCAGGATAAAGACCGAAAAAGAGGCCTACAACTGTAGAAAACACCACTGCGGCGAGAATCGCCGGCATGTTCAGGGAGAACGACCAACCCAGGGCTTTGATACCCAGAGCGCTCAGGCCCAGCCCGCCGATTACCCCGATTATTCCTCCAATCGTTGTT
>DEIH01000057.1 GCA_002352375.1 Spirochaeta sp. UBA2779 | reverse complement strand
AACAGCGCCCAAGGCGCGGAGAACATGGGGCGATTCCTGTGATTGGATTCTGAATCACTTATTCCTTAATGAATTATGGCTCTGTGAATGCATTTGTGAAGGTATTTCGCCGTCAAAATGGATAGGAAATGGCATTAAATGAACATAAGCCATAATTGACTAAATGCATGTATTGTATTAAAATAAATGAAGAGACGTAGGAAAATATAATCTACCGTAAGGTTGTTCGCTAACTGTCACAACTTTTCCAAACCCTTCTTAAACGACTTAAGAATTGATGATAACGAAGGTAAAGTGCCGTTTTGGGGCATTTTAAGCAGGATGTGACAAGGTGGGGAACACTATTTATTTTTTACAAGTATAATGAATGATATCATACCTCTGGGCAGAGCCACAGGGTATGAACCATGTTTTCCCTGGAGGTTCCCATGATTGACTCAACCGCCATACCTGTGTTTCCCCTCAACAGAATTGCCAGAGAGAAGCTGAACCTTTCAGAAGACTATTATGATGAGCAGGGTTATCTGATGGTATCCACCCGCAAAGAGGCCAGAGAACTCTCGTTTCTTTACGCCGAAGCGTTCGGGGAAAAAGCCCCCAGGGCCTCAGACATCTACGGTGCCGCCTGTATCGTTACGGCCTGGCGCCTGCTGATTGAATACTATGCATCATCAGATCCCTATGAAAAGGGCGCCCTTGAAGCCTCAGGGCTTACCGGCGACGACGATCCGGCAGAAGGCCCTTTACTGGATATTATCACTCATTTCCCTGATGAACATCTCTGGCTGGGCCGCAAGACTCCCGGGGGAGCCCTTAACACCAAAGGTGGAGCGGAAAACCTTATACGCCGCTGGACCCTGGCAATGCTGGCGGTTGAAGATCCGGCATTCAACCCTTTGGGACGGCTTTTTTCAGCCGAAGAAAAATCTCCCGGCGGGAAACTCTGGGAAAAAATTTCAGCCGCTGATGAAAACATGGCTCCACGAGAGCCTGAAGATGCGCCTCCCCTGGCGACTTTGCGAAAGCCCGTTGAGGCGGCCCCGGATTCGGTGAAGGCCCAGCTTCTTTATATTCTGAAGCATTGGGGTTCGGTGCTGGGAGACTGGGCCGCCGGACTCATCGGCGCCCTGGACATGATTGAAGAGGAACAGCGGCCCCATTTCGGTGGCCCGGGACCTGTACAGCGGCCGGGTTTCTCCGATTTGGATGAAACCGCCCGGTTCAGCCGGGATGATGACTGGATGCCCCGGGTTGTTCTTGTTGCAAAAAACGTTCTGGTCTGGCTGGATCAGCTCTCAAAGGCTTACGGAAGAGAAATACACACTCTGGATGCTGTTCCAGATGAAGAATTGGCGCTGCTTTCCTCACGCGGATTCAACGCTCTGTGGCTTATCGGGTTGTGGGAGCGCAGCAATGCCAGCCGGGATATCAAACAACGGATGGGTAACCCAGAAGCCGCAGCTTCTGCCTATTCCCTGTTCGGCTACGATATTTCCGGAGAACTCGGCGGCTGGGGGGCACTTGAAAACCTCCGGGGTCGGGCGGAGACTTATGGAATCCGGCTCTCCAGCGATATGGTTCCCAATCACGTCGGCCTTGACTCGGACTGGGTAAGAAATCATCCGGAATGGCTGCTCTCCACCGGAGAATGCCCCTATCCGGGCTACAGTTTTAATTCTGATAATCTCTCCAACGACGGGAATGTTGATATCCGGCTGGAAGACCACTACTGGAACCGCAGTGATGCGGCGGTTGTCTTTAAAAGAACCGATAACAGCAGAGGAGAAGTCCGGTTTGTGTACCACGGAAATGACGGCACCACCATGCCCTGGAATGATACGGCACAGATTGATTTTCTTAACCCCGAAGCCCGGGAAGCTGTGATTCAGGATATTATCCATGTGGCCCGGAATTTTCCGATTATCCGTTTCGATGCCGCCATGGTTCTGGCCCGGAAACACATACGCAGACTCTGGTATCCCGCTCCCGGATCCGGGGGCGCCATCCCCTCCCGATCGGAATTCGCCCTTTCCGACGAAGAATTTCAGAAAGCATGTCCTGATGAGTTCTGGAGAGAGGTTGTTGACCGGGTTGCCGCAGAGGTACCGGGCACCCTGCTCCTGGCTGAAGCCTTCTGGATGATGGAAGGGTATTTCGTCAGAGCTCTGGGAATGCACCGGGTTTACAACTCGGCCTTTATGAACATGCTCCGGGATGAGAAAAATCGGGAGTACCGGGACATGATTAAGGAAACTCTGGCCTTCGATCCGGGAATACTCCAGCGTTTTGTCAATTTTATGAACAACCCCGATGAGGAAACGGCCGTCGATCAATTCGGAAAAGACGATCGCTACTTCGCCGCCTGCACTCTTCTGGCCACCCTTCCCGGACTCCCCATGTTCGGTCACGGACAGATTGAAGGTTATTCAGAAAAATACGGCATGGAATACATCAGGGCCTATAAGGAAGAGCATCCCGACTCGAATCTGATAGCCCGGCATGAGCGGGAAATCTTTCCCCTGCTGAAAAACCGGAGCATGTTTGCCGGAGCCCCTTCCTTCAGGCTCTACGACCTTCATAGCAGCAGCGGGATAAATGAAAATGTTTTTGCCTACTCCAATTCCCGTGGGGAGGAACAATCTCTTGTAATCGTCAATAATTCCTACCAGAGGGCTTCCGGAACTATTCACCGCTCGGTTCCGGTGAATATCGGGGATATGAAAATTCTCAATGAAAGCCTCGATTCAGCTCTGGGTCTGGATACTAATCCTGGGGAAAACTGGCTGCTCATGAGGGATGTGGTTTCCGCTCTCTGGTATTTACGATCGGTTAATGAAATAAAAAATCAGGGATTGTCCGTGGTTATCGACGGTTTCGGACGGCAGGTATTTATGGAATTCCGGCGGGAAAAGGAAACCGCTGAGGGTTTATGGGGAAAACTTGCCGCCGAACTGGCCGGCTCCGGTGTTACAGACCCCGATGCAGCCGTGGCTGAAATCCGCCTCCGGCCGATTCACTCTCTTCTGAGCTCACTGATAACACCCGAACTCGCAGCTGAACTTGCCGACTCAATACGAAGGGGAAAGAAAGCAGATTGGCCGGGAAAATCAAAACAGAAGGTTTCAGAAATTCTACTGGAACTTGAAAATCAGCAGCTTTATCTTTTCCCTGAAATTCCTCCTCAATCAGAAGACACTGTTTCGTTCATTAAAAAACGCCTGCCGGGTTCTGTCCGTCAATTTCGCCTGTTCGGTGGAGGAATTCGCAGGATTTTCAACCGGCTTTACACTCTTTCAGAATGGGATGAGGCGTTATTTCTCGCTCTATGGAGCCTTCTTTCTTCCCTGTCTGAGGGATACGGGGAGGATTTTGAACCCTGGTCGGCCTGGGGTTTGGAAAACTGGCTTAAAAAAACTGGTATTATCACCGGAAAATCTTCGGTTATACAGCCCCTTAAAACGGCACTTTCATCAGATTTAAAGGGGGGCAGGAACCCGGAAGAATCACTTTCCCGAATGTTTTCCAAAACTGTGATAAGGGAAACGTGCGGGGTGAACGAGTGGGACGGCATTCTCTGGTACAAGCAGGAGGGGTGGATAACTTTTTTCCGTACCGTATCCCTGATTACTGCAGCCGATGCAGAACCCGGTCTGAAGAGATGGCAGCGGTACAGGAAACTCAAAAAAACAATAAAAAAATGGTGCCGCGCCGATAAAGGCGCCGGGTACAGGGTTGAATATCTTCTTGCTGCCTCTCGTTGACGGTACTCCTGAGGAAAAAGTAGACTAGCTGGATGAACGAGGTTGTGCTGATTTCCGGCAGTGAAACACTGACAGGCAGAAAGCTTATAGAAAAACTGCTGGCCAGGGGATCTGAAGTGGTGGTTCCCGTTGCCGGTAAAGAAACCGAAATGAAAGACACCGGAACTGCAAACCTCACAGTTCTCAGCTGGAACCGGTCTTCCTGGTTTTCCACAAAGGCCGTTATCCGGGAAGTTCTCAGAAGATTCGGAAAAATTGATGCCGCCTGGGTACTGCATCAGCCGACAAGTTCTGTTAATATTTTTACTGACTCGGGAAGCAGCAGTATTGAAACAGTACTGGAGCATTCGGTAAAAGGAAATGTTGCCATAATCCGGGAACTGGTTTCTCCAATAGAAACTTCCGGTGGTTTCATGGGTTTAGTCGTTCCCCACCGCCCCGGGGGCAGTATCGGCCCTCTGGAATCTTTAGCTTCCGGTGCCTTTACCGGGTTTGCATCCTCTCTACTTCAGGAAACCAAACCCTCTTTATGGGCCTGCGGATTTTTCTGCAATTCACCGAATGCCGAAGGATTCACCAATGAACTGATTCGTATTTACGACGAAAGGCCCGGAAAATTACGTAACCAATGGTTTAAATATGCTGAAGGCCGAAAACCTTTCGGCGGATCTTCTATAGTTAAAACCCTCTGTTGAAGGAATATTTTATGAAAACTCCATATCGATATCTTCTGGGAATTGTTATTGGTCTTGCCGCTGGTTTCCTGCTTAATACAAACGATGCCGTCTCTACTGTCCTGAATGCCGGAGTGGATCTTGCAGTCCGATTAAGTAGATATCTTTTGCTGCCGTTGATTTTCTTTTCCCTGCCGATAGCCGTTACAAAACTCAGACGTAAAGGATCTTTAGGCACGTTGTTACGCAGATCTTCCCTGTACGCCCTGATTGCCTCCGCCGCACTGACAGTTCTCGGTACCGCTGTCGCATGGTTGATTGGATCAGGCAGAATTGCTGTCGTTCCCGAATCTCTCACCGAGTCACCGGTAATTAAACTCGGAACGATCGTACACAGCTCTTTTCCATTGAACAGTTTCAACGTTCTTACAGGCGAATCATCTTTTCTGCTTCCCCTGCTGATACCGGCCTTTCTTCTGGGCTGGCACATGTATCACGACCGGGAAATTTCCGAACCGGTATTTAATTTTTTTGACTCCATGTCCCGTATTCTCTACCGGGCCAACCGCTATGTCCTGTTTCTGATGCCCGTGTTACTGGCCATCTTAACAGCCTCAGCCGTTATTGATTCCCGGAGAATTGTGGAGTTTCAAAGATTTCTACCCCTTCTCGGTATTATTCTGATCTTAACCGTTGCCCTGATAACCGGGATCTACCCGCTGATACTCTGGTTAACCGATCGTAAACATTCACCATGGAAGTCCATGGCGGGAATTTCCGCTGCTCTTCTCTCTGCGCTGGTATCAGGGTCGCCGCTGTTCAATTACGGAAACCTTACCAGGCATCTCAAGGAGAATCTCAACATCCCCAGACACAGTGCAGCACTTATCACTCCGATTTATCTGATGTTTGCCCGTGGGGGAACGGCCATGGTTTTATCCTTCAGCATGATGACGATAATCCGCTCTTATTCGAGTCTGGAAATCACTCTTTTTCAAGCCGCATGGACCGCTCTTTTCTCTTTTCTGATTTCATTTGCACTGCCCGCCAGTCCGGACAGGGGTTTAACCGCCTCTCTTATCATTCTCGGGGGGCTCTACGGCCGGGGATTGGAAGAAGGGTGGCTTATTCTAATACCGGTACTGCCGCTGCTCATCATGATTACCACTCTGCTGGACACGGCTACCGCTGCAATGCTTCTGCTCCTGGCAAACAGAAAAAGCGGCCTTGAGGAAGAGGACGCTGTGGCCGGAGTAAAATTCTAACGCTGTTTAAGGCTGTTTTTTCTCTGAACTGCTAAATACATTATTGAAGCGCAGAGAAACGGTCAGGGCAATCTGAATATTATGGGCTCCGGGTGCGGCAGTCCATAAATTGGAAATGGGGTAATAAAACCGCAAACCCGGGAGAAAATCCAGGATTTCAGAAACAGGAATAGCCGCCCAGGATGCAATTCCGATATAAAGAAACTGAGCTCCGCCGTAATAGGCCTTCCAGAAATCTGCCGGAACCGCGGTTCCTTCCTGAGCCGTCCAGAGAGGGAACCGGAGGTAAAGAGAGGGGCCGCCCTGCACTCCGATATCAACACTGCCGGTCTTGAAAACATATCCGAAAGGGGCATCCGCCATCAGTCCCAGAACCTTCATATGACCGATTTCTGCCTCTTCACTATGCCGGGCGATTCCATTGTACACATCTTCGGTATTCCAGGAAAACCATCCTCCAGGACGAAAGTAAAGCCCTCCGGGCTCACCGTCCCAGTCGGCAAAAAACGCAGCTCCGAGGTTGAACATAAGAATCGAGGGATATTTTCCGTCGGCTCCGGCATCAAGCTGAGCGTTGTACTGCCAGGTAAAAGCTATCTCTGCATCCACTGCCTGCCAGTCGAGACCGGAAACCGGGCCTGAGACGGCCAGGAGAATCAGTAAGAATGGTAATAATCGCTTCACACTACTATCATATCACGAAAGGGGCGCTTATTCCGCCCCTCCCTGCCGGCGCTCAAGTATCCAGTTCCTGATAGTAACAACTACATCATCCAGTGGCATTTCGCTCTTCTCTCCACTTTCCCGAAACTTCACTTCCGCATTCCCTGCGGCTACAGAGCGGCCTCCGAGAACAACCTGAACCGGATAGCCGATAAGATCAGCATCCTTGAATTTGAATCCAGCCCTCTCGTTCCGATCGTCTATCATCGTATCGATACCGGCCATCCTGAAGCCTTCATAAATAGTTTCTGCCGCTTCCACCACCGCTTCATCGTTCAGTTGAAGGGGAAGAACCACAACCTCCCAGGGAGCAATGGGAACCGGCCAGATAATGCCGTTCTCATCGTGATTTTGTTCTATGGCAGCGGCCATGGTACGGCCTACACCGATACCGTAGCATCCCATCTCGGCGGGTTGGGCTGCACCTTCCTCGTCCAGGAAGCTGCAGTCCATCAGTTTGGAGTATTTGTTTCCCAGATAGAACACCTGCCCCACCTCAATACCCCGGTGCTCTTCCAGTTTTCCACTGCTGCATTTCGGGCAGGGATCCCCTGCTGCGGCAAAGGCGATATCTATAATCTTGTCAGGGTTGAAATCCCGGCGGAGATTTACGTTCCTGATATGTGTATCTTCCTCATTGGCGCCGCTTA
>DEIH01000073.1:19609-21025 GCA_002352375.1 Spirochaeta sp. UBA2779 | reverse complement strand
TGACTCCATAAGCCTCCTATTTATGAAATCACTTTTCAACCTCTTGAATATCCCCTCACCTTCCTCCATCATTCGGACGCACTCATGGAGGACTCAGATGAAATCATCTTTTGGAATAGCCGTTGTCGGATGCGGGACCGTCGGGAATGCCACCGCCGTTCTGTTACTCTCCGAAAAAGATAATTATCTCAAAAAAACCGGAAAAGAACTGAAAATAACCGCACTGGTGGATGTCAATTTCGACAGAGCCCGTGAAGAGGGGCTTCCGGAAACAATCTTTAATGAAGATTTAGCCTCAGTACTTTCAGATGAAAAAGTGCATCTGATTGTTGAAACTGTTGGCGGTCTTACCATCGCCCGTACCATCATCGAAAAAGCCCTGAAAGCCGGTAAACATGTGGTTACGGCCAACAAAGCCCTTCTGGCACATTACGGCACCGAACTCTTTGCCCTGGCCCGAAAGAATGGTGTGAGCATCGGGTTTGAAGCCAGCTGTGCCGGAGGGATTCCCATCGTCAGAGCTCTGGTGGACGGGCTGCTGGCAAACAATATCGAAGCCATCTACGGTATTGTGAATGGAACCTCCAACTTTATCCTTACAGAGATGGTTGAAAAGGGTAAAACTTATGCTGAAGCTCTGAAAATGGCCCAGGCCGAGGGTCTGGCGGAAGCCGACCCCACCCTGGATGTAAATGGTATGGATGCCGCCCACAAACTCACCCTTCTGGGATCTCTGGCCTTCGGAGAAAATATCCCGCTGGAGGATATTCCCACCGAAGGTATCGACGGATTGGATCTCTTTGATGTCTCCATGGGAAACAGTCTGGGATATGTACTGAAACTTATTGCTCTCGGACGGAAAACCGACAAAGGCCTTGAACTGGCTGTAAAACCGGTTTTTCTTCCCGACAATCATCCTCTGGCGAGAGTCTCAGGCCCTTTTAATGCGGTAAGCGTCTACGGAAGTGCTGTAGGTCATACCATGTACTACGGCCGGGGTGCCGGAGGGAGTCCAACCGCTTCAGCCGTGGTTTCAGACATACTCTCCATTGCTCTTGGAACCTGGCCCGCTCTCTTCTCAACCTTGAATATCTGGCCGGACCGCAGTGAAAAAGCTCAACTGGCAGATTCTGGAGAGTCCGTCCATCGCCACTACCTGCGTTTCATGATTCAGGATGAAAGTGGTGTCGTCGCCGAAATCACCGCAGCCCTGGCGGCAAAAGGCATCAGTCTGAACGCCTTCGTTCAGAAAGAATCCCACAAAAGCAATCTGGTACCCGTAGTAATTACCACCCATGAAGCAAGAGAGAAAGATATCAGCGAAGCCTTTGAGGCAATAACAGCCCTCCCCTCGGTAGATAATAAAACGGCGGTTCGACTCCGGATTATCGATGAGCATATTGAATCTTTGTAATT
>DEIH01000073.1:18708-19487 GCA_002352375.1 Spirochaeta sp. UBA2779 | reverse complement strand
TTTAAAGAAAGAGTGTCCTATTGGATCGACCATGGAACCGGAGACGGGATTGAAGGAGCCAGCCACCGACAGGCCTACGAAGCGGTATCCCGGGCCCTGATGGACCTTCTCTGGGACACATGGCGGGACTGTGAGCGGGATATTAAGACCCGGAAACTTAAAAGGGCCTATTACTTCTCCGCCGAGTTCCTCATGGGCCGGGCCCTGGGAAACAACCTCATCAACCTGGGACTCCGAAATGAGATTACTGAAGTTCTCGATGAGATGGGACTGAACCTCAACGATGCCGAAGATACTGAGCCCGATGCAGCTCTGGGAAACGGGGGCCTGGGCCGTCTGGCCGCCTGTTTCATCGAATCCCTGGCCACCCTCAACCTTCCCGCCCGGGGATACGGCATCCGCTACCGCTACGGCATGTTCCGCCAGGAAATTATCAACGGCTGCCAGGTGGAAAAACCCGATGACTGGGTTGCCAGGGGCGATCCCTGGTCTGTCCGCCGGGGGAATAGAACCGTTACTGTAAAATTCGGCGGCCGAGTTATTGCCGAAGCGGCAGGCGATGGAAGTTTCCGTTTTACAACCATAGACACCGAAGATATTCAGGCGGTTCCCTACGACATGCCCATCATCGGCTGGGACACTGATACTGTGGGTACTTTGAGGCTCTGGGAGGCCGAAAGTGTTAACGGTTTCAACCTCCAGCTCTTCAACGATATGGAATACATCAGATCCGTGGAACCCCAGAACCGGGCCCACGATCTCTCCCGTGTTCTTTACCC
>DEIH01000073.1:12154-18623 GCA_002352375.1 Spirochaeta sp. UBA2779 | reverse complement strand
TCATGCGCCTTCTTTTAGACGAAGAAGGCATGGGTTGGGATGAAGCTTATTCCGTTGTGAAAAAAACCTTCGCCTATACCAATCACACCGTTCTCTCGGAAGCTCTGGAGAAATGGCCTGTTGACCTCTTTCGCGACGAGTTCCCGCGAATATTCCAGATCGTCGAAGAAATAAACCGGCGGTTCATGAGTGAACTTGCCGCAAAGTACCCTCATGATCCCCAGAGACTCAACAGAATGTCCATACTTTCCGGCGGTATGGTGAAAATGTCCTGGCTGGCCATTGTCATGTCCTTTTCGGTAAACGGTGTAGCCGCCCTCCACACTGAAATACTTAAAAAAAACGTATTGAAAGACTGGTACGGCATCTGGCCTGAAAAGTTCAACAACAAAACCAACGGGGTTACCCAGAGGCGCTGGCTGAAAAAAGCCAACCCGGCTCTGGCAGAACTGCTGAATGAAACCATCGGTCCCGAGTGGGTGGGAAATCTCGCCCTTATCTCCGGCCTTAAAGATAAAGCTGAAGACTCAAGGCTACTGGCCCGGATTGGTGAAATCAAAACTGAAAACAAACAGCGGCTGGCCGACCTCACCTATTCCCTTACGGGAATTACAGTGGATCCCTCCAGCCTTTTCGACGTGCAGATAAAAAGACTCCACGAGTACAAGCGCCAGCTCCTCAACGTGCTCTCCCTGATTCACGACTGGCAGGCCCTCAAAGAGAATCCGGATATGAACATCCCATCCCGGACTGTATTTTTCGGTGCTAAAGCCGCCTCCGGCTACCGCCGGGCCAAGCAGATCATTCACCTTATCCACGCCGTTGCCGACAGACTCAACAGCGACGGGCAGACATCAGACCGCCTGAAAGTTATCTTCATCCCGGATTACAAAGTGAGTATTGCCGAAATACTCTTTCCTGCAGCAGAGATATCCCAGCAGATATCCACCGCCGGCAAAGAGGCATCAGGTACGGGAAATATGAAGTTCATGATGAACGGTGCTGTTACCCTGGGCACCATGGACGGTGCGAATATTGAAATCGTTGAAGAAGCCGGAATTGAAAATGCCTTTATCTTCGGCATGAGCTCACAAGAAGTGGAAGAACTGAGAAACAGCGGCGGGTACAACCCCTGGGCCGTATTGGAAGCCGATCCCGCTCTTAAAAAAGCATTAAGGGCTCTTGTGGATGGAACACTGAGCAGTGGAGATGATTTTCGAGAGCTTTACAACTCCCTGGTTTACGGTGTGGAAGGGAATACCCCGGATAACTACTTCGTACTCAAGGATTTTGCATCCTACCGGGAAGTCAGGAGAAAAGCTGGAGAGGCCTGGATGGATAAGAAAAAATGGAACCGGATAGCCCTGCTGAATATCGCCGGCAGCGGGAAGTTCAGCTCCGACCGAACCATCAAAGAATACGCCTCTGAAATCTGGAAGATAACCCCCCGACGTTAACCGGAAGTTAACGCTAAACGCCGGCAGGGATTAAGGGTTGTACCGGAGCACCGAAGGTGTGAGGAACAATCCCGACAGTCAGTTAAAAAAACTCCTGCCCCAGGCAAAGAGAATCACAAGCAGCAGGGACGGCAGAAAGTTTGCCGTCTTTACTTTTTTCAGATTCAGCAGATTAAGGGCAATCATCAGTATCAGATACCCCCCCAGGGCCCCTATCTCAGCCAGTATGCTGTCGGTTACAAGGGGTGCCAGTGCCCCGGAACCCAGAGTAAGACCACCTTGTATTACCAATACTGACAAGGCGGAAAAAATCACCCCGGCCCCTGAAGAAGCCGCCAGTACAATGGCCATAAATCCGTCCATAGCCGATTTGGTGAAAATAATATCGTAATTCCCCTGAAGTCCGGCTTCGATGGAACCCACTATCGTCATGGGACCGACACAGAAGAGTATCGTTGCATCCAGAAAGCCCCGGGCGAATAAACCATCCTCCTCGCCGGAAGACATCAGTTTCCTGAGTACATCGCCGCTTTTCAGAATTCCGTCCTCTATTCTCAGTGCCGTCCCTGCAAGACCGCCGAGAACCAGAGCCGGAAGAATCAGCAGAATAGTGCCCCCGGAAAGGGCCATACTCATTCCCAGAACAAGGGTAATCAGCCCCACCCCCACAGTTACAGAGTTCCTGTACTTCTCGGCAATCCTACCTTTAAGCAGTAAACCGAGAAATCCACCGATTATTACAGTTAAGGTGTTTACTAACGTTGCAATCATACCCAGTGATTGTAAAGGAATCGCCAAGAAGAAGCATCCGGGGCTTATCATTATCCTCTTTTCTGTCGATACATTGATTAATGAATACCAACAGCAGGGAGAAAGGATGCCCCTTATGTTCGAAGCTTTAACCGTTGATGTTACTAACAAGATTTACTGCGCCAATTGTATACACTGCAAGCTGGTCCGTACCTTCACCGAAGATGACAAATACGTTCTGAGAGTCCGCTGTGATGCGGGTAAATGGCGAAAGAAACTAGGTGATGAAAAATTCTACAAGTATTTTACTGTGGGCAGAAGAGCTCTGGATGAATGCGACATGTACACCCCCATGGGAGAGTCCAAGCCATTTATGAAAGAACTCCGAAAAACACTGCCGATAAAAGATGAAGTTTACGACACTCCTGTCGAACCCGCTTGATCAGGCATCCCCCGGCGTTTAAGATAGGCGCCGGAGGTCCGACCAATACATGTCGAGACGCTTAATAAAAGTTATCATCAAAGCAGCACTGCTTGCCCTTCTGCTCTCCTCGTGTGCAAGTGTCCCCGATCGGGTAAACCCCCAGTGGACCAAGGAGATTTTTTTCAAAAACGCCCAGGAAGCCATGGACGAGTACCGATACAATACGGCGCTTTACTATTATGAAGTTTTTCTGGTTCGATTTCACGAAGATCAGACTCGGAGCATTGCCGCCGAATACGAACGGGCTTTCATCAACTACAAGATAGAGAACTACAAAGAAGCCACGGCCCAATACAACGAGATTCTCCGGAAATACAACGAAAGTCCTTATGCCATGCTCTACCCTCCACGTTTCGAGCAGCTGAGCGAAATAGGTCTTAAGAATATCGAGAAAAAGGATTTCCTCGGAAACAGTCTGTTCTGGCGTGTAAAAGAAAAACAATGGGCCGAAGAACACGATGAAAGTCTTGTCGATCTGGGAGATTCCGAGTCCTGAGAATCGTTTAAGAAACCGGATCGCCGGGAAGCCGGATCGGATATATCGATACTCCGAGATTTGCCGCTTCATCCGCCACCATTTCAGAGGTTATAGCTCCCTGTGGCACTTCATGCCCGGGAGCATCTCCCACCTGAATAATCAACCGCTCGGGAGCAACCCATTCAAACTCGGTGAGGGCTGCGTACAAGCCCTCATCAACTGCCTCGGGTAAATCCCTGCCCCCTGAAACTGTCACCCGGTTCAATGCGGCCTGAAGGTTGTCCAGGCTTTCAGTAAATGGAGTAACCCGGGTAAGATAAGCTTCTTTGTAGTCCCGATACAGAACCAGACCGATACGAAAACTCTCAAAATCTGCCACAGTATTACGTACCAGAGGTACCAGTGAGTCTCGTATGAATGAAATATCATCCTTCATACTCACCGTTGTATCCACAACCAGCACCACATCAATATTTCCTCCGGACATACCGATCAAATCTGTAATGCGGTTTACAGCCTCTTCTACATCTTCTACAGGCCCTTTATCCTCTGTAATTACCTCAGGTGGAGGTGGAGGAGGAAGCTCCTTCATAGAGAGGACAAAAGGATTGTCTTTCCAGACCCCGCTGTAGTCGGCATAAGGTTTCTTAAAAGTACGGATATTCAACCAGGTACCCTGATGGACTTCCACCTGCCCCTCCCGGCTCCAGGGATAGCCATAGGTGAGCTGAAAGGGGATAAAGATTCTATACGCCATACCCAGGAGTTCATTCTCTTTCGGAGATGAATCCAGAAGAAAATAAAGACTACTCTCAGACTCGAGGAAGGCACCATCCAGAATACGCTTTTCATCTCCATTTATTGAATTGTAATCCCAGGCCCTGAAGGCAAAGGAATCCGCCCTTTTTTCCGGATCGGCAGTCGATTCGGTAATCAGTACCGATCCCAGCCCCGGTTTGGCTTTGATGTACAAGTCAAAACCCTCTTCATTATCCCCGAGTTCAATATAGGCATCGCCGCTTTGAATTACCAGATCGTCGGCCGCTACAGGTAAAAGGAAGACTGAAAAGAGAAGAAAAACTGTAAAGAAATGGCGCAGATTAAATATTTTCATCACAGTAATAGAATCGGCTGATTCCCAAACAAAATGAGAGCAGTGAACTTGTTCATTGCCGAGTGAGTGCCGGGAAAGCATGGTTTCAGTAGAACCGCGGCTCTGCCCTGATTTTTCTACTAATACCATATATTCAGCAACTTCTCAGTGAAGGAACAGACATCGATATCCGAGGCTATAAACCGGCTTTAAGTAATACAGTATTGAAGAGAATCTGCCCGGTAAAGGTTAAAGTACCGACAAGCAGAGCCGATTTCCCCCCTACAGAAAGTTCTTTGAATGATATTTTCATTCCAATAGCCGCCATAGCAACCAGGAGAAGCATTTTACTGGCATCAGTCATTATCGAGACAAGAGCATCTGGAATCAGACTAAAAGAGTTTACAATTGAGAAAAGAAGGAAAACTATTATATACAGGGGCACAGCGGACTTCACTGTCGGGTTCCCAGTTCGATTATTTCCGGGATTCCTGGAGGGATTTCGGCTCAAAATAAAACTAAGAACAAGAACAACCGGTGTTATCAACAGTATCCGGCCCATCTTAATCATCGTGGCAGTATTACCTGCTGTTTCACCCAAAGAATATCCTGCCGCTGTTACCTGTCCGATTGCCTGAAGAGTATTCCCGATAAGAATACCTTCCTGACGGGGACTGAAATTCGAAATTGATATGCTTATTAATGGTAAAATAAAGATTCCCAGTGTTCCAAAAAGGTTAATCGCAGCAAGAGATACACCGACATTATCCTCCCGGGTTTGAAGAACCCCCTGGGTTGCAGCGATGGCCGAACTCCCGCAAACGGCATTCCCCACCCCCAGAAGCAAAGCCAGATCCTGGTCAATATGAAATAAACGGCCCAAAGCAAGAGAGGTAAAGATGGTAAATAGAACAGATCCGAGAATAAGAAGAATCGTTGTTGATCCCAGGGATACAAGAACCGAGTAATCGAGACTTACCCCCATTAAACTGATGGCCCAGGCAAGAACTTTTTTCTCACTGAATCCAATCCCCGATTTAAAACCCGAAGGAAGCGATACAAGGTTATTCAGGAGAACCCCGAGAAGAATCGCAATTGAAACTCCCCCGATAGGAATATACCTGGAAAGGAAATGGGCTGTTCCAGCAACAATGATGCAGAAAAGTATTCCATAGAGAACTTCAAATCGTTTCATTCATCACTCCCAGATTGCTATGAAGGGAATTTAGCGCCGTATTTGCATAATGTATATTTATATATTTTAAATATTACATAAGTTTTATTTATAGATAAAAGCGTTTATACTTCGGGTATGTTAGATTACCGAATAGAAAGCTTTCTGGCCGTTGTGGAGCAGGGGACACTGCAGAAAGCATCCGAAAAGCTCGGGCTCACCCAACCGGCGGTCTCACAACATCTGAAGGCTCTGGAATCCCGATATGGCGTTGCATTCTTCAAGCGCTCTGGCCGTCGGCTGATACTTAATGACGCAGGTATGATACTCCTTAAAGCTGCTGAGAAAGCCAGAGTATCATCACAAAAGATGCAGCGAGAACTGACATTTCTTATCGACGGTAAAAAACGATACCGTCTTGGAGCAACGCTCACAATTGGAGAATTCATCCTGCCTTCATACCTGGGAGACTACAAAAAAAAACATCCTGATCTTGATCTTTCCATACAGATCGAAAATACATCTAATATAATACAGCTCCTGAATCGTGGAAAAATCGATCTAGCTATCGTCGAAGGCCCTTTTAATTTCAAGGATTATCACTCTCAACTCTTTATTCGGGATGAAATGGTTTTTATAGCCGCCAGTTCTTTTCTTACGGAGGATATAATCAAGATTGGGGAAAAAGAACTGAAGGAAAGTCAGCTGATTCTGAGGGAGAAAGGATCTGGAACACGGTACTACTGGGATGAATATCTAAGAAATCACCTAATAGAACTGCAGGAGTCCAATGTAATAATGGAAGTAGGAAGCCTGAGTGCCATTAAGTTACTTGTAGAATCAGGGCTGGGCTGTTCTGTAATGTCAAAACGCGCTGTAGAGAAGGAACTCACCCTCGGGACACTGGTTTCCAAGCCCTTTGCAAGTGGTCCTCTTTACCGAGATATGTATTTTGTTTTTACAGAAGCTTTATCCGGTTCGTTTATTTCAGATTTCACCCAATTTATTCACAAAACTACTCCACCGTAACACT
>DEIH01000073.1:11715-12091 GCA_002352375.1 Spirochaeta sp. UBA2779 | reverse complement strand
TCATTATCCCCTTCAACGCACAAGGCGATTACCGGTCCCTTTCTGGCCTTGATTTCCTTCATGTTGGAAAGCACCTTATCCCGCAGATGATCGTCAGGAACAATCATAAAGCTGGGAGTCTGCTCGTTAATCAGGGCAATGGGGCCATGCTTTATTTCAGCGGCACTGTAGCCCTCGGCATGGATGTAGGCCACTTCTTTAAGCTTGAGAGCCCCCTCCATGGCCACCGGGTAGTTCACCCCTCTGCCGAGAAAGAGAAAATCCTTTACCTTGTGGTACTTTTTCGCCAGTTCCCGTATTCCATCTTCATTCCCCAGAATGCTTTTTATTCCGGACTGCAGCCCCGTCAAGCCGGCAATAAAGCGCTTTCCTTCAG
>DEIH01000073.1:0-11658 GCA_002352375.1 Spirochaeta sp. UBA2779 | reverse complement strand
GTGGAAGCCACGGCTATTTCCGGGCCAGAATGAATATACACTCCGCCATCGGATTCTCTGGCGATGGTAGATCCCACAACATTGCAGATTCCCAGTACCCGGCCGCCTTTACGCTGGAGCTCCCGTACGGCCATCAGGGTATCCAGGGTTTCCCCGGACTGGCTCATGGCAAAGTACAGAGTACCTTCCTCCACTATAGGATTCCGGTAGCGAAGCTCCGATGCCAGCTCGGTAACAGAGGGGATACGGGCCAGAGACTCCAGAAGATAGGCGGCAACCCTTCCGGCGTAATAACTGGTTCCCGCAGCGATGATAACGATGCGCTTTACCCCCAGCAGCTCCATCTCGGACATATTCAGACCACCGAGAACCGCCGTAGCCATATCCTCATCTATCCGACCGCCCATAGCCCGGGGTATGGAGTTAATCTGCTCATGAATCTCTTTGAGCATAAAGTGGGGATAGGACCCTTTTTCCATCTCCTCAAGTTCCCAGGATATGTTGTCCACAGTCTTGTCCACCGGGCGGTTTCGCATATCGGTAACCTCATACCCTTCAGGGTCCAGACGAACCACCTCACCATCTTCGAAATACACCACCTGTTTTGTATGGGCAATCATGGCACTCACATCGCTGGCGATAAACATCTCGCCATCCCCCAGACCCAGCACCATCGGGGAACCATTTCTCGCCCCTATAATCTCATCAGGATGGTCACTATGCATCACCAGAATCCCGTAAGTTCCCTTCAGCAGTGATACGGAGGACTTGACTGCGGCTTCAAGATTCCCCTCATAAAAGGATTCCACAAGATGGGCGATCACCTCGGAATCGGTATCCGCCAGGAAGCGATGCCCCTCCCCCTCCAGACGGTCCTTGAGACTCATGTAATTTTCAATAATACCGTTATGACAGATGGCAATTTTCCCATCACAGCTGCAGTGCGGGTGGGCGTTCACATCACTCACCCCGCCATGTGTGGCCCAACGTGTATGACCGATTCCCCAGTTTCCTCCCAGAGCTTCAGGTACCGCGTCCCGGAGAACCTGGATTTTCCCTTCTTTTTTATATACCTGTAAACCTTCTGCTGATCCGACACTGATACCTGAGGAGTCATAGCCCCTGTATTCCAGGCGTTTAAGCCCGGTCAGCAGCACATCCGAGGCCTTTCTTGGTCCGCAATAGCCGATAATTCCACACATTTAATCATCCCTCTCAAGCAGATACGGTTTTCTCACAGTTATTTGGTTTATGAACGCAAAGAATTATACAGTAAACCCGCTCTCATCTATCGGGCAAAATCGAGGCATTTCCAGGATCATTCAACTGTCTCTGTTCCTACTCAGTTCCTGTGCTCCAGGCATGGATGTCGCCGGGCCGCCTTTTTCTGTTGACCTCCTCCCGCCGGAACTGCAGATGGCCATCGCTCCAGACAGCCGGACTATCCGCTTTGTTTTTGATGAGAAGGTAAATCCTTCACCGGCAGAAATCGCCGTACAGCCGGAATTACCCGTTGCCTCAGTAACAGCAAAGGAGAACTCTCTTATAATTGCATTCGCTGCCGATCAGCTGATTGGAAAAGCCTACACCGCCCGTGTCACCGTCGGGGACAACAGCGGGAATACCCTGTCCTTTCTTTACAGCTTCAGCGGCTGGAATCCACGGGTGCCCGAGATTCTGATTAATGAATTAAACCCCCGGGGTTCGGGGAACAACCCCGACTGTGTTGAGCTTTTTACCGTAACCGGCGGCAACCTCGGAGGGCTTTGTCTGAAAATCGGAACTACCACCCGATACTCCAGTGAGATAATATTCCCGGCCATTGAGATTCCAGACGGGGAATACCTGCTGATACACGCAAAAGCCGAAGGTATACCCGAAGAAATTGATGAACTTGAAAACTTAAATGAATCCGGCGGCCTTCTGGCTTCGGATACCGCCCGGGACTTCTGGATACCCGGTGCTCCGGGACTGCCGGGAAACAACGGTGCGGTAACCCTCTACAACCGGAAAGGCGGAGATGCAATCGATGCTGTGCTCTGGTCGGACAGAGCCGATAACAGTAATGATGAAAAACTGGGATGGACCAGCGAGGGTTATATTTTCGCATCTGAACTGGCAGAACTCAACGCGTGGGATGCGGGGATTGCAGAGGTTCCATACCCCTCGGAAGCGATTGACGTATCGTCTTCGACGGCAACCCGCTCATTATGCCGCGGAGGGATTCCTGAAGACAGTAATCAGAATATCGACTGGCACACAGTCCCTACCAGAGGAGGAACCTTCGGCGAGGTTAATACAGATGAGATTTATATACCGTAAAAAACTGAAATTTATATTAATTTCTCAAACATTTCCAGAATAGTCGCCCGGGGAACGACACCAACCTGGTGTGCGGCGATTTCCCCCTTATGAAAAACCATGAGAGTGGGAATACTCTGAATCATGTACTTACTCGCCGTTTCCGGGCATTCATCAACATTCAATTTTGCTACTTTAATCTTCCCTTCATACTCTCCGGCCATTGTTTCCACCAGGGGAGAGAGCATCCTGCAGGGAACACACCACTCCGCCCAGAAATCTACCAGAACAGGGAGCTCCGACTGAAGAACCTCACTGTTAAATATTTCATCTGATAAAATAATTTCGGACATTTTTATCTCCTTATCTCCTAACGTCTTTTAAGATCTTTGATTCTAAAATCACCGATCATGCCCCTTATGAACTCCAGGGATTTATTCACATCATCATCAGGAACTACCTGTTGTAAAGCCTGCTCACAGACAGCCAGCAGGTCGTGGAGGAAAAAAGCCACGCTTTTTAGAGCCTCCTGGGTTTCTCTGATGATTTCTTTCTTTGTTGCAGATGGGGCTGCAAGGGTTCTGCGGTACCGCTCCAGTTCTTCAGGCAGCCGACCCTTCCGGGTGGCCACAAAGCGCCAGAACCTCTGCTCAATGTTCATTCTGTCAATCTGACCCGCCCTGGGGAACGCCCGTCTCAGATATGTTTCCAGGCTGCCCCAATACCTTTTGTCCAGCAGTTCCATGGCTCCGTACAATCTGGCAATTTCAGGATCAGCATCCGGATGTATCTCCAGAGCAGGATAATGTTCAATACGCTGCCGGTACTCATCCAGCACCTTGTCCGCAAAGGACTCACCGGCCAGTCTCCGGCGGCGGGCTTCCTCACGGATAGAAATAGCCTGCTCTTTCTCCAGGGTTATAGATTCAAGGTCTCTAAAGGCCTTTATTTCGTCATCCAGGAAACGCATTGGATCCCTGCCGGTATTCTTAGCATGACGAACCCGATCTTCAAAGGCCTCCAGAAGAGAAGGATTCAGCGCATTATCAAAAATGAGGTGCTCATATCGGGAAGTCAACCCGTCTATAGCTTCTTTAAAATCGGTTTTATTAAAACCTCGTCCTTTGCCCAACACCCCCCCATTATGCTGAGGAGCCGATTAGTTGGCAAGAAGAGCTGCATACAAAACAGGAACCGGTTCAGCGGTCCCTGTTTTGTTTCAGTATGCCGGAACTGCTGCATTCTCCTCTGCAGCTTCCGTTTCCACAGTTTCTGTCTCCCCGTTTTCATCTACAGCATCATTCTTAGGCCGGGCCCGGAACTCCACATGTTCTCCGACAATGCGGACCCTCGAACGGGGTTCACCTTCGGGATTGGCCCATCGGTCCTGCTTAAGCCGGCCAACAACCCGGACTCCCCGGCCTTTGGTGAGATACTCGCCGCAGGTTTCCGCCAGGCGCGACCAGACTTCAACATCGAAAAAGCCCACCTCTTCCTGCCGATCTCCTTCGGATTTGTAATACCTGTTTGAAGCCACTGTGAAGTGGCAAACAGCCGTTCCCTTCGGGGTTGTATCCATCAGAGGGTCCCGGGTGAGATTACCCTCGAGAATGATGGAGTTTAAATTATTCATCGCTTTACCTCCTACAACAGTTAAGCGTCATCAGCTATAACTGCTGTAAAAGGCGAATGGCTTGAAGTAAAATGAAAAAACTTCAAAAAAAGAGAATTATTGCCGGGAGAGGTCTTCTTCCGCCGCATCTTTTACAAGCTGGCTCATACCCTTCCTGCAAATCATCACCCGGCCGTTGGCGACAACAACAATGAGGTCTTTCACCCCGCAGAGAGCCACCGGCCGGTCGGAATATACATAATTCCGTTCAGACTCAAAACTGTAAACCGGCTCTTTGGATTTATTATCAAGCTCGGCAATCACATCCCAGCTTCCCACATCATTCCAGTCGAAACCGGCTTTCACCATTCGGATTTTATCAGTTTTTTCCATTACAGCATAATCCATTGAGATACCCGGGCAGCCCTCATAAAGAAATCTTAATATCTCCGCCGGTTCATAAATCCGAATATCAGAATCCATACGGGATGAAAACCATTTTTCATCAGGATTGAGGAAGACTTTTGAAACTTCCGGGGTGCAAGACGCCAGTTCAGCGAGAAAGACATCATTTCTGTAGGTGAACAGACCGGAATTCCAGTAGTGCCGGCCGGTGGCCAGGTATTTCTCTGCGGTTTCGGTATCCGGCTTCTCCCTGAACGATTTCACCTCGAATCCAGACCCCACAGTCCCGCCTGTTTCAATATAACCATAACCGGTAGCAGGACTGTCCGGAACTATTCCAAACGGCACGATAAAACCGTTTAGAGCTTCATCAGAGGCTGTCTCAACTGATGCGGTAAACCCTTCCCGGAGTGTTATCAGATGATCCGCCGGCATAACAAGGCAGGTTTCATCTATTCTCCCGTCCAAATCCATCCTGACGGCTGCCAGAGCCAGAGCCGGTGCCGTATTTCTGGCAATAGGTTCAGCCAGTATCACAACTCTCGAACGACGCTCCCCGGTGAGAGAGAGGCATTCTTCCACCGCCGCATCAACATGTTCCTCATGTGTTACGACATAGACATTTCCGGAAATCCCCAGATTAAAAGCCCTTTCCAGAGTTCCCCGAAAGAGAGTTGTCTCTCCGTTTACCCGAAGGAACTGTTTAGGTCGCTTTCCCATTGACGCCGGCCAGAGCCTTTTTCCCGCACCTCCGGCCATGATAATGACATTTTCAACCATATTCCCTATTGCTCCTCATTTGAATCACAACCTATTATTGGAGTCTATCCTACGAATCACGAGGTAAGGAAGATGGCTTTTAAACTCTCAATACATCCCTGGGTTCACAGTGCCCGTTACAACGGTGAAACATGGACCGGGAAATACATCGAACAAAGGCACCTCACCCCCGCAGAAGAAGCGGCTCTGGATGATGAAGCCCAGCTTGCTCTGGCCAACGAGCGAAACACCTTTCCCCACTTCCCCCTGGTTAATTATACAACTCAATACGGCCTCGGCTGCTTTGAGGGTTTAAAAGCGTATCCCCAGCCTGATGGCTCACTGAAACTCTTTCGTCCCGACCGGAACTGTTCCAGGATGGCCTCCTCAATGAAGGGCCTTCGTATGCCCCCGATAGACGAACAGCTATTACTCAAGAGCATACTGGAGACGGTTAAGCGCAATGCCAACCTGGGATTCACACCGAAATATAATACCGCCTGGGAGAATGATTTCTGGCAGAGCGCCGCTGCGGTTTATATCAGACCGTTCACCTATTCTGAACCGGGGATCGGAGTTAACACATCAAAAAACCCCTGGGTTATCACCGTCAGCACCAACGTTTCCGCTTATTTTGTCCCAGGGAAAAATGAGGCGGTTACATCCAATCGGGTTCGGGCAACACCTAATGGTACCGGGTGGATTAAAACAGCGGCAAACTACGTAATATCAACCCTGGCAAAAAGTGAAGCCGTGGATGAAGGCTATATGGAAGCCATATTCCTCGATGCCGCAACCGGGAAAAACATAGAAGAAGGCACCTCCTGCAACTTCTTTGCACTATTCCCGGAAAACAAGCTGATAACCCCGGCTCTTCACGACACCATACTCCCGGGAATAACCAGAAGTTCAATCATCACCATGGCCAGAGACAAAGGACTTGAAGTGACTGAGACCGACCTGCCGATAAGTGATGTTCTGGAAAATGCTGAAGAATGCTTCGTTACCGGAACTGCAGCGGGAATTACCCCTTTGGGATCGCTGACTCACAAGGGTAACAAGCGAGAGTTCTCCAGCTTGAAAGAAAACTCCTTATCCATGAATCTCCTCAAAGAACTGAAAGGGATACAGTATGGAGCCGTTGAAGACCGTTACAGCTGGATGACAGCTGTTTAGTATCAGTTACTGTGAAGATCTGAGGGAATATCCGAATACATCATATAGAGGCCTGTTCCCTCAGGAGCTTTCTCCAGACCGAGAAGCCTCATCCGGTTCAGATACGGTATTGTGGTGTTCTCTTCCAGCAGCTTAAGGCCGTTCACATCCTTAACGATCCGTTCACCATCAAGGTTTCTCACCGCTGAAGCACCCCGGCTGATTAAATCAGGCATGTCCTCATACACTTCATCAAGATACTCTGAGGCCATGGTAAAAGCGCTCAAGGCAGCTGCATAGTCCCCCTCGCCACCGCCCCTGGCTGCTGAGCGTGCTCGACCGACACCTAGATTATTCCAGGCAATGATGTATCGCAGGAGCAGTTCCGAGTGGCTTTGCTTATCCAGCGGATTCAGTACACCTCCGGTTCTGCGTAATTCATCATCCAGAAGATCCAATGCTCTGGCATATTGATTTCGTGAAGCCTCATAATCACCGCTTTTAAGCAATACCGTTGCCAAAGCTATCCTAACTTCATAATCATCCGGCTTTAATCTCGCCACCCTATGAAAATCCAGAAGGGCATCATCCCTGGCCAGCTCGTAGCGTGCATAACCCCGGCGATAGAGAGAACCGGTTGGAAGTCCTGTTCCCCGCCGGCTCCCTGTAAAGAGCTTCTGGGCTTCTGTAAAATAATAATCGGCCAGATCCAGTTCTGAAAACCGTTCAGATCCTTCTTTTACCAGTTCCTGGTTTGAAGCAAGTGTTAGCTTGAGATCTGAAGACTTCCCCCCGGATTCAATCCCGGTATATTTCAGGTTTCCAAGGTCCAGATAAATCTGTCCGAATGCCGGATCTGCACCCAGTTGATTCCGGCTCCTGGCATCTTCATACAAACTTACTGATTTATAGTAACTGGATTCCGCATTAATAAAATCACCGCTTAAGGCCTGAACACGTCCCATCCCCCCGAGGGTGAGTATTCTGATTTCCAGGTTCCTTCGGGTTAGGGATTCCCGGCCTTCCAGATTTACCAGAGTTTGTTTATACGCAGAGAGTTCTTTTTGCTCATCCTCTGCCTGCCGCCAGAACGTAGCATCTATAAATGAAGCCTCGGGAGACTGAGGGTCAGCAGAAATTGCAAGATCTATAAAACGACGGGCCTCTTTCTCATTACTTTTTGCCAGCTGATAATTTCCAAGACCGGCATATACTTCCGATGCCAGCTGAGGAGAATCGGTACGTCCGGCAATCTCATTATCAAAAATCGGAAGCAGCCGCTCAATTTCATCACTGTCCTTCAGACGGAGATGATATCTCATCATTGAAAGTATCGCCCTCTCGTCATTTCGGGAAAGTTCCAGCACCTTGGCATAACGCTTACGGGCTTCTTCATATTTAGTGGGATCGTCCTCAGCCCAATCGAGTAAAACATCCCCTGCGGCAAGAGTATAATCCCTGTCCCATTCCAACCGGCCGGTAACCGGTGCGCTTTCAATGAGATTAAATGCTTCCTGATATTTCCCCAGTACTCCGGAGAGAAATCTGGAATATTCAAGACGAACATCTTTTGAACCCGGTTTATTACTGAGATAACCTTCATAGAACTGCATGGCGGTATCCCATTGTTTCCGGCGCCTGAGGGCTCGGGCGTACATCAGCCACTCGTTATCGGTCTTCCAGCCTTTTACAACTATGGGTGAGTCAGCAATACGGTCCGGGTCCTTATCTTCAGAATAAAAGAGGGGCCAGCCATCCCATGCATCATGAAAATATTCCTCTGCTTTTTCAACCTCATCAACCTTGATGGCATCCAGCCCGAGCTGGTACAGCTGATAGGCTTTGAGTGGACGATAAACCCACATAAAGATGGAAGCTCCCAATACCCAAGTGATACTGATAACAAGCAGCACGATCCGGATAACCGGCCAACCCTCCCGAACCAGCTGATACACCAAAGAAGCCCTGCTTGCCTCCAGGGCCAAACCAGAACGTTTCTCATAGTTTCTGGGAAGGTCGATTTTACGTTTTGTAAGCGTTTTGAATCTGGCTGCCAGGCTTTTCGGTGTTTCTCCGTTAATCAAGGCATCAATTATTGGCTTTAAGTCTTCACGGCTTCGGCGTTCGTCGGCCAGCAGCTCCTCAAGAGCTATTTTCAGATTGCGTGGAAGCGAAGCAAGGGTCTGACGAATTGCATTAAAATCCTCTTCGTCAATGGAAAAAGGTTTTTCATCATCTTCATATGCTTCGTCAAGAGAATGTTCAAGTTGATCCAGGTCTACACCAAGGTCTGCGGAATAAGCGTCATCACCCTCTTTAAAGTTGTACTGATCCCCGAAATCGTCCATCGAGAACTGTTGGGAATCATCATCCAGATCGCTGATATCAGAAAGAATATCCGCGCCGAGTTCCTCCTCAAAGTTCAGCTCTTCATCAAGGGAAAGAGACTCCGGGGATTCTGAGTCTAAAGAATCCAGGTCTCCAAGGTTGTCTACAGCTGATTCAACATCAGGAATATCTGTCAGCCCGTCTTCTTCTGCTGCGCCATCCAAGTTGTCCAGATCTTCAAGATCTTCAAGTTCTCCGAGATTTCCAAGATCTTCGACATCGGTATCAAGATCCAAATCTTCAAGAGAGAACCCGCTATCCTCGGCTGAGACATTTTCTATCGGCTCTTCTATCGGCTCTTCTACCAGATCCTCAGGAAGCTCACTATCCGGCTGAAAATCTTCTACAGCCTCATCCTCGAGACTAAATTCATCCAGAGAAAAATCATCTATTCCAGAATCCTCAAGTTCACCGATACCCTCAAGTCCTTCAGGTTCTTCCGATTCTTCTGATGCTTTAATCTCTTCAGGCTCTTCTACCTCTCCGAAGTCATCGATACCCCCGGATTCTTCAAAATTATCAAGCCCTTCGATACCTTCCAGGTTATCAAGGCTGAAATCATCAAAAGAGGAGTCACCTTCCTCTTCCTGATCGGCTTCTCCAAGATCGTCTACATAAGATCCTAGCAGGGCCTCCATCTCGTTGATACCACCTCCGGAGCTCTCATTGTTGAGAAGCTGTTCCAGATCGGAATCCAGCGGAGATGCAGTGGGAGTAATATCCCCAAGAGATTCACCGCGCTCTTCGAGCAGCCGGGGTTCATCTCCCAGTTCATTGATACGTTGTTTTAATGTTTCCAGTACTTCAAGAGTCGGCATTAAATAGTGTCCTACACCTTTTATCGGCGATAAAAAAGTTCCATTGAACTATTAGAAGTATTAAAGCAACTTCAATATTAACCGAAGATGAGGAATGTGGGGGGGGATAATGATAAGATCGTGGGCCCAAAGTATAATTCCTGCAGTAATCATGGCCATTTTCGGAATTATTCCGTTATCTGCGCTTACATTCGATACAGAACTCCACCACAGAATTATCAATACAACGGAATCTACAAAACCATATATTCTCAATAAGCACATTGTTTTGAGCTATGCAGCTCCACAGGGTACGCAGGTTGTATCTTTGGCCCTTGAGAGTGAACAGTACCGTATATTTCATACATACGAAAAAAACCGCCATGGGATTTTCATCCTCAGCCTTTCAATACCCGAGAATACTAACGAAATCAGATATCGGCTGGTTGTCGATGGATTGTGGACTATAGATCCGAACAGCGAGAGAGTACGGGATACCCGTGGAGTACTGGTTTCATCAGTTATGATTCCGGTTGATTCATCAGTACCTTCCCCGGGGATAACCCGGCTTCCCAGCGGAAAAACCCGTTTTGTTTACTTCGGAGATGAGAGCTCCCGGGTATCACTCATCGGAGATTTCAACCGCTGGGATCCTTATCTGACACCCATGGAAGAATCTCCCGTATATCCCGGCGTTTACACTGTTACCCTCAAACTACCTGAAGATGCCCGGTTCTACCGTTTTGTGGTAAACGGCCGGGATATCCCGGACCCTGAAAATCATAACACCTCGCATAATGGTTGGGGTGAAACAGCATCTGTCATCAGGTAAAGACCGGATAATACTTTCTTTCACTTCCAATGAGCTTAATTATATATCACAATACTATTGTGAAAATATCAGAAATATACGAACAGATTTCGGACATGGAATCTAACCTTACCGGTGATTACAGTTTCAGCCCGGAGAACGTCTATCAGGAAGGCTGTCCGAAAAACAAGGCTATTCTAGGAGGGTTAGCTGAAAAATTTCTTCTACCAGGAAGCCGAATTGAAAACACAGAAGCCATAAAAGAACTCTACAGACGAAGCATGGCAGGAGAATCCTGTTTGATTCTCTCAGAACATTACAGCAATTTTGATTTTCCGATTTTCTATCACTTAATCGAGAAAAATCCGAGTCTGGGTCCAAAGATTGCCGAAACTCTTCTGCCTATCCGTGGTATGAAACTCAGCGAAGATTCTCCGATTACCGCCCTTTTCACCCGTTCTTACGACACTCTGATTATTTATCCCAGCAGGTCGCTGGACAATATAACCAACACTGAAAAACTTGCCGCTATTCGAAAAATCAGCATTCCCATCAACCATGCAGCCATGCGGGAAATGATTAATAGAAAAAAAAATAGCAGAATTATACTGGTATTCCCCGCAGGCACCCGCTACCGGCCCTGGGATCCAAGCTCCCGCAAGGGTGTCAGAGAGATACATTCTTATATTAAAACTTTTGACAACGTACTGTTTCTGGCTATCAACGGGAATGCCCTTCCCCCCCATAAATCGGGTGATATGACCCGGGATACAGCCATTCCCGACCTGATGATTTTAACCTGTTCGGATATTGTTAAAGGCCGGGAATTCAGAAAGATAGCCGAGAAATCAGCTCCTGTAGATGTAGATCCCAAACAGTATGTTGTAAACCGTGTAATGGCAGAACTGGAGGCCATAAACAATCGTGTAGAGCCGATGCGTCTCAAAGAAAAGGAAAAACTGGGGAAATTACCTTAGAGCTTCTTCCTCCACAGGGTTGTAACCGGAGTAAATCCGGAGTTTTCTAAATATTTCTCCATTTCCCTGCTAGATATTCCGGTTTTAACGGTAAATGCGGCAGCACCTTTTTTTTCTGCCTGTTTTAATAAGACCTCTGTAAGCATTCGGCCGATACCCAGCCCTCTAAGTTCAGGTATTATATATTCCTGATCCAGACGGCCCTCCAAATCTCCAGATTCTAGTTCAAGAATCAAACGCGAATAACCGACAATCTCACCGGATGGCCCTTCTGCCACCAGTACTTCTCCAGATTCACCCGGGGTTATCTCTGAATGGTTATCTGTTTCTGCTAACTTGTTCCATTCCAGAACCTGGGGCCATTCATCCTTGCGAATCTCCCGTATAACAAACTCCGCCGAGGAAAGCTGTTCCCAATCCTCGGGCTCCGGTCCCAGAGCTTCCAGGGCAAGA
>DEIH01000162.1:5603-23087 GCA_002352375.1 Spirochaeta sp. UBA2779 | reverse complement strand
TGCATGCATTATTATACTTGTATGGAGAAAGCTTGTAAAAAAATTTACTTCCGTAAGTTTTTTTATCAAAATGGGTGTAATATCTTGAAACGGCAGGAAAATAAAAATATCTGCCGGGAGGTTTTTAAATGAAGAAATTGATTATTCTTACTGTTCTCGTTGCAGCAGTTACCGGATTTGCCGCTGCCGGCGGATTGGTTTTTCAGCTCGGTGCCGGTTATCACTCATCCTACATCGGAGATATCCCGACTCAGGGTAACGTTGTTGATGATGTAAAGAGTATGCCCCTGGGTGTTGGTGGGTATGCCGGACTGGGTTATGGTTTCGGAGAAAAGAAAATGCTCTCCCTGGGTGCTGAATTCGCACCCAGCTGGGATTTTTCACTCAACCCGATGGGTGTCTCTAATTTCAGTTATCAGGGGCGGGGCTTTTTAAAGTTCAAACCAGCCGGAATGTTAACCGCAACCGGTTTCTTCGGGTACGGAGGAAACCTTATCAACGCAACCAGCATTGACAGCTTTAACTCTTTCAACCCCGTTTTCGGCGGCAGAATAACCCTGCTGTTCCTCTATGCGGAATATGCGGCGGTTTTAAGCAGTGATTGGGGCGGCATCGCCAAACATGAAATCGGATTGGGTTTTGCCTTTTTTAAATAGTAAATAGAGCAACCTGATTCGCTTTAAAAACCCTCGGTAAGCTCGTCTTCACCGGGGGTTTTTCTATTCACATAATGAATGGTATCAGTAGAACCAGGGCAGAGCCCTGGACCCGGAGTCGCTCAAGCGACTCCGGGTTCGCAAGTTCGCTTTGCGAACCCGCTGTACTCCGCTCATTTCGCTTGGGAATAAACACTTGATGCACATCTAAGAACCGAAACCATATTCCTTGGATTATTCCTTTTTTACTGATATATTGGTAAAACTTATTATATTGGAGTTAAATATGAAAAAAGTGATTTTAATTGTTCTATTGACAGCTGCACTGACAGGATTTGCAGCTGCCGGCGGCCTTGATCTGCATTTCGGACTTGGTTATCAGGCTCAGTACTTCGGTGATTATTCCGAAATGAACGCCAATTTTACAGAAGATACTTCCTGGATGCCCTACGGTATCGGGGCCTATGCCGGTGTAGGATATGGATTCGGGGACAGAAAAGTTATCAGCGTAGGGGTTGAGCCGGCTATCGCCATGGGTATCAACTTTACCAACAACATAGCGCTGGCCAACATGGTAATTCAGGGGCGGGGTTATCTTAAATTTAAACCTGCTAAAGCCTTTACTGTCGCCGGCTTCGGAGGCGTTTCATACGACATGTACGGTGCCCTTTCCGGGGATCAGACCTTCTCCAAGAATTTGCTGGCCCCCATGGCAGGAGCCAGAATCACCCTGCTTTTCCTTTACGCCCAATACGATGTTACCTTCTATGAAGCACCCTATCCCATGCGTCATGGCTTTGGTGTGGGATTTGCATTCAAGAAGTAAATCTTATTGAGAGTGAATTGAGAAACCCGGAAAATTATTTTCCGGGTTTTTTAGTTTCTGACGTGAAGTCTCATTCGATTAATATGGAATCCATACTGATAATAAAGACTAAACCTTTATTTATTAATTCAGTGTATTGATACCGCCAGGGCACCTACCACTCTCCGCGTTCAACCAGGAGGCTTCTAAGCCCCTTATAGGCCACTTCCCACTTGTAGCCCGAAGCACTGCGGTTCGGCTGCTGTAATCGGTACTGGTTTTTTTCATATCGGAATTCAAACTTCTGCTGCTTGAAGGTGTTAGCTGCGGTGGTTTCTTTAAGTACAAGGCTGATGATTTCACCACCTGAGTCACCGACTTCAATCCTGTCTTTGTAGAGCCGGGCTTCTCCGGTAATAACCGGCTTCATCGGTTTGGCCCGCTCCCCCTTCATCAGAGTTACATCCGGGTCTCGAAGCAGCACCGGATCGGCTTCCCCGGTGCCTGTTATCCCGGCTGTCCCGGAGTCCAGCGCTTCTTTAATCCGGAGGACTAGCAGGCTGTTCTGCCACTTCACCCAATCACTTGGAGAATCAAACTCCGGTCCGCCCTGGGGATACTGAAAAAAACCGTAACGGTCTATCTCCACACTGTAGCCGCAGCTGCAGAACAAGGTATTTCCTTTTGATTTCATGTTGCCGATTGATTCACATGAGGGGCATAGATAATGAACAAGCTCCAGATGCTCGGCCCTTTTTCTGCTGTGAATCGGCACCATGTTTTCTTTCTGCCATTCATAATCATCCTGTTTGAGGGTTTCATCAATACGCTTTTCAATTTCCGCCAGTTTCATCGTCTTGATTTCATCAGCGTCAATAATTCGGGTAAAGTGAACATCAATACGGGTCCGCCGGATCTGCCAGCTCCACCGTGGCTTGGTGAGATAACCGCCTTTGAAAATCGGTACAATTACCGGTACTTTGAGAAAACGCACCAGCTTGGCAGTCGCAGGAATCAGCTCTTTAGACCTTCCGTCCCAGTTCTGCTCCCCTTCGGGGAAGATTCCCACCGGATAACCCATGGAAATCGCCTTTTTCAGCCCTTCGATGGTAATCATGTCCGACTGACCTTTAACCTTGGGAATCACCCCTCCCCAGATAATAAGGTTTTTTACCAGATCTCGAATTACGCCGTCTGAAGCCACCCAGCGTATCGGCCGGAGCATGGCAAAGCAGAGAATAAAGGGGTCCCACTGGTTGGTATGGTTGGGCAAAAACATAAACGGGCCCCGGGTGGAATACACTACTTTGATATTTTTGTAACGGACGTTCAGTTTTATGGGAATGACAACTCCCAGAACAAACTTTGAAATTAAATTCATCAGAGCATTTATTAATACGAAAAGTATATTTTTAATCATATTCATTTTTCAATATTAAATGACCTCTCCCGCCCTGTCGAGCTAGAATGCCCCGAACCTCCCGACTCTTCCCAAAATGACATTTTTCAGTAGAATAATGCTCTATCCGCCTGAATACGGGAGAAACAGTTATGAATCCGCAAGCCGCCGAACTCAACGCCGTCCTGAAATCAGAAGGACCCGCCGCATACCGGCTCCTTTCCACTAAGGGAAAAAATATCTTTTTTCCCCGTAAGGGCCTGGTGGCCCAGGGACTTGATGCAAAGGGTAAAACAATCAACGCCTCCATCGGAGAGGCCAAGGAAGACGATGGAACGCCCCTGCGCCTGGCCCCCCTGGCAAAACTCATCAACATCCCTCCGGCAGATGCTTTCAGTTATGCGCCGAGCTTCGGTAAGCCGGCTTTACGTGACCGCTGGGCCGAGATGATAAGAGAGAAAAACCCCTCCCTGGGAAATACGCCTTTTTCACGGCCGGTGGCCACCAACGCCCTCACCCACGGACTGGCCGTAGCCGGCTACATGTTCGTCGATGAAGAGGATGAAATCATTCTGCCCCATCATTACTGGGGAAATTACCGGCTGGTATTCTCCGAGGCCTACGGCGGGGTAATGAAAACCTTTGAAACCTTCGACGGAGAAGGCCCGGAGGCCCGGTTCAACATTGAAGCCCTGTCTGCAGCCCTGATGTCCGATGGGGAGAAAAAATTACTGCTGCTGAACTTCCCCAACAACCCCACAGGCTACACCCCGACGATAAGTGAATTCGAAGCTATTATCGATGCCGTTGAAAAAGCCGCTCAGGCGGGGAAAACCATCCTGGCAATTACCGATGATGCCTATTTCGGCCTGGTATTCCGGGAGGGCGTGGCCGGGGAATCCACCTTCGCCCGATTTGCCTCCCTTCATGAGAATGTCGTCGCCTGCAAAGTGGATGGCGCCACCAAAGAGGACTACGTCTGGGGATTCCGGGTAGGCTTTATCAGCTTCGCCGGAAAAGGTTTAAGCACAAAAGCTCTTGCCGCTTTAGAAGACAAAGCCGCCGGCCGGGTAAGGGGCAGCATCTCCAACGATTCCCATCTGGCCCAGTCCCTGCTTCTGGCCGCCTACGGCGATCCATCCTACGGATCTGAGAAAAAACGGGCTTTCAACCTGCTGAAAAGCCGGCATGATGCCCTGGTTGCCGAGCTGAAGGCCCACCCCGAATACTCTGATCGGTTCACCGCTCTTCCCTTCAACTCCGGTTATTTCATGTGTGTTAAAGTAGCTGGAGGAGATGGAGAGGCGGTAAGACAGAAACTCCTGAAGGACTATGATACCGGGGTAATTGCCCTGGGAAATCTGGTGCGTGTAGCTTACTCTTCCCTGCCGGAAGCTCAAATTCCTCAACTGTTTTCCAACCTGTACGCTGCCTGCGGAGAAGTATAACTCAAGGCCCCCTTAAAGCCAGGCACCACCGTCTTCCAGCATCTCATCCTCTACCGGCAGGCCGAAATACGCCAGAATCCCCGCCTGAACCTCATCCAGCCGGGTAATACCCCGGAAGGCGTCCCGGGCCGTCTGGTTTTCACTGAGAAGCAGAACAGGCACCGGATTGAGGGTATGATCGGCAGTTTCAGCGTCTTCACAGTTCCCATGGTCGCTCACCACCATGATGGCGGTTTCTTGAGGGTCGGTCTGTTTTCTCAGGCTAACAAGGAACCTGTTCACTTCGCTTAATGCCCGTTTCAAATCGTCCCGGCGGCCTTTGTGTGCGTAGGTGTCTGTAATAAAGTACTCGTGAAAAACAAAATCCGCTTCACCAAGGATGTTCACCATAAGGTCGGCGGCCTTTTCGGGTTCAATCAGGGGAATATCATATCCCCTCTCCCTCAGGGACCTGTTGGTAAGATCGGCAAACAGAGCTTTGCCTTCATGATAATCCGAAAGAAACCTGAAATCCGTATCCGAGCTGCGTATAGAGAGAGCCGAAACCGGGAAGGCATTTCTCCCCCGTTTCTCCTGCAGCTCTTCCCTTCGGCTGAAGTATTCCGGAGAGTACAGATTAGACGCTGTTACCGAAATTCCTTTTTCAGAGAGCAGCCGCAGAATATTTCTTTCACGAACAAAATTCACCAGAGTTTCATTCGGAAGAGCCGTCAGATGGTATCCCAGAAGAGCCGGTGCATTGATACCGCACATGAGCATGGCCTGTCCTGTGGCAGACTGGGGCCGTCCTGAAATTCCTCCGGTGGCATCAGCAGAAAATAAAACTCCTTTTGAAAACTCCCCGGGCGCGGAATCCTTTACAAACGGAATATCGGCAATACCATCGAGTAAAAACCGGGCGGGGTTTGATTCGTCATTTTTACCCAGTCCGAGTCCGTCGACGAAGAACAGCAGCAACTTCATCCTGACAATTTACACAATCGGATGATACAGAGTCCAACCCTACCGGCGAAATAATCCTTGCGTAACCAGTAATTATTAGGTAATATAGATTAATTATTATATATAAGCCTTTATCATAACAATGAATGTGTTAGCCCTAGGCTACGGCAGGGGTCAATTTATTTTCACAATCAAAGAGGTTGTACCATGAACCGTATTGTCGAAAAACGAAACCTGTCAGAAGACGTCTTCCGCTATACCTTTGAGGCACCGAACATCGCTCGGGAAAGAAAAGCAGGACAGTTTCTTATCGTTCAGCTGGACAACGACTTTGCCGAACGCTTTCCCCTTACCATCGCCGATGCGGATAAAGAAAAGGGTACCATTGATATCATCTTCCAGGCTGTAGGTGCATCCACATTGAAACTGGCGGCTCTGGAAGTAGGTGACTCTATTGCCAATGTTCTGGGACCTCTGGGAACACCCACTCACATCGAAAAACTTGACGGACCAGTGGTTTGTGTAGGCGGCGGTATCGGCGTGGCACCGATGCACCCCATAGTTGAAGCCAACAAAGCCCTCGGAAATAAAATCATCGTAATCATGGGTGCCCGGAACAAAGAACTCCTGATAATGGAAGAGGAGATGAAGGCCCTGGCCGATGAACTTATTATTGTTACCGATGATGGTTCCTACGGGCGCAAAGCCCTGGTAACCGAGCCGCTGAAAGAGCTCTGCGAATCCGAGAATCCCCCCTCCCAGGTAGTGGCTATCGGACCGCCGATTATGATGAAATTCTGTGCGGAAACAACTCGCCCCTTTGAAGTTCCGACCATGGTTTCCCTAAACACCATCATGGTGGATGGAACGGGAATGTGCGGCGGATGCCGGGTAACTGTTGGAGATAGCACAAAGTTCGTCTGTGTGGATGGGCCGGAATTTGATGGTCATAAGGTGGACTTCACCAATATGATGCTGCGTCTGAAAGCCTACAAGCCCCAGGAAGAAGACCATAAATGCCGTATTGGAGTAACAAGCGGAGAAAAGAAATGAGCGAATATATCCTTCCTGAAATTCTGGAGAATGAAGCTGAGAAACTCTGGAAAAATCTCGGAGGCCGGGAGCTGTCGGTTAAAGAACGCCGGTTAATCGGTCAGCAGGATATGCCCACACAGAATCCCGATGATCGCCGGTGCAATATGGAAGAGGTGGCCATAGGCTACACGGAAAATCAGGTGAAGGTGGAAGCCCTCAGATGCCTCCAGTGTAAAAATGCTCCCTGTATCGCCGGTTGCCCTGTGTCCATCGATATTCCGAAATTTATTGCCCATGCCGCCATGGGTGAGTTTGCCGAGTCCATAGCTGTTATCAAGGAATCAAGCCTTCTTCCTGCTATCTGCGGAAGGGTGTGTCCCCAGGAAAAGCAGTGTATGCTCCCCTGTACCGTGGGGAAAATGCTCAAAGATCCTGAAAAAGCAGTGGCAATCGGGCGCATCGAACGGTACGTTTCCGACTGGGAAGTGGAACACGATGCGGTTGCTGCCATTCCCGTATCTGCCGCAACCGGGAAAAAAGTGGCGGTAATCGGCTCCGGACCCTCAGGACTTACAGCGGCTGCCGACATACGCCGGGAAGGCCATGAAGTAACCGTTTTTGAAGCCTTTCACAAGCCCGGCGGTGTAACAGTTTACGGCATCCCTGAATTTCGTCTTCCCAAGGCCATCGTAGAGAGGGATGTTGAGAACCTTGTTGCCATGGGGGTGTTTTTTGAAACTAACTTTCTGGTGGGACGCACCCGGAAAATCGGGGATATGCTCGCCGAAGACGGGTACGATGCCCTTTATATCGCCACCGGTGCGGGACTGCCCAAGTTCATGAATATTCCCGGTGAAAACCTTGTGGGTGTATTTTCGGCCAATGAATACCTTACCCGGTCCAACCTGATGAAGGCCTACGCCACAGAAAAAGCGGACACTCCGATGTACTCGGCAAAAAAAGTCTGTGTCTTCGGCGGGGGGAATGTGGCAATGGATGCCGCAAGAACCGCCGTTCGCCTGGGCGCTGAAGAGGTGCACATCGTCTACCGGCGTACCGAGAAGGAACTCCCCGCCCGTGTTGAGGAAGTACATCATGCCATGGAAGAAGGTGTAATTTTCGATCTTCTCACAAGCCCCACACAAATTTTCGGCGATGAGGAGGGACGTGTAACCTCCATTGAGTGCCTGCACTACGAACTGGGCGAGCCGGACGATTCGGGCAGACGGCGCCCTGTTCCCATTGCAGGCAGCGAGTTCGTCATGGAATGCGATGCCTGCATCACATCGATTGGAAATGCCTCCAACCCTCTCATTAAACAGACCACCCCAGATCTGAACGTGAATAAATGGGGCAACATTATCGTTGAAGAGGCCACCGGGAAAACATCTATCGACAAGGTTTATGCCGGAGGTGACATTGTTCTGGGAGCGGCAACAGTTATCCTCGCAATGGGAGAGGGCCGCCGGGCGGCAAAAGCCATCAACGAGCAGCTGGCCGGATAAAACCTATCTTTCAAATCCGGAATATTTCTCATTGACAGGAAGGTTAAGATAACTTAACGTGGTTATTGTCCTTCGAGGGACATCTTTCAATACCATAAAAGGAGTAATTTTATGAAAAAAATGCAGAAGATTATTGTGCTTTGCCTGATTATCAGTCTGGCAATAGGCTCGTTTGCCTTCGCCGGCGGCGAAAGCGAAATTGCGGGCACTGAGTATTCCCCGGAAATGGATTCCTGGGCACAAGCGGCCCAGCTGGGAAAATATGACAAAAAACAGGACTGGGATGAAATTACAGCCCTGGCCAAAGAAGAGGGCGAAGTAATCATCTACTCCGCTTCTTCAAGAATGGCCGCGGTCGGGGAATCTTTCAGCAAGATGTACCCCGAAATTAAAGTGACATCCCACGATCTGGGTTCGGTGAAAACTTTCGAAAAAACAGTTGGAGAACAGGAAGCCGGGATTTTCAACGCTGATATTATTACAACCGGCGGAAGCGGAAACTTTATTTACGACCTTATTGCAAACAACCGGGTTGTCAATTTTGTACCATCCATGTTTGCCGACCGAATTGCAAAAGAAAACAAAGAACCTGCGCTGGTCCGTATCATGGAAGCCATTGTGTTCATGTACAACACCGAAGTTAACGATGCTCCTCCTATTACCAATCTCTGGGAACTCACTACCGAAGCATACCGGGGCAAAGTTGTTATAAAAGACCCTCTGGCTTCATTGTCCAACCTGATGGGGGTGGCAACAATTGCACAGCATGCCGATGAAATGAAGAAAGCCTACAAAGAGTTTACCGGTGAAGATATTGTTTTGAGTGAAGGTGTTCCGGATGCCGGTTATGAGTTTCTTTACCGCCTGCTCCATAACGACCTGATAATCCTTGATTCCGGAAGTAAAACAACCGGCGCTTCAGGCAAGAAAGGCCAGACCGATCCCCCGGTATCAATCACCTCTTTCACATACCTGCGCTACAATGGAACCAAAGATTATACAAACGGTTTAATCTATCCGGTTGAGCCTGCCGACGGTGTTATTTATCCCACCTATACGGCTATTGCCGCCAGAGCAGCCCATCCCAATGCAGCAAAACTCTTTACAGCATACATGCTGGGTGATCCTTCCATCACTCTGGATACAGTAATAGAAAAGCCCTTTACCGAAGGAAAATCCCTCGAGATTCTCCAGGGATTGGCACCTTATTATGAAATCGGATCTGTCAGTCCCAGGGATGATGTTCCCCTTCCTGAAGGCGGCGAGGCCTGGAATGAGATGAACATGTGGGTGGTTGATCCTGAGTACATGTGGTATGACGCACCGAAAGTTCAGGATTTCTGGATTAAAGAGTCCGCAAGATAAAATCTTCAGTTCGTTCAACCATTACAGGGGCTGAAAACAGCCCCTGTAATCCATTCAAACCAGGTTGGGAAATATATGTCCAAAACTCTTAAATTCTACAGGGCAAAACTGAAATCAAAGCCGGAGCTGACTCTCTCCATTTTTTTCATCATTGTCTTTTCATTTCTGATTGTTGTTCCGTTTCTGAAAATGATTCACACAACTTTTACCTATCAGTCCTACGACCTGCGTCTAGCCAGAGGCGCTGTACAAGGGGCCTTTACCTGGTTTCATTACCAGAGAGTTTTTGCCAGTGATTTAACAAAATCATTCTTCATCACGCCTCTATTAAACAGTATCGGTGTGGGCTTCAGTGTAACCATCATTGCCATGATTCTCGGATCCCTCCTGGCCTGGTTATTTGTGAGAACCGATATTCCCCATAGAAAGTTTTTTCAAACCGTTATTGTTGTTCCCTACATGATTCCATCCTGGGTTATTGCTCTGGCGTGGCAATTGTTTTTTCAGAACACAAGAATCGGCGGGCAGTCGGGTGTACTCAGTACCTTTTTTCATATTGACGTACCGGACTGGCTTTCCTACGGTTTTGTCCCCATCGTTATCTGCCTGGCCCTTCATTATTATTCCTACACCTTTCTTCTGATGTCCGGAGCCCTGCAGACCATCGACTCTGAACTGGAAGAAGCAGGCTCAATTGCCGGATTAAAACGCAGGGAGATATTAAGAAAAATAACCTTTCCCCTGGTACTGCCCGCTCTGGGATCTTCCTTCGTACTCACGGTAACCAGAAGTATGGGAACCTTCGGAACCCCGGCATTACTGGGGCTCCCGGTTCGCTTCTTTACTATTCCCACACAGATTTACGCCATGATAAATGCCAGAAACATGGGTGACAGTTTTGTCCTTGCCTTAGTCCTTATTGTCATGGCCATTACAGCTATATCGATAAACAATAAAATTATCGGGGTACGTAAGAGCTTTGTTACCATGAAAGGCAAAGGGTTCAGGGCAAAACCCATGGAACTGGGTAAAGCAAAGCCTGTTCTTGTTACACTTCTCATCGTTTTTATCATTATGATAATCGTACTTCCCATTATCATGCTTACATGGAGCACTTTTATGCTCCTTCCCGACAATTACTCGTTTTCCAACCTGACAAGCCATTTCTGGGTGGGAAAAAGTGACGCTATGATTTCAAGTGGAGAACCGGGAATATTCCTTAACAGGGGAGTGCTCAGAGCCACACTGAACTCGGTTAAACTTGGTGTGCTGGCATCTATTGTAAATGCCTTTTTAGGACTTCTGATCGGTTATTCAGTCGTTAAAAACCGGGGAACCCGAATATCCAAACTCATTGAAGGGGTTGCCTTCGCACCTTATGTTTTTCCCGGTATTGCATTCAGCGCCATTTACCTGGGCATGTTTTCAAAATCTTTCGGGCCGATTCCCGCGATGTACGGAACCTTCGCTTTGATTCTGCTGATCGTTATTGTGAAAAATCTTCCCTTCTCTTCACGCTCAGGTATTGCCGCCATGCTTCAGGTGGATAAATCCCTGGAAGAAACAGCCAGCATACAGGGAATTCCCTGGCTGAAGAGATTTCGGCTGATTATCCTTCCATTATGTAAAAGCGGTTTCGTTTCCGGTATGCTTCTTACCTTCATCACGGCCATGAGGGAACTCTCACTGGTAATTCTCCTGGTTGCACCGAATACAGGTTTACTCACTACGATGATATTCAGCTACAAAACCCAGGAACAGACCCAGCACGTTAATGGAGTAACACTTATATTGTTAGTAATTATTATTTTGGCAAATATCATTATTAAAAAGTTTGCCAATACCAAAACCGGCCAATCAATAAATCTAGGGTAAGTGATGAGTAAAATCAGTCTTAAAAATTTAACAAAAAAATACGGTTCAGTAACGGCTGTTAATGGTATTAATCTCGATGTTATTGAGGGTGAATTTCTCACCCTCCTCGGTCCCTCGGGTTGCGGAAAGACAACCACCCTGAGGATGATTGCCGGTCTGGAAGAACCCACATCCGGAGAACTGTATTCCGATAAAAAGGTTTTGTTTTCAAAAGAGAAAGGCGTTTACGTTCCTCCTGAGATGCGAAATCTCGGATTTATGTTTCAAAGCTACGCCCTCTGGCCCCATATGAATGTAACAAGGAATATTACTCTGGGCCTTGAGTCAAAAAAAATTCCATCCTCAGAGATTAAAAATAGGGTGAATGATGTTCTAAACAAAGTTCAGTTAAATGGATACGAAGACCGTTATCCCTCGGAACTCTCCGGGGGACAGCAGCAGAGGGTGGCCCTTGCCAGAATGGTTGCCGCAAAATCAGATATTTTTCTGATGGACGAGCCCCTCTCCAACCTGGATGCCATGCTCCGTATTGATATGAGAAGCGAGCTTAAGCATCTCCACAATGAGCTGGGGGCCACAACTGTGTATGTAACCCACGATCAGGTGGAAGCATTAACTCTATCTGACCGTATTGTTGTAATGAATAATGGAAAAATACAACAGTGTGATACACCGGAGGCTATATACAAGAAGCCTCAGAATCTCTTCATTGCAAAGTTCGTCGGAAGCCCTCCCATCAATCTGATGAAGGGAATAATTGTTAAGGAAGATAATTCTCTATTCTTTAAAAACGAAGCTATCAAACTGGAATTAAAAGGGGTTACTGCCCCCGAAACTGAAAACAGCGAAATCATTGCCGCTGTACGGGCTGAAGATATCGCGGTTTCTCCCAGCTCGTCAGAGAAACAATCCGAAGCGTTTAACGTTTACTCTGTTCTGCCTGCAGGCAGTGAAACAATTATCACTCTCCAGCGTGGAGATACAGAACTCGCAGTTAAACTATCCGGATTCTCCAGCACAAAGATGAACGACAGCATCTCAATAAAGATTCGCCCTGAGAAAATCTCATTCTTCAATCCGAAAACCGAAGAACTGATTCTGTAAAGAAAATTTCGAATGAATGGTATCAGTAGAACTAAGGCAAAGCCGCGGTTCTACTAAAAACCATGCTTTCCCGGCGCTCATTCGAAAATGAATAAGTACACTACTCGCAAGTTCGCTTTTTTCGCAACGTTCCTCGGCATAGCCTGCGGTACGCAGCTGATGGCAAACCCGCTGTATTCCACTCATTTCGCTTGGGAATCACCGGGTAAACCTGAAATTGTTGCTTTGCTTAATCTTCGGACTCATCTTCGGATTTTTCTGTAGGTATTTCTGCAGATATTTCTGCAGTTTCTTCAGCGGCTTCCTGCTCTGCCATTTTTTTTGAGTGACAGTCTGTGCAGAGATTATCATCCATGAAGTAGATGGTTTTAAAATCAAGGGTGGCATCACATTCCACACATTTAAGCTTATAGGGGAAAACCCTCGCCCGCAGCAGGTAAAGCACAAGAGCAACTATCGCAACGGCAAGAAACAAATACTTATCACTGAGTTCTTTCTCAACTAAAAATGCGGCCACCGTGGTAATAATAAAGACAGCGATTGCCTGAAAAAGAGACGACATACGTTTCTTACCCGCCGACTGACCGTATTTCCGGAACAGAAGATTGGGAACCAGAACGATAACAAGAGGCCATATACCGAGACCGGCAAGCCATGTAGAGACAACTAATCCATTTATATCCATAACGCGCCCATCATACGCGTTAAGGCCCTGCTGGTCGAGATGCCCAGGGGAGCTGTACGATGAAACTGGTCCATTCCCCTGGAATACTTTCACATGAGAGCGTACCCCCATGAGCTTTTATTATATGATCGCAGATTGAAAGTCCGAGCCCGGTATTGGTTTTCGTCAGTTTGGTTGTAAAAAATGGCTGAAAAATCGATTTTTCCAGTTCTCCGGGGATTCCATGGCCGTTATCAGACACCTTCACCTGAAAAAAATCCGCCCCTTTTGATATTTCAACAGCGATTTCACCTTCATCAAGTACAGCTTCCTGACTGTTTATCAGCAGGTTAATCAAAACCTGTTTGAGCCTGTTTTCATCACCTGTTATCCAGGCTGGATTAATCTGGAAAGACTTTTTAAGTTTAATACGTTTTCTGTCAAAACGATGACCAAGAAGTAAAAGCACTTCTTCAAGAAGCTCAACCAGGTTTACTTCAGATTTGTCTTTCCGTGGCAGTCGGCTGAAACTCAAAAGACTGCCGACAATTTCTGTAATCCGCCGTATTTCCTTCTGTATCTTTTCAAGCTTAACTAAACCATCTTCATCAAGATTTTTAAGTTTCAACAGCTCCAGGTAATTATTGATGATACCAAGGGGGTTGTTCACTTCATGAGCCACTCCAGCCGCAAGCTCTGCAGTGTATTGGTGCTTTTCGGCCTCGGTAAGATAATCTTTCACCGAGGCACTTAAGGAGGCGTCCTCAAGTGTTAGAAGAGCACCGAGATAACTGTAATCCTCATCATGAAGGGGGAGAATCCTTGCTTTGACAAACTTAGCCTTTCCGATGGCAACGCCCTCCCAGGCTCCTTTTCCACGGTTTGTGAGAGTGCTAAGAATCTCTTTATTAATCAGAGGGTCTTCAGACATAATGAATTCTTCCATTGTCCGCCCTACCAGAGAAGATGGATCGATATTCAGTATCCCTGCGGCTGACTGATTGGCCTGATAGACAGTGCCTTCCCGGTCAAAAATAATCACACCTACGGGTAAATCATCGATAAGGCTGCTGTTGTAACGCCTTAAGGCCATAAGCTGCCGTTCTTCCTCCGGCGCCCTCCGGCTTTGAGTTCCCGGTGTTTCAAGAACGGCATCAAAAGCCAGGCGGTACAGGCGCATCCTGTCCAGATCGGCCACAGATTCCGTACTTTTTCGATATCCGTCCTGGAGAACCGTTACCCGATCGGCCAATTCGAATATTTCATCAAAATTCTGTGTAATATAAATTATCGATTTCCCGGCCTTCCTATAATCCGCCAGTATTCGGAACAGATGAACCAACTCCTCATCGTTCAAACGGTTTGAAATCTCGTCCAGTATCAGGATGTCCGGAGACATAGAGAGTATGCGGGCAATTTCCACCATCTGCTGCTGGGCCACCGAAAGTTCAAAAAGAGGTGCCAGTAAATCAATCTCCTGACCGAGTTCTTTCAGAAGCCTGCGGCTTTCGGTAAGCATTCCGCCGTACCGGCGATAGCCCAGCCAAGCTGTGGGCATTCTGCCGGAATATATATTTTCAATGGCATTGAGAGAGGGAATAATCATAATACTCTGATACACCATACCAATTCCCCGGGACATGGCATCCTGAGGAGAATAAAAATGAAGAGCTTGCCCCTTTAAGAGAATTTCACCCCTCTGGGGAAGGAGGTTTCCCCCAAGTATACGCATCAGCGTACTTTTTCCTGCCCGATGCTCTCCAACCAGCGCATGAATCTCACCGGAATGAATATCAAGATCCACACCTCGAAGGGCTTCAAAACCTCCGTAGGAATAATGAATATTCCGCATCTGCAGCAATGTCAGATCCGCCATGGCTAATTCATTCCCAGTTTTTTCATTTTGTTGTATAAGGTTTTACGGTGTATATTCAAAAAATCTGCTGCTATTTTCTTCTGACCTCCAGATCGGTCCAGAGCATCCTGTATCAGTTCCCTTGTCAGATTATCCGTTGCTTCCACCAGGACCGTTTCATTAAGAGTTCGTTCCAGAACAGCCTCCGAATACTGTTTCGGAAGATCTGAAAGACCGATGCTCTTCCCTTCACAGAAAATTACCGCCCTTTCCAGACAATTCTTCAGCTCACGAATGTTTCCCGGCCAGTCATGGGAGGAAAAAAGTCTTCTGGTTTTTTCATCAACCCCTTCAATTCTTTTGTTATATCTTTTATTAAAAAATTTTAAAAAATAATCGGTGAGCACTGGAACATCATCAGAACGTTCTCTTAACGGTGGAAGTTCCAGTGTGATAACGGATAAACGGTAGTAGAGATCTTCCCGGAAGCTGCCCCGTTTTACCATTTCCCGGAGATTTTTATTTGTAGCAGCAAGAACCCTGACATTCGTTGAAATTATTTCTGATCCGCCAAGACGTTCAAACTCTTTTTCCTGAAGAACCCTTAATAATTTGGCTTGTGTTCCGCTGTTCAGTTCTCCGATTTCATCAAAGAAGATCGTCCCCCCGGAAGCCTGTTCAAACTTACCTTTCCTCCGCTCCCGGGCATCGGTAAAGGCCCCTCGTTCATGACCGAATAATTCACTTTCCATCAAGGCCTCGGGGATTGCCGCACAGTTGAGTTTAATAAAGGGAGAATCTTTCCTTGAACTGCAATTATGAATAGAATTTGCCGCTAGTTCTTTCCCGGTTCCACTTTCCCCTGTGATAATTACAGGAACATCAGTAGGGGCTGCTTTCTCAATCAGGTTGAATATTTCTTCCAATCCCGGTGTCCGGGTTAGTATTGCCGAAAGCCCCTCTCCAATATCCGAAGCAGAATTTTTTCCCGAAGATATTAAGGAAATTTCCTCCAGAAGTGCCGGCATATCTATCGGTTTGGAATAGAAGTTAACCGCACCGTACTTCATGGCTTTAACAACATTTTCCACCGAAGCAAAAGCACTGATCATAATTACCGATGTTGGTTTCTCTCTGGTTTTTAGGGTATTTAGAAAATCAACTCCGTTCCCATCGGGCATCCGTATATCCAGGAGAATCAAATCAAAAGACTCTCTTTCCAACACGGCGCCGGCATCAACGGTTCCAGTTGCATACTGAGCCCGATATCCCCGGGATTCAAACAACTCCGCCAGAGAGAGGCACATTTCCACTTCATCATCAACAATCAGGATATTAAAGTCCATTTAGAGACTCAGTATCCTGCTGGCGGTTTGAAAAAGCAATATTTATTCACACTAAACAGTCTCCATTTTCTGAGAAGAACTCACAAAACGACTCATAATATCCTGGTTGATGCTGCGCAGGACGTGCACGAACTTGCACGTTTACCGTACTTCGGGGCAGAACGTGCACATGTAGAAAATAAAAACAATATTCACAAAGAAGTTGTGATATTCTCTAAATATAGTTGTTTAATGAACATAAGTGGGTTTTAAGTGATTAAAAATACGTTGGCACGAATATTGCTTTTAAATTAGAAATTCTTAAGGAGGCTTCAATGAAGCGCATTCTCTTTCTAATCCTCATCGTATCTCTCTTCGGTACCATGGCATTTGCCAATGGTGGTTCTGATACGGCAGCTGCAGACAACACAATCGTCGTCGGTGTTTCCTTCTCAGACTATTCCACCGACCGCTGGCCCCGTGAGGCAGCACTGCTTACCGATCTCGGCCAGAAAGCCGGTGTCCAGGTTATCACTCAGGTTGCCAACCAGGATCCCAAACTGCAGAACGACCAGATTGAAAACATGATTCTCCAGGGAGCCGATGTTCTTATCATTATCGCCCAGGATGGCGATGCCGCCGCTTCCGCTGTTGATGCAGCTGCTGCCGAAGGCATCCCCACCATCGCTTACGATCGCCTGATTAAATCTTCCAACCTTTCAGCCTACCTGTCCTTCGACAACGTCGAAGTCGGCCGGGCTCAGGGCCGAGGCGTAACAAGCATCGTAGACAGCGGCAATTTCGTCATGCTCGGCGGAAGCCCCACAGACAACAACGCCACTCTGTTCCGTCAGGGCCAGATGGAAGTTGTTCAGCCTCTCGTTGATTCCGGCAAGGTTACCATCGTTGCCGATCAGTGGGTTGAGAACTGGGATCCTGCAAACGCCCTTAAAAACATGGAAAACATCCTTACCGCTCAGAGTAACAATGTTGACGCCGTTGTGGCTTCCAATGATGGAACCGCTCTCGGTGCTCTTCAGGCCATGAAGGCTCAGGGCCTGGCAGGCAAAGTACCTATCTCCGGACAGGATGCTACCCTCGCCGGTTGTAAGTCCATTGTTGAAGGTGAACTTACCATGACCGTATTCAAAGATGTTCGCAAACTCTCCCCCATGGCAATGGATATGGCCATCGCACTGGCCAAGGGCGAAACAGTCCCCGGTCTGACTGATTTTACCCTCGCCCAACTGACTCTGGACGATACCCTCAAAGGTTCTGTTCCCTGTCTGTTCCTCGACGTTGTTCAGGTTGATGCCGATAACCTTTACGATGAAGTTATCCTTACAGGCTTCCAGCCCTACGACGAAGTTTACCGGGACATCCCTGAAGGCGATCGCCCTCCCCGCCCGTAGTTAATCAATCGGGGACCGTTTCTTGCAAACGGTCCCCTTTTTCAGCCCTGAAAACCAAAGGAATTCCAATGTCTGATGACTTTATTCTTGAAAT
>DEIH01000162.1:0-5582 GCA_002352375.1 Spirochaeta sp. UBA2779 | reverse complement strand
GAAAATGTCACCAAGGAATTTCCCGGAGTCGTTGCTCTATCCGATGTGAGTTTTAACGTTAAACGCGGAGAAATTCACGGTATCTGCGGAGAGAACGGTGCCGGGAAATCCACCTTGATGAAAATACTCTCCGGTGTGTATCCCCATGAAACCTACACCGGAAAAATCATGCTGGACGGTAAAATGATCAGCTTCGAAAAGGGCGCCATCCGGCAGGCGATTGAAAGTGGAATCTCAATCGTTTACCAGGAACTGGCTCTTAACCCCTTCTCAACCGTTGGAGAGAATATCTTCCTCGGCCGGGAACCTGTCCGTTTCGGGGATGTTATCAACTGGAACGATCTCTACGGAAGAACCAAAGAACTGCTTAAAACCTATGGACTGGAAATCCCTTTCGGTGAAACAGTCGGTAATCTGGGAGTAGGTAAACAGCAGATGGTGGAGATTGCCAAGTCCCTCAGTGAAGAGGCCAAAGTCCTCATCCTGGATGAACCTACCTCAGCTCTGAATGAATTCGAAGTAAACACCCTTCATGCAATCTTACGAACCCTTAAGGAAAAGGGTGTTACATGTGTTTACATCTCCCACAAACTCGAAGAGTTTTTTCAAATTACCGATACGGTAACAGTCCTGCGTGATGGGCAGCATGTGGCCACCTTGCCTACTGCAGAAACCGATACGGATAAACTCATTGCCATGATGGTTGGCCGGGAAATGACTGAACGTTTCCCATCACGGAAGGTTGAAATAGGTGAACCGGTCTTTACAGTAAAAGATTACAAAGTGATGAGCACCGAATTCATGGATAAAACCCTTCTCCAGGACGTTTCTTTCGATCTTAAAAAAGGAGAAATTCTCGGTATTGCCGGACTGATGGGTTCCGGGCGAACCGAACTTGTTACTTCTCTTTTTGGAGAAATGGGAAAACAGGTAGCCGGCACAATTACCCTCAACGGTAAAGAGATAAACATCAACTCCGCCAGGGATGCCATGAATCACAACATCGGCCTGGTTCCCGAGGATAGAAAAACCCTGGGACTTATACTGGAACAGTCCATACTCAAAAACATATCCCTGCCCAGCATGGACCGTTTCTCAGGATTTATGCACATTGATAAAAACAAGGAGTTGGATGAGAGCCGCAAGTTTGCCAAAAGTCTGCGCATTAAAACACCCAACCTTCTGGTTCCCGCTGAAAAACTCTCAGGAGGAAACCAGCAGAAAGTGGTTATCTCCAAATGGCTGATGACCAACCCCGACGTTCTTATCCTGGACGACCCCACCCGGGGCATCGATGTAGGAGCAAAGTATGAGATTTACAAGTTGATGAACGACCTGGTTGAACGGGGTGTCTCCATTATCATGATCTCATCTGAACTGGAAGAAGTCCTGGGAATGAGCGACCGCATCATGGTGATGTGTGAGGGCCATTCGACAGGTATTCTCGATATAAAAGAAGCAACACAAGAAAAGATAATGGCCCTTGCTACGGCGGCGGCCCAGGATGAAAAGGAGACATCATGACAACCGAACAGAATTCGGCCCTGCTGAAGAAAGTAAAACACGGCCTCAAGGATTATACCGTCCTGATTGCCCTGGGGCTTATCTGGATATTATTTTCGATTCTAACCAACGGGATTTTCCTCAAACCCCGGAATATCTCCAACCTGTTCCGTCAGGCTTCTATTATTTCATTCCTGGCAACCGGCATGGTACTGGTAATTGTTCTGGGTAATATTGACCTCTCCGTCGGTTCAGTTGTGGGTTTTTTAAGTGCTGTTACGGCATTTCTTCAGGTTAAGGTTTTCTACGACCTTATGCCCAGAATTTTCCCGGCAATGACGGCAACCGGCCAGGGTATCATGTCAACGATTTTCACCATTATTGTTGTCTTGCTTCTGGCCGTTGTTATCGGGGTGTGGCAGGGCTCACTGATTGCCTATTTAAAGATTCCGGCCTTCATTGTTACCCTGGGAGGCATGCAGCTCTTCCGCGGGGGCGTTCTCGGCGTTACACAGGGAAAAACCATCTCCCCGGTTGACAGCAGTCTGGTATCCATCGCCCAGGGTTATGTTTCAAAACCTTTAGGCTGGATAATCGCCATTGCTGTAGTCGGAGTTATCTTCTTTACAACAATACTGGGCCGCAATCAGAAGAAAAGTTACGGTTTTGAAATTCCCATGATGTGGAAAGATCTTCTTAAAGCATCGGTTATTTCCGGTATTGTGGTAATCTACATCATGATTATGAACGATTACAGAGGGATACAGATTCCTGTACTGATACTGGCGGGAATCGCCCTGTTAATCTCCTATATTTCCACTAATACCCGTTTCGGCCGATATGCCTATGCGGTTGGAGGTAATCTGGAGGCCACCAGGCTTTCGGGTATCAATATCAAAAAAACCATCTTTCTGGTTCACGTTCTTATGGGAGTCCTTTCAGGTGTTGCAGGAATCATACTCACCGGGTATGTGGCAGCCGGTACGGTAAATGCGGGGCAGAACTACGAGCTTGATACCATCGCCTCATGCGTAATCGGCGGAACAAGCCTCATGGGCGGTAAAGGTACCATAATCGGAGCTATGATCGGCTCTCTGATAATGGCCAGCATCGTAAACGGCATGAGTGTTATGAACATGGAGATCTTCTGGCAGTACGTTGTTAAAGGACTTGTTCTCATCGTGGCTGTGTATATCGATGTTATTTCCAACAAACAGAAATCATAATTCCGGTAATGGAATAAAAACCTCTCGGGGGTTAGAATAGCTTTTATGTTATTTGGACGAAATGACAGCGTTGATGCTGAAGAGTTCTGGAAAGAGCGGGAAAAAGACCTTGGAACACCGGTTCTGGCTAAAGCTCTGGGCCGGGTAATCAGGGAGAGTTCCCAGGTACCGCTCTGGGGGATGTTTTATACAACGGCCAGGGCTCTGTATTTTCAAACCTTTCACTCGGAGAACTGGCTTTCAACCATGTTTTCCGGTGGAAGAAAGGGCAGCGGCCGAACCAAAGATGAAACCCTTGAGATTCCAGCCGATACAATTGATTATTTCCGTATTAAACCGAAAAAAGGCGGTCTGCAAAAACTTTTCCGCCAACCGCCCATAGTAGATCTGCGCTGGAAATCTCCGGAAACAGGGAAAATGGAAGAAATGACCTTCGAAATGGAAGGTGATGCCGAAACTCTGATTTCTTCGATTACAGTTGCCGGCTGACAGCGAAAAAACAGTCAGCTGTGCCGCCGGGAGAGCTCCCGGGTAACCTCAGACCAGCTGAGTCCAGAAGCCTCCAGCAATACCAGCAGGTGATAAATGAGGTCGGCGGATTCGTAAATCACATCCTTATCATTTCGGGCAAGTAGAAGCTCCACCGCTTCCTCCCCGGTTTTTTTCAAAATTTTATCAATACCCTGCTCAAAAAGATGTGTAGTGTATGAACCTTCGGGCATGGTTTTATGCCTTTGGGCAATAAGAATCGAGAGTTCCTCAATAACAGGATTCTTTTCCGTCCCGCCGTTTTCAGAAGGAGGGGATTCTTCCATGTCCGTTCGGTCATCAGGATTTACCTCCGGCGGGGGGGCTGTTCCATAAGGCTCCGGGATAGAACCGGCAGGGAGAGTTAAGAGAAAGCAACCGGAGAACTCGCTCAGGGACAGACTTTGAGGTTCTCCGGGCCATGGCAGTATCCGTTCTGTTTCCGGGTGAACAATCCAGGGCATTCCGGTTTCAATACTTTTTCTGAAGGCCTTACGGTTCATCAGAGCTGCTGTTACCCCTTCCCCGCTTATTTGAACCATCACGGGCCATGATGGATCTTTCTTTTTACTGCTCATCTGGAAGCTCCCAGTATTCGAATTGCCTCTTTGAGATTCACCCGGCCTTCGTAGAGAGCCTTTCCAAAGATTACACCTGAAATTCCCAGCGGGTGTTCTTCAGCGATTTTTTCCAGATCGGCCATAGAACCCACGCCGCCGGAAATAATTACCGGCAGACCTGAGAATGCGGCAACCGCCGCTGTTTCCGGAATATTAGGGCCGGAGAGGGTTCCATCCCGGGAAATATCGGTGTAAATAATCTCTACCATTCCCAGATTTCGGGCTTGAGCCGCCAGATCCACCGCTCGAAATTTGGAACCGTCTTCCCAGCCTGAAACCTTCACCTCTCCATCCCGGGCATCAATTCCAGCAACAAAAACAGGGCCCAGCTCATCAGCCCAGGCAGCCACATCATCCGGCTGTTTCACCAGAGCGGTACCGACAATCAGGAAATCAACTCCCAGGGACTTGAGAATCCGGGCCTCTTCAATGCTGCGTATTCCACCGCCGACATCCAGAACCCCGGGAAAAGAATCACGTACAGCCTTGATGGCTTCCCGGTTTTCCCCGGTTCCCCGGGCAGCATCCAGATCGACTACGTGAAGACGTTCGGCACCGGCTTTGGCAAAGCTCCGGGCTGTTTCCGCCGGATCTTCTCCATAAATTTGAACTGTATCAAAATCCCCTTCGGTTAAACGGACACAGTGTCCGTCAATGAGGTCAATTGCAGGTATTGCGGTCATGCAGACATTATATGTTGTGCAGTGGGACGTGAAAAGCACTGAGAACAGAAGAGACTGAGTGCAATTTAATGAGGGTCGGCTGAATCTGAGGGAAGAAAAACAAACTGAATCAGGTTCGGCTTTACAGCTCGGCTCCCCAGACAACTCGCCCTTTACGGTCGATATAGGAAATCTCTTCTCCCTCCATTACAAGAGCCCGGCCGTTATGAAAGGCCTCGGCATAGGTAAAACGGGCTTCAATTACGGGCCGGCCTTTCCGGTCGATAAAACCCACCAGACCCTCCAGTTCAACCGGTGCCATACCTTCCGAGAAATCTCCGGCCCATCGATATTGAGGAGGTATCACCTCTTTTCCATGAGTATCAAGGTATCCGGCCTGTCCCTCCCGGACAAACAGGGCCCGTCCGTCTTTAAAGGAGGCGGCATAATCATACTCCGCCGGAATCACCAGCTTCCCCCGACGATTGATAAAACCGCCTTTGTCGTCTATCACAACCAGGGCTCTCCCATCGGCAAAAGGCTGAGCAAAGCGGTAATCCACTGCCACTGCCGCCCCTCCCTTCCTGTTGATAAACCCGTATTTTCCATCTTTAACCACCAGAGCCCGGCCTTGAGAAAAGGGTCCGGCAAAATCATACTCATGGCGAAAGGTTTCCCGGCCTTTCCGGTTGATGTAAGCCGCTCCCTCAACATCCTCCACCGCAGCCAGCCTCTGGGAAAAGTCCCCGGCTTTAAGCCACTGAGGCTCAATAGCCCAGTTTCCCCGGAAATCCAGATAACCTGCGGGGCCATCCTCTTCGGCGACAGCCATAGCACGCCCCTGATGAAATTTAGCTGCAATGGGAAAATCCGCAGGGATAACCAGCTGCCCCCGGCGGTTAATCCAGCCGCCTTTACCATCCACCACAACCAGGGCCAAACCTTCAGAAAAGTCTTCAGCGTCCTGATAAACAGAGGGGATAACACTTTCCCCTTTTGAATTGACGAACCCGACGGTATCACCACTGTAAACCCTGAAGTAC
>DEIH01000164.1 GCA_002352375.1 Spirochaeta sp. UBA2779 | reverse complement strand
GGATTCGTCAGGGATGTCCTGTCTCTGAAAACGGCTGCCGGGAGTGGAAGTGGTTTAAAGAGCTGGATCTTGATACCGGCGATTTTCCAGCCTGCGGCAGAGCCTTTGAAGACTTTGCCGGTGAATGTCATACCAGTGGCGGTTATCCAGAGGAATCGGAATTTAATCAGGGGCGTATCGGCCTGGCTGAATCCCGTCTGATGTCTCAGCCTGCTCTGGTGGATTTTGCCTCAGAGTGGTTTACGGCCAACCGGAAAAATACAGCGGAGACATCCTCTTGACCCTCGACATTATTCGCTCCACAGAACCTGTTCCCTACAGGGAAGCCTACGACCGGCAGAAGATTTTCCATGCACAGCGGGTGGCCGGGGATATACCCGATACACTCTGGCTCCTGGAACACCCGCCGGTTCTCACCACTGGGATTCGTAATGATCAGTCAGCCAATATTCTCATAGATCCGAACATTGTAGGCGCAGAAATTGTGGAAACTGAGAGAGGGGGGGAGGTAACCTACCATGGTCCCGGGCAGTTGGTGGGTTATCTCTTTGTGAATATTGAAAACCACGGATACCAGGTACGACGTTTTGTCGAAAAGCTGGAAGGGGCTTTTATAACTTACTTGAGTGAATCTTACGGCATACAGGCCAGGCATGATAACGAACATACAGGAGTCTGGGTGGGTATGGAGAAGATTACCGCCATCGGCATCGCTATAAGGAAAAGAGTAACCCTCCATGGATTTGCTTTTAATGTGAACACCGATCTATCCCATTTCAAATGGATCGTTCCCTGTGGTATCGCCGAGGGAGGCAGAGGGGTTACATCTCTGGAGAAAATCACCGGAAGAACTGCTGATTTTAATGCAGTGGCAGGCGATATCGCTTTGGTTGTCTCCAGGGCACTGGGATATAATATCTAATATAGTTCTCATCAATCTTGAGAAAGTTATTCGCTAGTTAATATTTTTTGATAAAATTACCTGAAAATGGTAAATATCCTCTCAGTTACTCCGAATACCGGCTCTTCTGATGATACTTTCCTAGAGCAACTTATTGGTATTGACCATGATAAGCGGATAAAGTGCCAGTTCCTCAATATTTCCCGTATTTATCTATCAGCTCTGGGAGCATTGCAATGCGTTCCCATGGCGCGTCAGTAGGAATCTGATCACCGGCAGCCATAAGGAGCCTTGAGGAAGTATGCTTGGTTTCAAGCCACCTTTTTACTGAATCAATAAAAGCCTGATCCGATCCGGAAAAACCTATTTCACTTGCGGGAATCCCCCCGGAGAGAATAAGTTCCGGACCAGCCTGTTCACGCATTTCAGCTGGTGTTAGCGCAAACATCGGGGCAGGTGTTACCGCGTCAGCACAATCCACTCCGCACTCCGCAAGCCACTTGAGAACACCCCTGCTTTCACCATCCACATGTATCGCCAGATATTTACCCTTTTTATGAAGGCGTTCTGCAACTTCCATATAATATTCCCGTACATAGAGGTTAAAGAATTTTTCGGGCTGAATATTACTATCGTAATTATCACTGATAATTAAAGTATCAAAGGGACCATCGATTATGGTATCCAGAATCCTCAGATTACATGTATTCACGGAGTCGATCAGACACTTGAACTCTTCTGGATAATCCAATGCGGCAAAAACTGTTTTCTCTACGCCCAGATTCCTGGAAATCAGATAACCGGAGCCTGAATAAGGAAGATTTACATAGATATAAGCTAAATCTCCCAGAGCTTCAGTCCAATCCCGGTAATAATCCCAGTTAGCCCGGCATTTAAGATGGTCCATGAGATATTCCACAACAGGAAAATCCTCTACACCGTTTAATAGGTGTTTTTTTATGTTATAAGAATAACTGCTTGTTTCGAAAACTCTTTCTTCTTCAAGTGTCCCTGCCGGAGTTACAATTCTTGTATGAAAAACACCATTCTTGGTCCAGGATTTGAACTCAAGTTCGGGATTATCAGGGTAAAGGTCAAAGAAACGGCCCATTTCAATATAGGAAACGGCACCCAGTTTCTTATGCAGATCTACTAAATCATAATTGACTTTCTGTATTCCGCTTAAATCAAAGGGTTCATTGTAGTTTTTTTTATACCAATGGGACAAATCCAATATAAGGGGAACCTGATCGGGTGTTTCCCCCTTATATACGGCTCTTACTCTTTCTTTAGGTGTCATTTCAGACTCTCCTTCTTCATCAGGTGACTCCACATGAGCTGTTTAGCTTCTTCTGATTTCCGGTTTTCAATCGATAAAAGAATGGCATTATGATCAGGAAGAGTGTAATCTAATTCATATCTGGTAATATCCTCTGTGAGAGCAATCCTTAGTTTAACCTTGGAGCGATCATAAGCCTGTATCAGCATTGAATTATGGGAAGCAAGAACAATATGGTGATGAAACCGTTCATCTGCTTTTTCAACACCCTTCCAGTACTCTCTTTCTACTAGAAAACGGTGCTCCTCAATAAATTTCCTCATATTTTCAATATCCTCATCAGACCGATTCAATGCGGCAAAGTAAGCAGCTCCGGATTCTGTTACAGCCCGGAACTCCATAAGTGGTTTTCTCTGGTTTTCTTCCAGCTCTATTACATATATTCTTCGGTTATCCCTTTTTTCCAGAATACCTTCTGCTATTAACTGGTTCATAGCTTCTCGAACAGATCCCCGGTTCATTTCCAATTCTCTGGATATACGGTTTTCATTAACATATTTTCCTGGAGGATAGTGTGAAGAACGGATTTCTTCTGAGAGCCAGAGGTAGGCTTGTTCTGTTTTACTTAGATTACGTAAAGCGGGCACATAGAGATATTACTGTCAGAAATATAATATGTCAACAAAAATATATATAATTGTCGACAAATAATAACGAGTTAAGAGTTTCCCAAAGGAAGTAATACATACTGAGGACATGAAAGAAATCCCTGGATATAGTTCCTTTCAGACCGGTTGGATCTTTATTGTTCCTTTCTCTGGTGTTGGTAAGTATGAACAAGGCAGATTCAATGATAAACTGGGAGTGAGTAGCCGGCTTTTAAAGTGTCCTAGTAATTCGCCTTTTAGGCCGGTCTGATATTGGACAGCATTGATACAAAATTAAGGTATCCCCGGATTTCTCCCATAAAACTATTAATCAACTGCGAGGATTCCGGAGTATTCCAAATATCGGGCCGGCGCATTTATTAAACAAATTTCCCATAGCTTTTTAGCAATAGAAAACTCTCGGTGGCACTGACATCTTCAATACCGGCAAGCTCCCGGGTAAGAAAATCTACAAGACCGTGGTTGGAATCCACCAGAACTTCGGCCATCAGATCGTAGCGTCCCGAGACGATGGATACTGCCAGAACGTGGGGGAGATCTGCGATTTCCCGAGCTTTCTGCTCCAGCAGGGAAGCCCGTGAGACGTTCACCGCAACAAGAGCGGCCTGCTGATTCTCAAGGGCATCGGGGTTGATGCCTGCAGCCACTTTGAGAATTCCTGTATCTTTCAGGCGTTTGAGGCGTTGTCTGATGGTTCCTTCCGAGACGCCCAGCTCCCTTGCCAACTCGATGTTGGTGGCATTTTCTCTTCGAAGCCGCCGTACAATCTGCAGGTCGGTATCATCGAGGGTTTCTTTGGGCAGGCGCTCGGTTGGCATCATTACAACAGGTCTCTAACCGGAGTGTAGTCTGAATTAAAGGCCTCGGAAACACCCTTGCAGGTGATTTTCCCTTCATAAGTATTTACTCCGGTAGCGATGGGATAACTGTTCCGGGCTGCTGTTTCCAGGCCGTTGTCCGCCAGGTAGAGACCGTAGCGCAGGGTGGTTCCGGTTAAGGCCAGAGTGCTTGTCAGAGCCACCGCTCCCGGCATGTTGGCCACACCGTAATGCACCACACCGTCAAGGTTGTACACCGGGTTGTCGTGGGTGGTGGCTTTGATGGTTTCAACACATCCTCCCTGGTCTACTGCTACATCAACGATAACCGCCCCTTCCTTCATGGTTTTAAGATGTTCCCTCTTCACCAGTTGGGGGGCTCGGGCACCGGGGATGAGTACCGCACCGATTACGAGATCGGATTCCTTCAGAGCGGATTCAATGTTGGCCTCTGTGCTGTAGAGAGTGGTGATTCCCGAACCGAAAATGTCGTCCAGGTAAGCCAGGCGCCGGGCATTTACATCCAGAATGGTAACATCCGCACCGATTCCCACGGCAATTTTAGCAGCATTTGTTCCCACAACACCGCCGCCGATTATGGCTATTCTGCCCCGGCGTACCCCAGGGACTCCAGCTAAAAGAATGCCTCTGCCGCCGAACTGTTTCTCCAGGTATTTAGCCCCTTCCTGTACCGAGAGGCGTCCGGCGATTTCGCTCATTGGCACCAGACAGGGGAGTGAATCGTGGTCTTCAATGGTTTCGTAGGCCACCGACTTCACCTTACCTTTGAGCAGGGCTTCGGTGAGCTCTTTTTCGGCGGCCAGGTGGAGGTAGGTGTAAAGAATCTGACCTTCGTGGAACATGGGATATTCAACAGCCTGCGGTTCTTTTACTTTGATTATCATGTCCGCATCGTCGAAAAGTTTTTGCTTGTCTGCAACAACAGTTCCTCCGGCCGCTGCGTATTTCTCATCGGGGAATCCCGCTTCCCGGCCGGCGTCTTTCTCGATGAACACCTTGTGGCCATGAACGGTGTAGGCCTTTACATCTGCCGGGGTTAACCCCACCCGGTATTCGTGGGTTTTAATTTCTTTGATAACACTGATATTCATGCCAATCCTCCGGTATTCGTAGATAATACAAATTATCATACTAAAGGCGTTAGAGGTCAATATATAAAATACGAAAAACGTAATATTAACTTGATATTGTCATGGTTTTCGTATTCGAAGTGACCTCCTATGCCCCAAGCTTGATTCTTTCTGATAAAGTAGTATGCATATGAGTGCGCAACATCCATTTCACCTGATGGCCAAACCCATCGGACCCTTATGTAATCTCCGCTGCGAGTATTGCTTTTATCTGAGCAAGGAAAAGATGTTCGGTCATAAAAAACGGTCGGAATACACAATGCGGGAGGAGGTGCTGGAAACCTTCATTCGTCAGTATATTAACGCCCAGCCGACCGGGACTCCGGAGATTACCTTCGCCTGGCAGGGGGGAGAACCGATGCTGCTGCCTCAGAGCTTTTTTGAGAAGGCGGTGGAGCTTGAACAGAAATACGCCCGGCCGGGAATGAAGGTGCTCAATGCTTTCCAGACCAACGGTACCCTGGTAAGCCGGAGTCGGGCTGAGTGGTTTGCCGGGAATAACTTTCTCCTGGGAGTGAGCATCGACGGTGATGAGGAGCTTCATAACCGCTACCGGCGGGATAGAGAGGAGCAGGGTACTTTCAAAGATGTAATGAGGGGTGTGGAAAACCTGAAGGCTGCTGGAGTGCAGTTCAACACTCTTACTGTTGTTCAGTCAGATAATGCAAATCATCCCGAACGTGTTTATGATTTTTTGAAAAGTATCGGCTCTGAATACCTGCAGTTTATTCCTATTGTT
>DEIH01000002.1:26427-31666 GCA_002352375.1 Spirochaeta sp. UBA2779 | reverse complement strand
CCGTCCTTCTGATCGTTGAACCACCAGCCGGATCCAAACTGCACTTTCCCGGGAACCTCTCCCTGGAAGGCGCCGATTATAGTGCCGATAAGTTCGTTGTCCCGGGGGTTCAGGACGTAGAGTATGGTTTTGGGCAGCATGTTGTCTTCATCGAGGCGGTTCAGATGACGGGTCAGGCCTGATGCCTGGGGGAAGTCTCCTATTACATCGAATCCGGTGTCCGGTCCGAGTTCGGCAAATCGCCGGGAGTTCACGCTGCGCAGGGCTCCCATGTGAATCTGCATTACCCATCCGGCGGCGGCGTCCATCCGGCCGCAGCTTTCCATCACGGCGCTTCTGAACAGCAGGATTTCGGCCTCATCGGGCATCTCTCCTCTGAGGGCTTTTTTCATTACGGCATCGGCACTCTCCGGGGCCCAGTCGATTCCCGGGACGAATTCCACCCCGTGGTCTGACACACGACAGCCGTTTTCGTTGAAGTATGCATGACGGAACATCAGCACTTCTACCAGGTCTTCCCAGCAGCTGATGCCGGTGCCCGCTGATTTTCCCAGACGTTTGATGTAGGCTTTCCACTCATCAAGGTTGCTGAAGTTGTGGGCTTTGTCGGGACGGAATGCCGGGAACATTTTTACATCAGGTGACCCCTGGGCGCGGTGAGCCTGATGCTCTGTCAGATCGTCAGCGGGGTTATCGGTGGTACAGACCACCTCCACGTTCATCTTCTTCAGAAGTCCCCGGGCTGAGTATTCGGGTTTGGCCAGAAGGGCGTTGGCCTTATCCCAGATGGCATCCGCCGTTGAGGGGGAGAGCAGTTCTGTGATACCGAAGTAGCGCCGGAGTTCCAGGTGGGTCCAGTGGTAGAGGGGGTTGCCCAGAGCTTGGGGAACCACCGCTGCCCAGGCATCGAACTTCTCTTTGGGGGCTGCATCCCCTGTTATCAGTCTCTCCTCAACTCCGGCGCTGCGCAGGGCCCGCCATTTGTAGTGGTCGCCTTCCAGCCAGGCTTCATGCAGATTGGCAAACTGCCGATTACCGGCGATGTCTGCTGGGGGCAGATGGTTGTGATAATCGATAATCGGCTGTTTCGCCGCCACCTCATGGTACAGCCTCCGGGCAGTTTCTGTACTGAGAAGAAAATCATTGCCTAAAAAAATATTCATATTTTTTACTCCAAAACCAGGTGTATTTCATAAATACGGCATGAATTGCGAAAATAACGAAAGTCGAAAGGCGTAAGTTGTTTTTGGCAATTCATCATGCCGTAGCATGAAATACACCGTATCCCCCGAAGCGAGATGAGTAAAACTCCCCGCTCCAGGGGTCATCCAATAAAAATCTCTAAATCTAAATCCCCGAAAATGCGGAGAATCCTCCGTCAACAGGAATCACGGTTCCGGTAACATAGGCGGCGGCTTTCTCGTCAATCAGCCAGAGAAGGGTGCCCAGAAGATCTTCGGGAGTGCCCAGTCGGTCCTGGGGGATGTGGTTGAGAATGGTGAGAGCTCTGGGGGTCCAGGAACCGTCATCAAGGGTCATCAGGCTGCGGTTCTGATCGGTAAGGAAAAATCCCGGGGCGATGGCGTTTACCCGGACACCGACTTTGGAGAAATGCACCGCCAGCCATCTGGTAAAATTGCTCACTGCGGCTTTGGCTCCCGAATAAGCGGGAATCTTGGTTAAGGGGGTGAAGGCATTCATGCTGGATACATTCAGAATGGTGCCGCTGCCGGCTTCGGCCATTCCCCGGCTGAACACCTGGGTGGGGAGGAGGGTGCCCAGAAAGTTGAGATTGAAGACAAATTGAATGCCTTCGGGATCGAGGTCGAAAAAGGTGGTAAGGCCTTCCACTTCGCTTTTGAGCTGTTCGGGGAGGAGGAACTCTTTACTGGTGGTGCCCTTGGGATGGTTTCCCCCGGCGCCGTTGATGAGGATGTTTACCGGTCCCCAGGCGGATTCGATTTCCAAGCGGGCGGCTTCGAGACTTTCTTTTTCAAGAACGTTGGCAGCTACGCCCATGGCGGTTCCCCCAGCGGTTTTGATTCGTCCGGCGACGGCATCGGCGGCTTCTTTTCGAAGATCGAGAACGGCGACTTTTGCACCGCATTCGGCCAGGGCTTCGGCAAAGGCTCCGCAGAGGACACCTCCTCCGCCGGTAACTGCGGCAACTTTGTTTTTCAGATCGATTTTGAAGGGTACCATGTTATTTCTCCTAAATTATATGAAGTGTTTTGATGTCCGAACGTAACGGGGGAGGCCTTTCTGCATCGGGGGCTTTGATTCTCCCTGTATGAGCGGGAGGGCATAGAGGGTGAACTCTTCAGTTACAAAAAATCCGTCGTCGGTAATCCAATCTTTCGGGAAGAACTTTTCACCGTTGGCAACTTTAGATAGGTCTGTCAGGCCGTAGCTGCACTTATATGGAGTGTCGGATTCCCTTACAAGGGTTATCATCTTATCGGTGACTCCTTCCAGGGCGGCCTGGACGGCTCGGCGTCCGGCGCCGTAGGCTTCTTCGTTGTCGGTGAGGCTGGCAAAATGGGCGCCGGTTCGCTGAATTGTACTGGGCATGGCAATCCGGGCTTTTACCCTGCAGTCTTCCTGAACGATGGTCTGCAGGGCCTGGGCCGCCCCTCCCAACTGGACATGGCCGAAGGCGTCTTTGGCAAAGTCTCCTTTGGTTTCATTGAGAAAAGATCCGTTTGGATACTTGGTACCTTCGGAAACGACGATTACACAGCGGTGAATGGTCTCCAGATAATGCTGTACTTTTGCCGCGAAGGCTGCACGGTTGAAGGGAACTTCCGGGAGCAGAATGATATGTGGAGCATCTTCTTCTTTACGCCGGGCCAGTGCGGTTCCGGCGGCAATCCATCCGGCGTTGCGCCCCATGGCTTCAATGATGTTCACGGTGTCGGCGGTGTACATGGCCTCGGTGTCCCGGCCGGCTTCCATGGTCATTGTTGCCAGATATTTGATAACGCTGCCGTAGCCCGGACAGTGGTCGGTTTCCGCCAGGTCGTTATCGATGGTTTTAGGGACACCCACAGCCCACATTTCATACCCGGTGCGCTTGGCGAGTTTGGAGACTTTATCGGCGGTGTCCATGGAGTCGTTGCCCCCGATGTAGAAGAAGTACCGGATGTCGTGTTTTTTGAAGATGTTGATAATTTTCTGCCGATCTTCATCGCTTTTCACCTTGTGCCGGCAGGAGCCCAGGGCCGATGAGGGGGACCATCGGAGTTCTTCCAGAGTTTCCGGAGATTCTTTGCCCAGGTTATAGATTTCATCGTTGAGTACACCGAGTATCCCGTTATGGGCGGCAAAAACCTTTCCGATTTCCGGGGCTTCCAAGGCGGCATGGATTACCCCTGCGGCCGAGGCATTAATAACGGCGGTGGGTCCCCCGGACTGGGCGACAATAGCGTTTCCTTTCATTTCTTTTCCTCTTTCTCGGCGATGAGTACTTCAATACCAAGCTTTCTGAGCCGGGTGCAGTAACCACAGCCGGAATCTGTTATCAGTATGTCCACCTCACCGGGCCGGGCAAAGATACTGAATGCCCGGATGTCGGCTTTAGTGGAATCGGCCAGGATTACCCGGCGTTTGGATGATTCAAGAACTTGTTTTTTAAGTTGACTTTCGATTACGTTCTGGCTTGAGAACACCCCCTCGACGTCGTATCCGGTGGTACCGACGAAGCCGGTTTCAATCTGGTAATCGGTGAGGTTGGACAGGGAGAGGGGGCCGACGAAGGAGCCGGCCTCCCGGCGGAAAGAGCCGCCTATGCTGTAGAGGCTGATGCTTTCGCAGTCCGCCAGGATATTCAGTATGGGCAGGGCGTTGGAAATAACCCGGACTGAGCGTTTACTATCCCGTAGTTTTTCGGCCAGGGCCTGACAGGTTGAACCGGAATCGATATAAACGGTATCTCCTTCGTTGATGAGTGTAGCTGCCTGGTGGGCAATGATGCGTTTGAGTTCAGGATTTTCTCTTTTTCTGATATTGAGGGTACGCATCCTGTTGCTGTCCTGAGCCAGTCTTGCACCGCCGTGGGTGCGGAGTATCAGGCCCTGGTCTTCCAGGAAGTTCAGATCTTTTCGGATGGTAACTTCTGATACCTCAAGGCGTTCTTTGAGCTCCTGTACAGAGACTGTTCTGAGCAGTTCCACAGTCTTGAGAATCTTGTTTTGTCGGTCGATGAGGGGCATGGGGACTCCCTTAAACAGCGCTTTCTTGTGGTTTCGGTATACACAATAAAACGAAAGCGTAAAGGTGTCAATAATTCGATGATAACCTTGTATTATCTGCTATTCGGCCAGGCCGGGGAGCAGTTGTTTAAGAATGTCGGTTAATATCTTGATGCCCATGTCCATAACGATGATTCCCCCTACCCTGATGAGTATGAATAATATAATTGAATTGATATTATTCACCGGATAATGACAACTCAGCTCAACTCTTATAGGATAGTCAGGAATCACACGATTACTACTTTCGGAGGAACTCCCGTATATGAACATTACCGTTATATTTATTAATGCAGCTGCAGTGCTGGGGTTGATAATCTCTTTTTCCAGGAATAAAGAGAAGTCGATGAAATCCTTGAAAATCGCTTTGAAAAGCACTGTCAAGATGGCACCTGCCATTCTCATTCTTCTGATACTGGTGGGGTTGATGATGGGTTTCTTTAAGCCGGAAACCATTTCAAGACTGCTGGGAGAACAGTCCGGTATCTACGGTATTGCACTGGCGTCTATCGCCGGTTCGATTCTTATGATTCCTTCGCTGATTGCTTTTCCCCTCACAGCATCCATTGTTAACTCCGGAGCTTCCATTGCAGTTGCCGCGGCATTTATTACGACTCTTACCATGATTGGGTTTGTTACCCTGCCTATTGAGACTAAAATCATGGGCCGGAAGTTCACATATTTACGGAACGGCCTCAGTCTGGTAGTTGCTGTGGTGATAGCCCTGATTATGGGAGTGATACTCTGATGATGGAAAACAAGGAAATGAAACCCGGGCAGAGCGGGCAGCAGGGACAGATGATGAAACCTGGAATGAAGAAGCAGAAGCCGTTGAAAGGGATTCTGTTTCTCGCTCTTGTTTTGATAGCAGCTGTGGTCTTGCTTGTTCTTTATCCGGAAAACCGGGAACCGACATACAAAGCTTCCTGGAGTTTTTTTGTTGAGATTATTCAGATTCTTCCCGGAGTTATGGTTCTGATGGGACTTTT
>DEIH01000002.1:11357-26413 GCA_002352375.1 Spirochaeta sp. UBA2779 | reverse complement strand
TCGGTGTGGGTAAAAAATGAAACGGTGATAAAGTATCTGGGGCACAGTTCTGGAATCAGCGGTCTTGCCCTGGCATTTTTTCTGGGAATGATCCCCACCGGGCCTTTGTATGTGGCCTTCCCCCTGGCGGCTTCTTTGTTGAAGAAGGGTGCCCGAACGGCCAATATCGTAATCTTTCTTTCAGCCTGGGCCTGTATCAAGCTGCCTCAGGAGCTGGTGGAAATGAGATTTCTCGGTCTTAAGTTTATGGCTCTCCGGCTCGGTCTGACGGTGGTTCTGGTTCTTTTTATGGGTTTGTTTATTGAAAAGGCCGGGAAATTTGGCGAACCCTCCGCTTCAGACTGACTTTGAAGATGAACGTTAAGATATTTTAACAGATTTTTGACGAAATCATTTGCACTGTGGCTGAGAGAGAATCATAATTCATAAGTCGATATATAATCGAAAGGAGATTTCCATGAAGAAATTGTTAATTCTGTTACTCGTCCTTCTTGTTACAGCAACGGTTGCTTTTGCCGGTGGGCAGAGTGAAGAACCGGCTGCCGCTGATACAGCTTCAGCTGAACCTGCAGCTCCGGTTGCCACAGACAAACTGGTTGTTTATTCGCCTAACAGTGACGGCCTGCTCAATGCCACCATCCCGGCCTTTGAAGCAAAATACGGCGTTAAGGTGGAAGTGATTTCCGCCGGAACCGGCGAAGTATTCAAAAGACTTGAGAGTGAGAAGAATAATCCCTACGCGGATGTTGCTTTCGGCGGTGCTTTTGCCACCTACATGAACAACGAAGATCTTTTTCAGTCTTATGTATCCGCCAACAACGATAATGTGATTGATATTTATCGGAACAAGGCCGGTTACATCACCTCCTACGTTCTTGACGGCAGTGTTATTCTGATTAATAAGAGCCTGATCGGTGATATTGAAGTAAAAGGATACAAAGACCTTCTGAACCCGGCTCTCAAGGGTAAGATTGTTTCAGCTAATCCTTCAGCTTCTTCCAGTGCTTATGCTCATCTTACCAATATGCTTAACGCCATCGGTAAGGGTGATTATGAAAGTGCAGAAGCCTGGGATTTTGTGAAAGCTCTCTTCACTAATACTGTGGTAATTGACAGTTCCAGTTCTGTCTGGAAGGGTGTCCGAGACGGTGAATATACAGTGGGACTTTCCTATGAAGACCCCAGTGTCCAGCTCGTACGTGATGGAGCGGATGTTAAAGTTGTTTATATGGAAGAGGGTGTTGTCTATCTTCCTGCTGGATCAGCCATAGTCAAGGATTGTAATAATCTGGTGAACGCTCAGAGGTTTATTGACTTCATCACTTCTACAGAGATTCAGAATGCCTACGGCACTACCGTTACCAACCGTCCAGTTATGGATGGGGTTGTTACTCCTGATTACATGACCCCCATCAGTGAAATCAACATTATCGAAGAGGATATGAAATACGTCTCAGATAATAAACAAGCATTACGTGATAAATTCAAAGATATCTACGTAGATATTCAGGGCTAAGGGAGCGGAACCGGGATATGAGTGTAGGAATCTCAATTAAAAACGCATTAAAGAAATACGGAGAGAACACGATTATCCCGGATTTGTCCATTGAAATCCGTGATAAGGAATTCTTCACCCTCCTCGGCCCATCAGGCTGTGGCAAGACAACTCTTTTAAGGATGATTGCCGGGTTTAACACCATAGAGGGCGGAGAGTTCCGATTCAACGAGAAGCTCATCAACGAAATGGAGGTGAGCAAACGGAACATCGGAATGGTGTTTCAGAATTATGCTATCTTCCCTCATTACACCGTGCGGCAGAATGTGGAATTCGGGCTGAAGAACCGGAAGCTTCCCAAAGATGAGATTCGCATGGCCACTGATGAGTTTCTCGAACTGATGCAGATTCTCGAATATAAGGACCGAATGCCTGAGCGTCTCTCGGGAGGTCAGCAGCAGAGAGTTGCTCTGGCCAGAGCTTTGGTAATTAAACCCGACGTCCTGTTGATGGATGAACCTTTATCCAATCTGGATGCCAAGCTCCGCATGGAAATGCGGCAGGTAATCAGAGACCTCCAGAAAGATGTCGGCATTACCACTATTTACGTTACCCACGATCAGGAGGAGGCCATGGCCATCTCCGACCGAATTGCCGTGATGAAAGACGGTGTAATTCAGCATGTGGGTACTCCCAGGGAGATTTATCATCGGCCCTCCAATGTCTTTGTGGCCACATTTATAGGCCGGACCAACCTGATTGAAGCGGATTATTCTGCCGCAGATAAGCTGGTATCAATGGATCGGTTTACCTTTCCCATGGAGAGACTTCCTGTCGATTCTGATATGCCTGTCACACTTTCAATCCGTCCCGAAGATTTCCAGATGTCAGCAATGTCTGCTTCCGGGAAAAGTGGGGGTCTGATTTGCCGTATTACCGATGTGGTGTTTCTTGGCCTTAATACCCATTATCAGGTAGAGCTCTCAAGTGGACAGCTTATCGAGATTATACATGAGTCGGTAATGGACAGTCCTTTTAAAATAGGGGATGAAGTTCAGCTGACCCTCAAGTCTGAGAAGATAAATATTTTTACCCGTGACGGGAGCCGGAATCTAATCCATGCGTAAGAAATACGATATCTGGAGTCTGGTTACTCTCTCTGTACTTGGTCTTTATGCCATTTTCCTTATCTACCCTCTGTTCAACCTGTTATCTCAGGCTGTTGTGGATAAGGATACAGGAACTTTTACGCTGGCATATTTCGTTAAGTTCTTCGGTAAACCGTATTATTTCAACACCTTGTTGAACAGTTTTAAAGTGACCTTCGGGGTTACCATTCTTACAATACTGCTGGGAATGCCTCTGGCTTATATTTTCACCAGATTTGAGATTTTTGGGAAATCCTTTCTACGAATTCTTATCATTCTCTCATCAATGTCAGCACCTTTTATCGGTGCTTATTCCTGGATTCTTCTTCTGGGAAGAAGCGGTGTAATTACTACCTTTTTTAAAAATGCTTTTGGTATTCATTTTCCCAGTATTTACGGATTCTCCGGGATTCTGGTAGTTCTTACACTACAGTTGTACCCTCTTATCTTTCTTTATGTTTCCGGTGCTCTGAAAAATGTGGACAACTCCCTTCTGGAAGCCAGTGAAAATCTGGGTTGTTCGGGAATGAAGAGATTTTTCATTATTATTGTTCCCCTGATCGGGCCGACCTTATTTGCAGGTGGACTCCTGGTTTTTATGCGTTCATTGGCTGACTTTGGTACGCCAATGCTTATCGGTGAAGGTTTCCGGACTTTTCCGGTTACCATCTTCAACGAATTTATCAGTGAACTGGGGGGGGATGATGGTTTTGCGGCAGCAATTTCCATTATTGCCATAATTATAACAACCATAATTTTCCTGGTGCAGAAGTACCTTTCAACCCGTAAAACGTTCTCCATGAATTCCATGAATAAAATCCGTCCGGTAAAGGCCAGGGGGCTTACCAAGGTTTTAATCCATGTCTATTCGTATGCGCTGATCAGCCTTTCCATCATGCCTCAGGTTTACATCATCTATACGGCATTCAGGAAAGTTAACGGGACCGTTATGGTTCCCGGATATTCTTTAGGGAATTTCTCTGATGCCTTTGAAAAGGTTGGCCGTTCCATTTCAAATACGATAATAATTCCCGGTATCTCCCTGATTATTATCGTGATTCTGGCCGCTCTTATTGCTTATATAACCGTTCGACGACGGAACATCCTTACAGGTATCGCGGATACCGTATCCATGGTGCCCTTTATCATTCCCGGTTCTGTTGTTGGTATTACTCTTCTGATTGCATTTGACAAACCACCGATTCTTCTCAGTGGAACAATGACGATTATGGTAATTGGTCTAGTTCTCCGCAGACTGCCTTTTACAATCAGATCCAGTGTTGCGGTTCTGCAGCAGATTCCCATGAATGTGGAAGAAGCGGCGCTGAGTCTGGGCAGCTCCAAGCTCAACGCCTTTTATAAAATCACCATGCCCATGATGGCGGCGGGTTTGATTTCCGGTGCTATTTTAAGCTGGGTAACCATGATAAGTGAGCTTTCTACGGCAATTCTGCTCTATGTCGGACGAACCAAGACTCTGACGGTGGAAATCTACACCCAGATTATCCGGGGTAATTACGGTATTGCCGCTGCTCTTTCAACGATACTGGCGGTACTGACACTAATTTCCCTGCTTATCTTCAACAAGGTGTCCAAGGGTGATGATCTGAGTATGTAAGACGGTTGCCTGCATTTTTCTCCGCCTGAAACATTTCAGGAATAGGCATTAACGGGTGTGCGCCCAGAGGTTAAATTAGAAAAGAATTCACTCCCAATCCAAAAGCTTTTTTACGCCCTTGAGGGCCCGGATATCCGTTACATCCTGACTCACTTCGATGGTGCCTTTGTACAGACCAAGTTCACTGTAAACCGGGAAGTAGCGGATGTGAATAAAGCGGTCGTTCATAGTGAACCAGAACTCAGCCACATCCATTTCTTTATTCCTGAAACTCTGCACAATCTTTTCAACAATATGAACGCTTTTGGGAGGATGACAGTTGGCAACATCCCGGCCGATGATACCCGGACTTCTGGGGAATAGACGTTCCTTCCCCTGGGAGTAATAGCGAACTTTATCTTCGCTGTCCACAAATGTCAGATCGAAGGGCAGGGCTTTAAGCATCATGTTCAATTGGGAGGGGAGAAGCTCTCCTGTTTCAAGGGGAATCCGGGAGTCCGGACTGGTTTTTACCGGGGCTGCATTTATGGCAGTTGGACTTTCCGATTGGACGACATTGGCATCCCAGAGATTGCCCGGGCTTATCCAGGCATAGCCTATTTCCGCTTCGCCCCGCCTGATTTCCACCCAGGATTTTTCGGGCAGCTTTCTCAATGCTGTGGGGAAGAGTATACGCTCTTCCATGAAAATCATCCTCCTGATGGCTCCAGTTAAGGCTTTGACTTTTCGGCGCAAATCTCTGTTATGTCCTGCTGAATGTGCTTTGCGGACATCTTTGAATGCTTCACGGATCTCATCGTGCTTCCCCCACATCACCTTGGAAGGTCCTGTGAAGTTTACCGCTTCCAGGTAGGGAAAAAGCTGATTCTCCTTCCGTCTGAAATGGATTTCCAGGGCTTCCATATCCTCCATTGCTGATGAGAAACTGCTTCCGCTACGGTCGGCGTTCCGGGATTCCCGCACTAAAATCCGGGCATACTTTTTTGCCGCTTTATTCTCCTCACGGTAACTGTGTACAGGATGGCCCGGGAGAACTTTCCCCCTGTGAGCATCCTCTAATGCAGATTTAAAAACCGAGACATGGACGTCGCAGAGGCTTTGAACCTGTTCTACCGGTACTCCTTCCTGTATGAGCCCCTGCTCCATTTCGGCAATTTCTTCGGGGCTGACATTTCGGATGAGTTTGTCGAATTTCTTTTTAACTTCCTTGGGGTTTTTACCTGCATGGATTTCCATAATGATGCTTTTCAGCTGATTCTGTTTATCTTTGTTGTTCTTAATTAGCTCACTCATGACTCAAGTATGATTATTCTCCGAGGATTATCAAGATGTTGCGCATTCTGTTTTAAGATCCGGGGAATTCGGTTACACTTGGGCTCTCTTCATTGGAAGACCGGAGCTATGATGTTCAGATTTCTTAATTACAAGTTGAATCGAAAGATTCTGTTCGCGTTCTTTCTGATTATTCTTATTCCGGGCGTTTTCTCGTTCTGGGCAAATTACTATACAAGATATAAAACGGTTCGATTCGAGACGGAATTGCGCCTCAGGGATGGAGTATCTGCTTATTTTAACGAGTTTGAAACAATTAAAGAAAAATGTCTGGCAGTTGCTTCGGTCTATTCAAAAAAAAGCTTTATTACCGACAGGCTGATACATGGTGTAAGTGAGCAATTTGAGAATGAGATTATTGATTTTTATAAGATGAACCTACTCGATATCATTGAAATAGAGGATATCGATGGTAAGGTGATTTTCCGGGGGCATAACCCGTCGATTTCAGGGGATGTAAAGATTGATCAGCCTCTGATTCGGGAAGGTTTGGAGGGTAAGTTAGGCGTAAGTTTTGAACATGGAAAATCGGGATTTGCCATCCGGGCTGTAGCGCCGATTGAGTATAATGGGCAGGTTATCGGGTCTTTTATGGCGGGGTCTTTGTTTTCCAGGGATTTTGTTGACTATTTAAAAACACTCACATTAATGGATAACGGTATATACCGGGGAGATTCCAAGATTATTGCGACTTACCAGGGATTGGAGAATCTTAATGAGGAAACAATTTCCAGGCTCAAAGCGGGGGAGACTATCATCCGGCGGAACCAGATTCTTAATAATGACCGATATTCTATTATTCTCGAACCGATTATTCTGAAAGGTGATTACTGGGGTGCCGTTTGCCTGGGAATCTCTGTTGAAAGCAGCGATAAAGCGTTTAAGTACTTTAACCATCAGATTGCCATTATCGTTACTCTTGGTGTTCTGATTGCTCTAGTAATCTATTTTTTTCTGGCTCGTAGTATAAATGCTTCGTTCATGAAAATAATCTCTGGTTTTTCGGATTTCAGCTTTGACTATCCGAATGATGAAATTACAATTGGTAAAAATGATGTATTCAGTATAATTGCGTCTAATTACAATCTCCTGATTCATCGTATCGATCTGTATAATCAAAGGATTAAAAAACTTCAGGATGAATTAATAAAGTCAGCAAGGTTTGCCACCGCCGGGCAGGTAGCTGCCGGGCTGGCCCATGAAATACGTAACCCCCTCAGTTCTATAAAGATGATGGCCCAGATTGTCCGGGCCAGACATTTGAAGGAATCAGCCGGCGAAGAAGAAATGACGATTATCCTGGAAGAGATTGACAGGATAAATGACAAAGTTAAAGAGCTGCTTGAGTTTTCCCATACAACTCGAATGGATTTTACCGATCAGGATATTCACCCGATTATTGAAGGTGTATTAAAACTGTTGAGCTATCTGATTGAACAGAATGGTATTGATTTATCCATATATCTTGATTCGAATCTTCCTGAATTATATGTTGATAGTGAAAAATTAAGAATCTGTTTTATGAATCTATTTGTCAATGCCATTCAGGCTATGCCCGATGGCGGCCAACTTTCTGTTTCAACTCGATCAGATGATGAATGGGTTTCGATCCGTATCTGTAACACTTGGAATTCGGGTGATATCCTCTCCGCTGAAGACCTGTTTGAGCCTTTTCTTACTACAAAAAAGGAAGGTACCGGGTTGGGACTGGCTATATCGAAGCTGGAAATTGAAAGGCATCAGGGAAAGATTGATGTGTTTCAAATGGAAGGGGAAATCTGTTTTGATATCAGACTTCCAGTTAATTCTGCCGTCGGGGAGATAGGTTAGTATGGCAATGATCCTTGTGATTGATGATGAGGTTAATATCCTTAAAAGCTTTAAGTCTCTTCTATCCTCTGAGCATGAGGTGTCTGGTGTTACCACCCGGCAGAAAGCTCTGGAATATCTGGAAGAGAACAGGGTTGATTTTGTCTTTCTAGACTACAATCTCGGAGGGCATAACGGCCTCGACCTGCTAAAGGAGATTAAGGCTCTTCAGGAAGACCTGTATGTCGCCATAATTTCAGGTCAAGGTGATTTTGAACTGATTATTAAAGCTATGGCATTAGGTGCTTTTGATTATCTGGAGAAACCACTTGATATTGATAAAATCCAGTTTCTGCTGAGAAGGGCGGAAAAATCCAGAAAACTCAGCCATGTCATCAACTTCATTGCGGATGAACAGAGCAGCCATTACAACCTGAATAGAATAATCGGTACTTCCGCTTCGATGCAGGAGGTATTTAAACAGATTGGCTTGTTGTTGAATCAGGACGTTACAGTTTTGATTTCCGGTGAGAACGGCACCGGTAAGGAATTGATTGCCAAAGCGCTTCACTATAATAGTATTAGGAAAGAGGAACCTTTTGTTGCTATTAATTGTTCTGGTTTAACAGAGTCCCTTCTGGATAATGAACTTTTCGGTCATGAGAAACAGGCCTATACCGGGGCAGATTCCAGGATGATTGGGAAGTTTGAAACGGCAGGTGAGGGCACTATTTTTCTTGACGAAATAGGAGAAATGCCTCTTTCTTTTCAGGTAAAGCTTTTAAGAGTTTTACAGGAGAAAGAGTTTCACCGTCTTGGTGGGATCCGGAGTATAACTCTTAAAGCACGTATCATTACAGCAACAAATGTAAATCTGGAGAGAGAGGTGGATTCAGGCCGATTTCGTCAGGACTTATTTTACCGGGTGAATGTGGCACGTATCAGGGTGCCGGCATTAAGAGAAAGGAAAGAAGATATTCCACTGCTGCTGCATCATTTTGTCAAAGAAGCGAATTCCAAGTTGAATAAAAAAATAGAAGGTGCATCGGAACATGCGGTTAAGAAACTGATAGACTATAACTGGCCGGGAAATGTTCGTGAACTTGAAAATACCATTACCAATATGTGCATTAATACCCCCGGAACTGTTATCCGTTCTTCATCAATTCCGGATTATGGATTAGAAGAGGAGGAACCTGATGGATCAGCTGATTGCCTGGATCGGTTCATTTCAAACTATCTGGAAGATAATGAGACTGATGAGGGACTCCTTTTCCCTGCAGTAGAGCTTGTTGAAAGAAAAATGATCGAACAACTTTCAAATAAGTATGATGGGAATAAAACCCGTATTTCTTCAGCACTGGGTATCAGTCGGGTTACTCTGGCCAAGAAAATGAATAATATCGGGTTGTAAATAATCTTTACAATCAATGCAAAATAATTCTCATATTATCAAGTCTCTTTTAATCATCTCCTCTCCTTAGTTGCTTCATCCTAAGTGTTTTATTGGCATGAAAATTGCTTTGAAAGTGGAGGAGGCCAATATGAGTAATTATCAGAACACTGCCGATAGTATAAGTAATAGTATAAATATCAAAGCAGAGTCTCATCACATTTCTATACACAGTTTCTTTAAAGATTTGAGAAATCGTTGGAATAGCGTTTCAGGATTCAATACACAAATCCCCTACGCTGGTTTGAATGAGAAGAAAATATTCCATAAAAGGAACCTGGAAAGAACCGCAATATTTGAAAGTTTTGACATTTTATTGAGATATATCGATGACCTTCTTGCTCTCAAACCGGATGCTGGGAATCATGATATTAACCTGAAAACACAACTGGAAATTAAAAAGACAGAGATGAACCCTTTACTGCCGGATTCCTGCCTTTCCCTTTCATATGATGACAGGGGTACCATATTTTCCATATATCAATTGCTTATTATAATCCATTCAGATTTCCTGATGCTTCAGGATTTATTCCAAATTCAAGGTGATTTCTTCAACTATTCTTCAGCTCTTGTGTGTGAAAAAGCCGTTATTGAGTCAGCCCGTTCATCCATCAGGAAAATCTGCACTACAAATTCTCAAGAATCAAGAATTATTGAAAACAGTAATATGGCGCTCCTTGATGCGTCTCATGAGTACCGCATTCTGATGGCGGGCCTGAATCAGAGCCAAGTGCTTCATTCTGGGAATCCTGCGATTTTTCAGATTATGAAGAAACTTACGGATATTGACAGAAAAAATGAAAAACTCTGTGGCAGAATAACGGCTCTATCAAGTAACCCGGAGACTGAAAAATGAGTATCTGGAATCTCTTTACCCTGTTTGGAGGTTTGGCTATTTTCCTCTTTGGAATGATGGAGATGAATAAGCATTTAACCTCTATTGCCAGTGGGAAAATGAAATCCATTATGATTGCTTTAACCAGAGGGCGGACCAGAGGTTACATTACCGGATTAGGGATTACCATGGTTAACCAATCTTCTTCAGCCACAACAGTGCTGGAGGCTGCACTTGTAGGGGCAGGCCTTTTAACCTTTCAGCAGAGTCTTGCTGTTACTCTGGGAGCTGAACTTGGATCGACATTCCTTGCTCAGCTGGTAGCCTTTCCATCAATTTCAAAATTTTCAACTTTTATTGTTGCCCTCGGGTTTATCCTGGTTCTCACTTTGAAGTCTGAAAAAGGCAGGCACATCGGGATGACGGTGTTTACTTTCGGTTTGCTTTTTATGGGAATGGAAATGATGTCGATGGCGCTTAAACCATTAAGATCATATGAGCCTTTTATCGAGTTGATGAAAAATGTTGAAACTCCAATTCTCGGATTATTATTCGGACTTCTTTTTACAATGATTATACAGTCCTCCGGGGCAACTGCCGGTATTACCATTGCAATGGCCATGGCAGGAACAATATCTCTGGAGCAGGCGATTCCAATTAATCTGGGCGCAGCTGTGGGTACATGTATCACGGCTGTACTTGGAAGCCTAACGCTGAATTGGGAAGCTAAGAGATCGGCCTATATTCATGTACTTTTTCAACTGATAGGCGCAGTTTGGGTTTTTATTCTTCTTATGATTCCCTTCAGGGGTGAGCGCCTCTATATCTGGGGAATAAAATGGTTCACTTTGAATGTAATGGGGACTGATAGTATCGCCCGGCAGATAGCAATGGGCTTTACCTTTATGCCGATTATTAATCATCTAATTGTTTTCCCGAACCTTAATCTGATTGTTCGTCTGTTTAACAGGGTTTTTCCCGAGGGGGAAACCGTTAAGCCTTTTGGAGTTGAATTTATTAACGATCAGCTTATCAATAGAAGTGTAGAATTATCATTGATGATGGCGAGAAAAGAGATTCTCCGGGTTGCAGAGTTTGTACAGATAATGCTTTTTGAGATGAAAAGTGCTTTTAGAAGTAAAGATCCTAAAGTGATCAGTTCGGTTGGTAATCTCGATTCAAAAATAGATACTTTGCATAAAATTATCATCTCATTTCTGGCAAGACTCTCACAACGGGAATTGTCGGAGAAACAATCTGAACTATGTGTGAATTATCTGTATGTACAAAACGAACTGGAATCTATTGGTGATGTAATTGATAAAAACGTCATGAAACTGGCAGAAAAGAAAATTAGGCAGAACCTGAAGTTTTCCGAGGAAGGTTTTAAGGAATTGGAACATCTGCTCCGTAAGGTAAACCGGAGATTTGACAAATTGATGATGGTACTCAGGGATGATGATATTGACACTGCCAGAATTCTGCTGAGTACTTACCGGGATGAGGAAGAAGAAAAATACAAGGAACTTCATATCAAGCGGCTGCATAAGGGTCTGGAGGAATCTATTGCCACATCTTCTGTACACCTCGATCTGATTTCTTATTTTTCACAGATTAATGGCCATATTGCTTATATTGCAGACCGTCTAAGCCTCGTAAGCTGAGAAATAAATATCAGGATCAATTATTAGTATTCCGAATAAAGGGAATAAAGAAAATTGATTGTACAAAAAGCAGGTTTTACAAGAGAATCAATACAGTTGACACTTCTCAGCGTTAAAGCTTTGGGAGGTATTACAAAGGAGAAACTAATGGCAGATGTATTTTCTAAAAATCAGGCGACAAACGCAGAAGACGCAGCAAAAATTGTTCCCAGGGCGGAGTTCCGGGCTTTTGGCCAGGGTCTTATTGATGAAGTTACTGTTGCAATGTGGAAAGCTAAGGCGACACTATTTAAAATCAGAACCTCCAGTGAAACATACTTTCTTTCCAGAAAGACAAATGAAGCGAATGTTAAAGTTAGAGATGGTCTTCTAGATATTAAAACGAAGGTTGGAGATACAGAAGACGGTTACGAGATATTTCAGCCCCGGGGGAAATTCGAATTTCCTGTAGGAAAGAAGGAAGTGGCAACCATCCTGGAAAATATGCTTGTTGAAGCCGATCTGAATCAGGAAACATATACCATTGATGAGTTTATGACTGTTGTTGAAAATCATCCCGATCTGGCTGCTGTTAGCGTTGAAAAGAAACGTTATGGTTTCTCGGTTGATGGTGTAATCTGTGAGTATGGTGAGGTTTTGTTTAACGGATCAAAAATCGAAACAGCCTGTTGTGAAAGTGAAGATTATGTCGGTATGAAAAAGGCCATTGAAGCACTTGAACTTGGTAATCATGAGAATGTGAATTATCTGAAAGCTGCAAAAATTTCCATCGGCATGAAATAGCCTGAATCTTATCCGTATCATTTCAAGTAAAAAACCGGCTTACTACAGCTGGTTTTTTACTATTATCGGGTGGAGCTTAAATAGTTTCGACTGAGAATATCGACGCTTCGGGATTTTCTAAGGCTGCAAAAACACTGCTCTTCACGGCTTCATCCGTGAGTTCCGGAAGATTCCCCGGTACTGGGATGTAAGGTATATTACAAGATATCAGATATTGAATTGCCGATTGAGTTTTTTCACGGTATTCCTTCAGCCGGGAAAGCACCTTCTCCCGGGTGTCGTCAATCCTGGTAATGGCTTCTGTCCCGCAGTTTGTACAGTATTTACCGTCTTTCAGAGGTTTGTACTTCATATGAAATACTTTATAACAGTTGGGACAGACCCGGCGGCCTGTTACACGATTCAATATGGTTTCATCGTCATTAACTACATGAATAATGGCATCTATCTTACGACTTTCTTTTTCTGCAATAGAAACAAGAAATTTTGCCTGATCGACGGTTCTGGGATAGCCGTCGAGGACGATACCTCTGTAGTCGCTTTTTTTAAAGGATGATAGAAATAGATCGTTGGTTACTGAATCCGGAACAAATAGTCCATTACTGACATAGTACTTTGCTTTCAGCCCCAACAGGACATCTTCGAATTTACAACCGCTCAGATGGGCTTTCAGACTCCGTCCAATTTTCTCACTGGAAATGAAATCTCCGGTTTTAGAATTGTAAAAATCAAGGATATTGCCTTCATATCCTATCTCATCAAAGGCTTTGAGATAGCTTCGGAAAATATCTCCGGTAGAAAGTTGTTCCAAACCGAACTCTGCAATAAGTACATCTATGCGCGGCTGTTTTCCGGCACCGCTTTTCCCCATTACCAATATATTATCGATGTCACCTTTTTTAAGTCTTTGTATCATTTCACGCCCCTTTAATTGACAATTTGACTGAAAACATTCTGAACGATAAATAACGATATAAATGAAATTATAGCAGAAATCAGCGGTGTCATAACCCAGCCCATACTGATTCGTCCGAGAATGCTGAAGTTGATATTCCGTCCACCTTTCGCAAGGCCGATTCCAATTACTCCGCCTACAATAGATTGGGAACTGGATACGGGTACCAGGGGGAAAGAGGGGAGGTGGTGTGATACCAGAAGGTCTTTTAAACCCTGAGATGCAAAGAGAAAAAGAACAATAGAGCTGGAGAGAACAACGATAAATGCTGTTATGGGATTTAATCGGTAGATTTCAGAACCAACGGTCATCATAACACGTTTGGAGTATGTAAAGACTCCCACTGCAATAGCAACACCACCGATAGCAAACAGCTGCTGAACACCTGTAAGGTTGAATAGTCCTCCGATAGAAATGTCTTGAAAAACAGAACTTGGAATAAATACACCCATAACGTTGGCAATGTTGTTGGCGCCAAGAGTGTAGGATCCGAAGGCACCGGCTGCCAGCAGCAGGAAACGGGTAGTGAAATCAAGGCGTATAAGATGAACTCGTATTCTACGGAGAAAGAATTTAACGACATAGTACAGTACAAAAGCAAAACCAGCGGAAAGAATAGGAGAAAAAACCCATGTCCCCAGAATTTTGGTTAGGGATTGCATATTAACACCTGTCCCGGAAAACAGGTTCCATCCGATTATCGCTCCGACGATTGCCTGGGATGTGGATACCGGGAGTGCCGCTTTTGTCATCATATATACTGATAACGCTGCGGCAAGAGCAACGGTAAAAGCACCGGGAAGGGTTGAGATTGCGCCGAGCTTACCCAGTGTGTGAGATGCCCCGCTGCCGCTGATTACAGCCCCAAGAATTACAAAAATCGAGCAGACAATTGCCGCTGATTTAAATTTAACCATATTGGTTCCAACAGCGGTGCCCCAAACATTAGCAGCATCATTTGCACCGAGGGACCAACCGAGAAACAGACCACTGGATAGGAATAGAAAAGTTGCTAGCATAGTGTCTTCCTTAGAACGCCCTTTTGATGGCGTATACTTCCAGACGCTCAGCCACCGCTTCAGCTTCATCGGCCAGCATGGATATTTTTTCTGCAAAATACCGCATATGAACGCGCCGGCTGAATTGCTCAATCTCTTCAGAATTAAAGGCTTTTGTTTTAATACGAATCTCAGCGGTGTCGGCTTCATGTTCCCAGAAATGTACCTGAGTAAGCAGGTCGGTTACATTCTGGGGTTCCTCAAAAAAGGCTCTTACAGCAGGAATGAGTTTGTGTACTGCTTTGACAGAGGCTTCTGAGAGGGAAATGAAATCGTCCTTCAGGAATGGGAAAATAACCGGTTTTTCAATAGAAATCTGAACGAATACTTTTTCAGTAATGTCAATTACATTATCCAAGGTTTCTATCAACCCTAGAACATCTCCCCGGGCATCTGGTATCAACAAGTCTGAATACAATGTGAATTTAATATCGAAGCGCAGGCTATCACTTTCACTCTCCAGTTTTTGAATCTGACTGCAGCGATCGTCAAACTGTTCCATCCGGCCGTTAAAGTATTCCTTTAAACCCTGTTCAAAGAGAGATGCACTGAGTTCTATATTCTTCAGAAATTTCTCTATATTGGCTTCAATTCCTTTTGCTTTTTTGAAAATTGAGATCATCTTTTTGCTCCTGTTGTTTTTAACAGTTTATTCTATGGATAATTTGTTCCGCTGTCTAATAGATTTAATTTATTTGTGATATCAATGAATCTAATCTGTAACATCAGTCCATAAGCAAATAGTTTATATTTATACAACCTATAAATATAAACAATGGTTTAAACCTTGGATTCTCATTGACAGTCTATTTCATATGATTCACGATTTCATGGAAAATATTTATTCGGGGAGTTTGTCTAATGAGTTTCAAAGATTATCTGGCAGCAGCCAAAAGAAGTTTCAGT
>DEIH01000002.1:0-11248 GCA_002352375.1 Spirochaeta sp. UBA2779 | reverse complement strand
CCGGTGATGAACATACCCAGGAACGATTTTGCTCTGAGAACTGAAGCTGTTTATCTGTTTGGTGAAGCTTCAATCAGTTCTGACAGTCTGCTATTTCTTGAGGATGTTAATTTGAATGAGCTTTCCGATAAGGGAAATCTCAACCTTGTCCTCGTGGATCATAATGTTCCCGGAGCAGGTTTGGCAGCATATGAAAAAAACCTCAAAGAAATACTGGATCATCATGCGGATGAAAAAAAATACCCATCGGATGTTGCCGCAGACATCAGACCTGTAGGTTCTGCAGCAACAATTGTAGCTGAACGGTTTATACAGAACAATAAAGAAAAGATTGACAGTGATGTGGGAAAGCTGCTTCTGGGAACTATATTACTTGATACTGTCAACCTTGATGCAGATGCCGGCCGTGTTACAAGTGATGATGATACAGCGGCTAAGGCACTCATAGCACTTACCGGTCTGGAGCAGAAATCACTCTTTGATAAACTTCAATTCGAGAAGTTCAACGTATCGTCTCTTGGTAGTTACGATCTATTAAGAAAGGACTATAAAGAATGGCAGCTCGGTGATGTAAAATGTGGAATCGGATCGGTACTTATGCCGGCCATTGACTGGATAAAGAAAGATTCTGATCTGTTGAAAGTGTTTCAGGAATATACCGGAGATAGAGATCTTGATGTTTTACTGGTAATGAATGCATATACAGATCCCGACTTTATACGGAATCTCGGTGTTTTTATTCCTGAAGCAGATTTACGGGAAAAGACTATTAAGTTTCTTGAATCCTCGGATTTGGGGCTTGAGTTTATGGACAGTGGCTTTAACGATGGAGAAATTGCGTTCTATCACCAGGGTAATCTCGGGATTTCGCGTAAGAAACTCCAACCGATACTGAACGACTTCTTTACAGCTTAGAAAGCTTAGAGTGGAATGTCCGGAACCTGATAAAGATACAGATATTTACTATGTCTTTATCAGGTAGTTACAAAACGATTTGACAGTTGGAGACATCGATATATCTTGAAGATGTATAAGGACAATGTTTCTGTAAAGAGTTTCTTCCTTAATCCTCAAGATGGAGAACCATTTTGAGTTCACCTCCCGTTTAATTTCCGAGTAGGTAAAAAAGGCGCAACCCAGGCCATTCTGAACCATGGAGATTCTCATGGCCTTATCGTCAATCTCGTGTTTTATCGAATAGGGCACATCGTATTTGAGGAACAGTTTGGTGATGGCCTGCCGGGAAAGTGTATTTTTAAAAGAAACAATCAATTCCAGATTCTTTAAATCACGGATACTTACCTCGTCCTTACCGGATAAAGCATGGGTGTTTGGAATAGCCAGCACCATCTCGTCCCTGCCGATTATTTTTTCTTCAAGTCTGGTATCTTTGAACCCAGCATCCTGGGAGCCGATGATACCGATGTCCAGCTTTTTTTTTAACACCATCTCTCTTATCTCTGCAGCTTTGGAAATTGTTACATTGAATGTTACTTCCGGATTTTGTGATTTGTAACGGGATAAATATGCCGGGACAAGATGGGCTCCGGGCAGACTGCTGGTACCTATAGAGAGTTCACCCTGTCCAGCTTCTTTTAATCCATTAAGTGCCTTTTTTGATTCCTCAAAAGTATCCAGTATGGATTCGACATAGTACACAAGTGCTTTTCCACTTTTTGTCAGCTCAATTTTCCGTCCAACCCGGTTGAAAAGTTTTGTATTGTATTCATATTCGAGTTCTTTTATATGGGCACTGATCGCCGGCTGAGAAAAATACAATACTTCGGCAGCTTTGCTGAAACTACCGAGTTGCGTTATCGCCAGAAAGGATTTGAGCTTGATTAAGTCCATATATATAAATATATACGATATTACACAGTTCTGTAAAACTGGTAGAAACGCTCTTCGAATACAATAACGAATACTGGAACATTCGTAACTCACTCAGGCTCCAGGATGCTTTCTGATACTCCTGAGAAATCGAAAGCCACGCACTGATATTCCGATAAGCAGAATTAGAACACTGAGATAAACAAGTACCCATTTCAGCAGGGTTGCAATCGGAGCTAATGAATCAATACCCCGGCTCAATTCAGGATACCGCAGCATTACTATTGAGGTGAACAGATTCTCCAGGAAATCGAATATCCCGGCTGCAACGGGAATAAGATTCAACCGGCGGGACAGGCTTTTCCCGGAAATACTGACAAAAATCCAAGATATTGAGACTGCAAGAAAACCCACGTAAATAACAGGCCAGATAACGTCGAAACCGGCATGCATTTTTACATACTCCATCCGGCCGTTTTCACCGTATATTTCAGCTGCCTCGTATAGATGCTCTGCGGTGTACCAGAAGGATAGATCGGGTATCCCGGGAGCCTTCCTGCCTGCCGTCTTTATATGAGTGTTCCCAGGTAAAACAAGGAATACAAAAAGTATCAGGGCAAGGAGGAATGATACAACCATCCACTTGCCGGAAATTCGGATAAGCCACTCTGACATTTTTTTCATTGCTGTCTTTCACCTCTGTTTTTATGGTAGCATACTGGACTATGAATTCCAGAGAACGAATCATATCTGCCCTTGCCGGCCAAAAAACAGACCGTGTTCCTTTTATGGAAATGGGTATTGACTGGGCCGTAATAAAGGAACTGGGTTACAGATCTTATCTTAAAATGATTAAGGACATGAACCTCGATGGTGTTTCTGTAAATCAGATGCTCTATGTTCTTGGCTGGCGTCGCTGGGTGATTCCCCATCTTAAATACTATACCGATGAATGGGGTGTAAAAAGCCGGATGACCGGTGAGTTACTGCCTATTCCCGTTGGTCATCCTATTCCGTCTCTTGAGTATCTTAAGGGCTTCAAGCCTCCCCGTCCGGAGAAGAGTCCTTTAATAAAGGCGGTACGTTATGTCCGCAGGCGTTTTCCCGATAGAGCGGTGGCAGTACTCAGCCGTAATGATTTTGCGGCTTCCTGGTACCTTTGCGGAATGGATGTTCTGATGATGTCCTTTGTGGATAATCCGGATTTTGTCGACCGCTTGTCAGAAATGGTGAGCGATTATTACACCCGTTTATTTCGTTTATGCATTCAGGCCGGTGCAGATATTATCTACTTAACTGACGATTATGCGTTTAAAACCAGTACTCTGATGTCCCGGGAACATTTTAAGCGTTTTGTTCTTCCCTGGTTAACCCGGGGGGTGAAGGCCGTCCATGATGCCGGGGGAATCTGCATCAAGCATACCGATGGTGATATTTCCGGTATTCTGGATTTGATTGTTGATACTGGAATTGATGGTTTAGGCCCTTTGGAGCCAGCCGCCGGGAATAATCTTGTTGAGCTTCGTAAAACTCTCGGTGCTAAGGTGGCATTGTTGGGGAATGTTGATGTTGACCTCCTCAGCCGCGGGAGCATTGATGATGTGAGGAGTGTTACCCAGACTCTGGTACGGGAGCTGGGTTCACGGGGTGGTTTTATTCTATCTTCGGGTAATACGATTACTGCATCGGTTAAACCGGAAAATTTCAGAGCAATGGTGGAATCAGGGAGGGAATGAAAGCTATGATATCCTGGGGATTGGTCGCTGGGTTGCAGCTGCTCGGCCATGTAACCTGAGGCAGGCTTTGGACCCAGAGTTGCTTTGTGGCAACTTGCTCATAAGTTCGCTGTGCGAACCCGCTGTTTCTTTTCCGGCCCAAGGGGCGGGGTATCATACCTTGCTTTGCTGGCACTCCTCCGGAAATAAACCCGTCAATTTCAGGAATATTTGCCTATACTCCTCCTAATGCATATATTTACCAGACCATGTCAAATACAATAAGTAAAGAAAAAGTTATGGCCGCTCTGGCCACCGTCGACGATCCGGAACTGCATAAAGATCTGGTGTCTCTGGGATTCATTGAGAATCTCAAGATTTCAGGAAATGACATCTCCTTTTCCGTGATGCTCACCACCCCGGCCTGTCCTTTGAAAGATACAATCAGAAGTGATTGTGAAAATGCCCTCAGACGGGATATTCCGGAGTTAGGGGAAATCAAACTGGAGTTTGGAGCCCGGGTTCGTGGAGACAGTAAACTGCTTTCTAAAGCCGATATACCCTTTAAGAATGTTATAGCTGTGGGAGCCGGGAAAGGTGGTGTCGGTAAATCCACTGTAGCGGTTAATCTTGCCGTATCTCTGGCCGCATCAGGAGCTTCAGTGGGATTGCTTGATGCCGATATATACGGTCCGAATGTTCCTTCTCTCATGGGTGTTTCCGAGCCTCCGGTACAGGATGGTGAAAAATTAGTTCCTGTAAAGAAATACGGTATTGAAATGATCAGCATGGGTTTCCTTATACCTGGCGATCAGGCTCTGGTATGGCGGGGTCCTATGATTCACAGCACCATCAATCAGCTTGTAACCGAAGTTGCCTGGGGAGATTTGGACTATCTGGTTGTCGATCTCCCACCGGGAACCGGTGATGCTCAGATGAGTCTTGCTCAGCAGCTGCCCCTCACCGGAGCCGTTGTGGTTACAACACCCCAGATTGTCTCAGTCAGTGATACCCGTCGGGGCATTGATGCTTTCCGAAAACTTGATGTTCCCATACTTGGTGTTGTTGAGAATATGGCCGGCCCGATTTTCGGTTCGGGAGCCGGAGAGAGTGTTGCCAAAGAACTGGATGTCCCCTTCCTGGGTCGCCTGCCTCTGGATGCAGCGGTTTCTCACTCAGGTGAAACCGGCAAGCCGCTGCTCCTGAAGAGCGGGGACAGTGAAGCCGCGGCCGCTCTAAATGAGATGACAGGCAAGGTGGCCGCTGCGATCAGTGTTCTGCAGGGCTGATAATCAGTCCTTTTCGTATAAGATTTTTTTCCGTCACCGGTTTGATTGAGTTTTCTATGTTCCCGGTGGCGGATTGGTGGAATTCATCTACAATTTGTGTATGATAATCACTGTAAAACAATGAATCCCGAGCTGCTGAATCACTTCGAAACCACGATTGATGACGTATCAATGTAAAGTTTTTTCCCTTAATTGTTTCCGGGAAGAAACTGACAAGCTGCTTGCCATGGGATTTATTCTGCTCCATATAGACAAACTCAATAATTTTCTGCTCTGAATATATCCTTTGAATCTGGAAATACACAGGTATACGAATGTAGCCTTCAATAAGAAGACTAAGTGAAATAATTTGCCCAGTGGATACTTTCGGGATATCTGAATCACCAGCGTGGTACATTACATTGTCTGCCGGATTGTACATGGTATTGAATCTTGCAATCGGGCCGTTCCAGTATTTATCAAGTGACTTTTCAGTGTATTCGCCCCAGACGTTTTCAATATCTTCTTCTACCAGATAATAGAGGGTGTGTTTGTGGAAATTCTCAATTTCGCTGGTATCGCATGGAACCATCTTGTCTATTTCTTCAATAGAATGATATCTGGTTTCTTCATTACTGGCACAAGACGCAAGTAGAAGCAAACAAAGGGGCACGTAGAGCTTCTTCATCAATTTTCCTTTATGATTAGTTTCTCAAACGGTAATATCTTTTTTTTAAAATGATAGAATTCGGGTAATTATATCATCAAAAATCCGGAAAGATTCAAAATTGAGGGATAAATTTCTTTTTTAGAGGATTTCATATGAATAGGTTTCCGGATCTTACCGGGATATTGAATGACTGGCCGTATGATTCAGAGAACAATGTCCGCTTCATACAAGGCGATGATGGTGCGGAGCTTATGCAGATTCGCCAACCCATGGGGATTGAACAATACAACCTTGACGGCCGGCCGGACGGATTGAAACCCGGAGGTGAAGAGACTCTGCTGGCAGTTTATTCAAAGAAAAAGAATAAAACTGAGCTCTCCGGGGGAATCCTGATTCTTGAGGATAATGATTTCCGTCAGCTCAGAGATGAGGGCTTTCTGTATTACTACCGCTATCTGGCATTGTTTCAAGTGGGGCAGTACGCCCGTGTCGCCCTGGATACTGAGCATAATCTGAACATCGCAGAATTGTTGGAGAAATACTATGACAATGAGGCTCGAAAAGAGATGCTTCAGTACCGGCCGTATATTCGCAGGATGAATGCCATCTCCAAAGCAATGGTTTTATTGGGGAAAGATGATACTTCACAGGCCATGAAGGAACTGGAAAAGGGTATGGCGGACATCGAAGCGCTGCCTTCTGTTTCTACTGCTGTTTTTGAGTTTGAAAAGATCCGCTCCATACAGCATATTTCTCAGGTGATTACTCAGGTTAAAAGTGCTGAATCCAGTTCGCTGGAACCAAAAGGATTTAAGGAGCGTCTTTCTGAAGAACTATCAAGAGCTATTGAAAGTGAGGATTATGAAAGAGCTGCAGGTATCAGGGACCGTCTTCGTAAATTGAGCTGAAGTGAAATTATTGAAGAATAAAAAACCACCTGAAAAGGTGGTTTCATTACTCATGTGAATAGGTGGGTAATTAATCGACGTTTGTAATTCGTACCAGCGACACTGAGCGCTTACGGCCGCCAACTTCTACCTGTACCTTATCGGCAAAAATTCCGATTACCTGGGCTTTTATTGATTTGCCGCCAGTTGCTTTTTCGTTGAAAGTTACTTTACTGCCGATACGAATTTTATCCCGAATTTTTAAAGCTGCTTCTTCAGATTCAGCTTTCTTAACTTCAGCTTCTTTTACACGGATTTCTGTAGAGACCTCATCCTTCAGCAATCTTAAATCTGCGATGCTGAGCGGACTCAATATCTCAGCATACTTGAGAGTTTTTCTTGGTCTGGCCATAATTATCTCCTTGAATGGACCTGAATTAGTAACTTTATATTTAAAGTTAATTTGTAATTTAAAACATTCGATTAATAACGTCAAGAAAATGATAATAAAAGACCGTCATATATAACGGTCTTTTATTATAAAACTTCCGATGTCAGATTGCGAGAGTTTTCATTCCCTTCATTTGAGAACGAAGTACTTTCCCCACTTCTTCGATGGGATGATTTCTGATTGCTTCATTAACGGCTATCAGTTCCACATCGTCAATGGTTTCATCTGCCGGATAGGTATTTCCGAGGTCAGTCTCATTCAGATCAGACATGAAATCACCTAAAAGAGGTATACAGACATTGGCGAAAAGATAGTTCCCGTATTCAGCGGTATCCGAGATTACACGATTCATTTCATAGAGTTTTTTGCGGCTTACCAGGTTGGCAATAAGGGGCAGTTCATGAAGGGACTCATAATAGGCCGACTCGGGTTTGATTCCGCTGGCTACCATGGTTTCAAAGGCAAGTTCAACTCCGGCTTTCACCATAGCCACCATCACCACAGCATCATCAAAGTAAGCTTGGGCAGGCAGGTGATCCGCATGGGCAACTTTCTCAAAAGCTGTTGCGCCGGTTTCTTCCCGCCAGCCGAGAAGATCCTTATCGTCAGCCTCCCAGTCTGCCATCATTGTCTGGGAGAACTTTGCCGAAATAATATCGTCCATATGTTTAACGTAAAGGCTGCTCATAATAGATTTGAGGCGTTCAGAGAGTTCATGAGCCCGGATTTTCGCCGGATTGGAGAGGCGGTCCATCATGTGGGTGATTCCACCCTGCTTTAGAGCTTCAGTAACAATTTCCCAGCCAAACTGAACCAGCGAAGCAGCTTTGCGCTCATCAACATTTTCCGAAATCATCTTGTCGTAACAGAGTAGGGAACCTGTCTGCAGCATGCCGCAGAGAATGGTCTGTTCCCCCATAAGGTCGGACTTTACTTCGGCAACGAAAGAGGATGCAAGCACACCGGCTTTATCAGAGCCCAACCCGACAGCGTAGGCTTTGGCAATTTCCCAACCTTTGCTTTCCGGGTCGTTGGCCGGGTGGACTGCAATGAGAGTAGGAACACCGAACCCCCGTTTGTATTCTTCCCGGACTTCGGAACCTGGAGATTTAGGGGCAATCATCACAACAGTGATGTCCTCTCTTATCTGCATCCCTTCTTCCACGATGTTAAAACCATGGGAATAACCGAGGCTTGCGCCTTTTTTCATCAGGGGCAAAACTTTTGAAACAACCGGACTGTGCTGTTTGTCCGGAGTGAGGTTCATTACCAGATCGGCTGAGGGAATCAACTCTTCAAATGTACCCGCATCAAATCCGTATTCTGTGGCATTCTTCCAGGACTGACGCTTCTCGGCAATAGATTCGGCCCGGAGGGCGTATCCCACATCCATACCGCTGTCCCGGAGATTCAGCCCCTGATGCAGACCCTGAGCTCCACATCCCAGAATAACGATTCTCTTGCCTTTAAGGGCTTCGGTGCCGTGGAATTCTCCGGTATCCATAAAACGGCATGTTCCAAGTTGCTGTACCTGCTCACGGAAGGGCAGGGAACTGAAATAATTCATATTGATTCACTCCTGACGTATGTTCTTTCAGAGGGAAGGGTAAATCGCCGGGTGTCCGGTGGTCAATGCCTTGATCCTGGCTATATAATACGGCGGTGAGAGTACAATGCTGCCGGTATTAATGGCCATGGCTGCCGGAATAGCTGCCGGATACATATTTCGGAGTCGCCGGGGGCTCTTTTCTTTTTTGGCCCCGTCTACCGCCTGGGTAATCAGGCTGTTGTTATTTCTGTTAGGGGTTGGTATCGGCGGAGATAAGGCCTTGCTGGCACAGGTTCCGGTACTCGGTTTGAAGGGACTGGTTCTGGCTGTTTCAGCTGTATCGGGCAGTGTGCTGGCTGCCCGGCTGGTATTGGGGAAAACCGGGGCAGAGATGTCAGCAGGACAGCCGGTGGAACGAGTTGAAAGTTCCAGCGGTATAAATGGTATTGGTAATTGGAAGGCTATGGGGGGCAGTTTTATTGCTGCAGCATCATTCCTTCTCGGGCTTCTTTCGGGGGCCTTGATAACCGGGTTTTCACAGTTACCATGGGATCCGGTGGCTGTGGTAATCTATCTGCTGATGTTTATGGTTGGAATGGGAACCGGAGGCGATCCCACAGTACCGGCTGTTATCAGAAAGCACGGTATCAGGCTTGCTCTTCTGCCTCTGACCGTTGTTGCAGGTACTCTGGCGGGGACTTTGACAACTGCTTTGTTGTGGCAGGCGCTTCCTGTTCGAGAGTCTCTGGCCGTTGGTGTGGGTTTCGGGTATTACAGCCTTTCCAGTCTGTTACTTCAGGAACTTTCCGGCGGAGAATGGGCGGCTATTGCCCTGTTGTCCAATATCTTTCGGGAGATAATCACCCTTCTGGCAGCACCGCTTCTGGTGAAGATGGCAGGCCCCGCCGCTCCGCCGGCTGCCGGTGGGGCCACATCCATGGACACCACCCTGGCCGCTACATTGCAGTATTCCGGCAGGGCCTGGACTGTGCCGGCTATATTCAGCGGTGTTGTCCTTACCGTACTTACTCCTTTTGCGGTTACATTCATAATGTCTGTGTAAGGGGAATATTTTCAGGTATAAACTCTGGGAACCCTGGCGCTGATACCACAGGTGATTTCATAGGGGATTGTACCGGTGATTTCAGCCAACTCTTCGGCATCCGGGCCTGCGGGGTCCGGGCCGAAAAGAGTTACCTCATTGCTAAGTTGAATATCGGTTTTTTCGCCCAGGTTTATCATCGTCTGGTCCATACAGACTCTTCCGGCTACCGGATAACGTTTTCCGGCAATCAGAACCTCTCCGCGGTTGGACATTGCTCTGGGATAACCGTCGGCATAACCAATGGGAAGGGTGGCTATCCAGTTGTTCCCGGGGGACGTCCAGGTACGGCCATAGGAGACCGTTGTTCCCGGAGAGACTTTTTTCAAAGCTGTAATCCTGGTTTTCAGCTCCATAACCGGCTTCAGCTTCAGAGATACTCCATATCCGTAAAGGGCGATCCCCGGACGAACCATTCCGAATGCTGTTCCGGAATTCAAGGCAATACCCCCGGAATTAGCGGCATGAACAACCCCGGGATTCAAACCGGCGCTGCGGATCTTTTCGGCAACAGAGGATAATTTCCGGACCTGTTTCCGGGTAAACTCGATGTCTTCTGGTTTTTCAGAGTCCGCCGAAGGGTAGTGTGTCGCAATTCCTGTAAGACTCAGCTTCGGGTGAGTGCTTATTTTGAAGGCCAGATTCACCGCTTCTTCCGGAAGGCAGCCCACTCGGCCCATACCGGTATCCACCTTTAAATGGACATGTACCGGTTCTTCGGCCGGCGCTGTATTCAGAGCCTCTTCCAGAGAACGGAGGTAGGATTCGCCGGTCACCATAATTTCCAGACCGGATTCAATGGATAAGGGAATTTCTTCGGGAACTGTGGGTCCGAACAGAAGTATTCTTCCCGAATCTCCGCCTTTTCTGAGCTGTTCACCCTCAAAAGGTGAAGAGACTCCCAGTACCTCCACTCCCGAAGCCCTGAGAGCTTTGGCCACCGGCAAAACTCCGTGGCCGTAGGCGTTAGCTTTCACTGCAGCGCAGATAGCCGTTCCATCGGGGATTACTGCTCTTATATGCTGGAGGTTTGACTTTAATGCTTCAAGGTGAATACAGGCTCTTGTTGCCCGGATAATTTCGGCCATAGTTAAAGGATTAAAGCTTTCCGCAAGTGGCCAGAATAACAGCTTTGATTGTATGCATACGGTTTTCAGCCTGATCAAATACAATTGACTGACGGGATCTGAACACCTCATCGGTAACTTCCATGGCATCGAGACCGTACTTTTCTTTCACTGTGGCCCCTATACTGGTTTTGCTGTCGTGAAAAGAGGGAAGGCAGTGCATGAATAGCGCATCGGGATTCCCGGTTTTTTTCATCAGATCACCGTTAACCTGGTAGGGTTGAAGCAGGGCAATGCGCTCAGCCAGCTTATCTTCTTCTCCCAGTGAAGCCCAGACATCAGTGTATACGGCGTCGGAACCCTTTACTCCGGGGGAAATCTCATCAGTTACTTCAATAACCGCACCGGATACAGCAGCTAAACTTCGGGCGTAGTTGATAATATCTTCGCTGGGAAACAGCGACGGCGGTGCCACAGCGGTAAAGGATATCCCCATCTTGGCTGCTCCGATCATCAGGGAGTGCCCCATGTTGTTCCTGGCATCCCCGACAAAGCTGAGTTTCATTTTCCTGAAGGGCTTATATATATATTCTTTCATGGTTAACAGATCGGCCAGAATCTGCGTGGGATGGTAACTGTCGGTTAAGCCGTTCCATACCGGAACTCCGGCATGCCGGGCCAGGTTTTCCACCGTTTCCTGCTGGTATCC
>DEIH01000041.1 GCA_002352375.1 Spirochaeta sp. UBA2779 | reverse complement strand
TCCTGAATACGATAGATTCGGTCCATGGATATTGGAAATATCCGGTGAAGATCCAGTTCCACCGATTTTTTCAACCCATATACCGATAGATATGGACTCAGAATTCAGTATTAAAATTCCACGGCCGATGGATCGGTGTGATTTGAGACCGGGTGAACATATGTACGACTATGTTGTGTGTATCTATGAAAATGATATGCTGATTCTGGAGAGGGACGGGGAAGATGTTAAACGAAAGAGCATTCAATACGGAGAGATACTTGCCCTGAGACTTACCGAAGATCTGCTTAATGGAATCTTGCATATTTACACGGCCGATTACAGCTACAAAATTCCTTTCAATACGATTTCTTCAGGTTTGGTTGAGAAATTGACAGAAATCCTTCGAACACGTTATATCAATGCTCCAATTTCTGAGAACAAATCCTTCAAACTGAAACCTTCAGAGATAGAGTTGGATAAGCTTAGTTTCTTCTTCAATAGACTTCTCAATAAAGCTGAAAAGAAACATCCGGATATGAGGCTTCTGGCAGTACAGCCGGAGGTTTCGGTTAAATCAAATGAGAAAAATCTCTGGCGGCGATTTTTGTTTGCTGCAATAGATAAGCGCCTGCTCGAGTCTCTTCATATATACAACGGAAAAGAAATGGAAATTATCAATAGAGGAAGAACCTGGAAGTACCGTTGGCAGGCGGTTTATGGAAAAGAGACCTTATTCCTGCCACTGGAGAAAATCAGAACTGTCTCTTTGGAACCTGAGAAGAGCGGCCAAGGGATCAGGAATCTTATTTTTCAGACTGAAGGCTCCCATCATACATTCTCTTTCCTGGAGGAAAATCCGTTGTTGCTGGATTATTACAATAGTATTTCGAATAAGGCTGGTTAACAGCTTATGATACCAATCACTTTAAGATAGTGTATGAAAATCCCTGGGAATAACATAAAACCGCCGTTAATGGCGGCTTTATGTATTAATAGATAATTAATTTTCTTTACTTTAATTGGCTGATCTTACAGAACAGAAGCATATTCCTGATAGTCAGCCATGATTTCTTCAGCAGTCCGGGTAACGTTGTAAAGGCTCACTTCGTCGATTAATCCCTTGAAGGTATAGTAATCTGAACCATTGTAGGGAACCGGCAGCTGGGATCCGATAATCAAATCACCGTCTGTGTCTCTGACAGGTCCGATTCCATTCATGGTTTTAGTAACTGCAATTTCACCGTTAACATAAAGATTGATAACAGTATTTTTACTCAATTCATCGTAGTTCCAGGTGGCGGCCAGATGGCTCCATTCGCCCTTGATGATTGCTGTATCAGCCATCAGGCTAACAGGAGTAACCGTTTCCTCTTCATTCTCACAGGTTACGAAGAAATAAGGTTTGCTGTCGGCGTGGAAGAGCATAGTCCAGGTTTCATCAACGAAATACCACTCAGGGGTTATTACTTCAGGATTATCACCTTTATGAAGGATACCGGTGTAATAGTTCACAGCATTCAGGTCGGGCTGTACCCAAACTTCTACACTGCCGGAAACGGTGAGTTCAGGAAGGGTTCCATCGGCAATTCGGATAAAATCGCCATTTTCATCACATTTTAAAGCTGATCCAGAAAGTCCTTCTACCCATTCGATGGTGGCATTACCATCGGTATCTTCAGATACTGATACTCCGGGATAAGTGAGGAGTATATCGCTGTCCAGGGAAATGCCGGCTACCAGACCGATGGCTGGATTTTCATAGATACCTGTTTCCGGGGCGGGTGCAGGATCGGCTGCAGATAATCTAGAGTTGACAGGATTGTTACAGGATACCAGGGTTAGAAAAAGTAAAGTTGAAATAGCAGATATTGAAAGCTTTTTATTCATTTTAAGTTTGGCGTTCATATTCGCCTCCTATATTTGAATAAAAGCAATCTTTGTGCCAAGTAAGTTGAGAGCTCGTATATGTCTTGTAAGTTTATATGGTGAAGAGAAATAAAAAATCATGTGTTTTGCAGGTAATAATCAGAATGATTGCTGCCTGCATTAGCATTTATCGTAGAAAGACCCTAACTCTATGCAGAAAACCTTACTCATGCAGAGTGCATAGGGTGATAATTTGAATTAACGGAACAGTTTATCAACTTCATCCAGTGAAACCCTGGAGCTCATATCCACACTTAATGGGGTAACCGTTATATTCCTACCTTCAAGAAGGGTACCCATATCATCATTTAAATTCCAGGATTTTCCCGGCCTGGGTCCGCGTTTGCCTATAGCATTTCCTGCGGGAGATTCAGCTGTGGCATCGGGAACAAAACCCCACCAACCAGGTTCCCGGGATTGCCTGCAGGCTACCCAGGGGGTATTCTGATCGGCGGTATCTGGTATATCAATTTTCAGTACGTGAACATCTTCCGGCCAGTCAACTGCAAGGAATTTTTGAACGGCTTTCCTGAGTATCAGAATCGCCTGAGACCAGTCAACTTCCCCATGCTCGTAGTGAAAGGCCTGGGGAACTTCCATGGAAACGGCCAGGGATTTGTAATCCCAAACAGCCGATTGAATTGCGGCTCCGACCGTTCCGGATGCGGTAACATTTGTTCCTATGTTTTCACCAAAATTAATACCCGATACAACCATATCGGGTTTTCTTTCGATACAAAGGCATTGTAGGGCGTGACGGACTGTTGTTGCCGGAGAAGCACTCAGACACCAGCCTTCAATTTCCTTCCCGTTAATATCGATTATTCGAGATTCAAATACAGCTTCCGGTAAGGCTCGTAATGATCGTCCTGAGGCTGTCTGCTGCTCTGCGGGTGCTGCAATAATCAGGTCGGCAAAGGGAAGAAGAGCCTCTGCAGCGGCATGAAGGCCGGGAGATTCAATTCCATCATCGTTGGATATAAGTATAAGCGGGCGGGTTTCCATATCTAAAGCATAGCGATTCATGGACTACAGGAATAGAGGGGCTGTATAATAGGGTTATGAACGACCCTTATCGCTCTATCGTCCAGGTTTCCCGGGATTATATTACCCTTATAGATGCCGATTTTCGTTATGTTTTCGTTAACAAAGCCTATATTCGAGCACTGAATAGGGAAAAAGATAAGATTGAAGGGCGCACCGTTAAAGAAGTATGGGGTAAGGCCCGCTTTGAAGGGGCCATTGAAATTCCCTTGAAGCGCTGCCTGGAAGGGGAAGAAGTTCATTTTATTGATGAGTTTCCATTTGGTGATGTTGTAAAATACGTGGAAGTTACATTTTTCCCGTACCGGGAGAAACTGAAAGGACCTGTAACCCATGCTTTGGTGGTTTCCCATGATATCAGCCGTCTGGGAGAACTGGAAACCAGGCTGATGGCTTATGAATTCCGGGATCCGGCTACCGGGCTGTTCAACCGCAGATCGCTGAATCTTATCATTGAAAGGGAACTCCAGAAGGCGGAAATTGACGATGATGCCGGCTCCAGGGTTTTATTTATAATGGGGGTGGAGAATCTTTCGGAGATTCGCCGGCAGCATGGATCTGAAATTGCCACACATGTTGTGGAGAATACCGGGCTGCGTATAAAGGAAAAACTGGAAGAGACAGATTCCGTTTTTCGAAGTGAATCCGATGAGTTGGCGGCTCTGGTGATCAGCCTGGAACATCCTGAAGATGCGGCCTCTCTGGCGGAGGTTTTACTGGCGACGGTATCCACTCCCTACCCCAGAGGTCTCTACGAAATACGTCCTGTCTGCCGTCTGGGTATTGCGGTTTATCCCCGGGATGCCGGTGATTGTGACACGCTGATTTCCCGTGCTGAGGCAGCTCTGGCATCCGCCAGAGACCGGAATGTTTCCTATCAGTTTTACGATGGGGAACTTCACTCCAAGTCTGTGGAAAAGCTCCGGCTGGTAGCCCAGCTTCGCAAGGCTCTGTACGAAGATCAGCTGGAACTGCATTTCCAGCCCATTGTAGACACCTCTGGTAATATTCATGGTGCAGAGGCTCTATTGCGCTGGAGACATCCCGACCTTGGCCTTCTGCCTCCGGCACGATTTCTGTATCTTGCTGAAGAAACAGGCTTGAGCCTTGAAATGGAGAAGCAGGTAATTTTTTCCGCTGCCCGGCATCTGGCCCGCTGGAAATCCTTCAATATTTATATATCCATCAATCTTACCGCCGGGATGTTTGAGGAGCCCGGTCTGATTGCGATTCTGGAAACGGCCCTTTCTCAGGCCGGCGGTGTGGCGAAAGACCGGCTGAAACTGGAGATTACTGAATCTGACGGTATGAGTAATGCCGAAGTTGCACTGAAAAGGATGATGGAGCTCCGTGCCCGGGGTTTTAGTATCTACATCGATGATTTCGGAACCGGTGAATCGTCTCTCCGCTATCTTAAAGACCTCCCGGCCTCGGTTCTGAAAATTGACAAGGCTTTTGTTGACGGTATTGAGCATGATGAAGAGGATCGGAATTTTCTGGGTCATATAATCGACCTTATCAAGGATCGTCAGCGTTACGTTGTTGTAGAAGGTGTGGAATCTGCCGGTCAAGCGATAATTCTGGCCTCCCTGGAGGCTGATGCCATGCAGGGCTACTACTTTTCGAAACCTGTTCCTCCGGAGAAGTTTGAGGCTCTACTGAAAAGAAACGCACCTCTTCCGGAATAATTGGATAATTGTTTAATTGACCTCTGCTGCGGCCTCGCTTATATACTTTTTCCAATCCCCACCCGGCAGCCAGCCCAGGGTCTCCCGCAGTTTGTCGTCGGGAAAATCAGCCCCGAACGCGGCATAATAGGCAGCCATCTGCTGCCCGGGATCGGCAAAATTCAGATAATCCCTGAATCTACGCCGGGCCTCGAATCTTAAAGGAAGATCCCAGGACTCGGCGTAGGTTTCCAGTATCGTTTTCCAGGGTACATGAGTACCAACGGCATTAAGAGCCGCATTCATTGGGCCATAGTTCAAGATGGATTCCATCAGCGGTCCAACCTGATCCACCGCGATAATGGAAACCGGTTTTCTCCCACCTGGGGGAAGGGGGCGGTCTGAATCTTTTAACAGTCGCCTTATCTGTCCGGTGAAGAAACTGTCTCCCGGGCCGTAGACTGCCGGAAGCCTGGGAGCAGAGAAGAAAACCCCTGATTTCTCCAGGAGGGCTTCTGCCCTTGCCTTGGTGCGGCCGTAGGCCAGAGGGGCATTTACCGGATTCCAGCCCCGGCGGGGGGTGGCGGCCTCAGTCCGTCCGGTCCCGACTGTGGCATTGCCGTAAACTGATATGGAGCTCAGCTGGATAAGATGCGGGCAGTCCGTTCTCCGGGCCCAGCTCAGCAGATTCTTCATACCCTGTACATGTACTTTTCTCATGAGAGAAGCCGGGGCGGACTGGTCGGGGAGCCCTGCGGTGTTAATTATGGGAATTCCCCGTGGAAGACTGTTGAAGTTCTCAGGGGATGTGATGTTCAGGGTGGATTCTCCCTTTGATGGAGAGCGGTTGAATACAGTGGCGTAAATGTTCCAGCCGGACTGCCTGAAATAGTTTGTTATGGATGAACCGATAAATCCATCGGCTCCGATGATAATGAGGCGATTATCATTTTTCATGGATATGAGTGTAAACCGGATCGCGGCAGAGGTCACCTCGACCAAAAGAGGGTAGAAAAGGTAGGATACTTTCAAGGGAGAGCCCTATATTGAGTATAAAAATTCTGATTGTTTTCGGCAGCAGCAAGGGTCGGACCGGCCGAATTGCAGAAATCCTCTCAGATGCATTAGCTGAAAAAGGTTTAACAACTGTATTAAAGAATGTTTTTGAAGCCAGACCAGAGGAACTTCTGGAATACAGGTACATCGTCCTTGGAAGTTCAACCTATGGACAGGGCGATCTTCAAAGTGATTTCCTGGACTTTGAACGGGGCATGGACGATCTGGACCTTACAGGCATCAAGGCCGCAATTTTCGGATCGGGAAACAGCCGCTATGCCTACTATGCCGAAGCGGTGGACATTCTTGAAGCCAAGGTGAAAATCCAGGGAGCCAGGCTGGTACTGCCTTCTTTCAGGCAGGACATGATGATGGAATCTCCAGAAGGTGAGGAAGTCTTTCAGTGGGCTCAGGAGCTTGCCAACGCCATTGTTTCTGACGCCGGTTCAGATATTAAATAAAGGCCGGTTCCGGGTTCACCGCAGTTCCGCGCAGCATCCAGTTTACCGTGTCCCTGAGGGTTTCCTCCAGGGGACGGGATTTGTAACCCAGTTCTTCTTCGGCTTTGGCTGAATCAATCTGGGCGTTTATCTGCAGAATATCGATTGAACCCCGGGTGAATAGAACATCTTTTCCTGTTGTCTGACCCCAGAGATCGCTGAACTCTCCGGCGGTTCGGGCAAGCCAAAGAGGAAGGTTCATGCGCCGGTGATAGGTACCGCTTACTCTCTCAATGATGGAGAAAAGATCATTAACATTCAAATAGCTTCCGGATGTCAGGTAAGCTTCACCGGAACGTCCCTTATTAACAGCGGACAGTGCCGCTCCGGCTACATCCCTTACATCAACAAAATCAAACCCACCGGGAACCGCAGCGGGTATCTTTCCTGCAAGAAAACGTTTAATCATATTGGTAAATACGCCCCCCCGGAAATCCCAGGGGCCGATAATTCCAGTGGGGCATATCAGTACAGTTTCCAATTCTCCTGTTAATCCGGCGGCAGTAACAAGGCGGCTTGCATCGGCTTTGGTATTACCGTATTCCATCACGGCATTCCCCCGGGCAAAGCCGAAATCCTCACGGATAGGGCGGCGTTTTGCTTTTAAATCGAGGGCTTCGATGCTGCTGATATATACAAGACGTTTCACTCCGGCCTGCCTGCAGGCTGTGATAACATTTTCGGTACCCAAAACGTTTACTTCGTGCATGGTTTTCATGTTTCCCCGACGTATATCAATCAGGGCTGCAGTATGTATGACTGTGTCGATGCCTTCAAAAGCTCCCACAAGGGCTTGAATGTCTTCGAGAGGTGCATTGTCGATACGGTTACAGTAACCCTCAAGAAGGGTTCTGTCGGAACGTGGACGGGTAATCACATTAACAAGATCGCCCCGGGAGCTGATCTGCCGTAGAAGTGATTGGCCCAGGTGGCCGGTGGCACCGGTAAGAGCTAGCATCCGCCAAGACTAGCATTCCCTAATGAAGAATTCCAGTGCAGCTATAAATTCCCGGTTTTCAGCACATCCCGGCTGTTCAGGTGCGAGGGTGGCAAATAAGGCCTGATAACCGGCCGGGCCTTCATAATTTCATTGTTATTTACCATATCATAGGAACAAATCCGTCTTTGATAAGATCGGATATCATTTCTCCCACATATTGCACCTGAAGACCCATTTTGCTGATATTCTCAGAGGTTTTATCGTTATCGGAAATAAACTTGCAGGCCACAGCCTCGCCTTTAAGTTTAAGATACTCCTTTACGTAATCCTGCAGTTCACTATCACTCAAAAGAAGCTTTTCCGACGGCCCGAAAAATATCAGCCTCACTTCCTTCATCCAGCCCTGCTTTATCGCGTTTACTGCATACATCATCCCGGTATATACCTTTTCTTTTTCAGCGGTACTTATTACAACTACAATTTTATCTGACATTTTCTCTCACTCCTTAATTATCTTCACTATATCAGTCACTCAGCGTCCCCGGAACAGGAGTTTCATTATTTTCAAAGACCCGGATCGCGTCTATAAAAAGCTCACCCCAGGAGGCCAGTTTTTTCTCGCCAACCCCGGGGCATTCAAGCATCTCACCCCCGGTGTGCGGGCGCATCACTGCCAGTGCCCGGAGGGTTTTATCCGGAAAAATCACATAGGGAGGTTTACCGATTTCTTTTGCCTTTTCATAGCGGAGGATCCGCAATTCTTCGAAGAGAGCCAGATTTTTACCGGTGAGGGTTTCACCGGATTTTGATTTCAGGGTTTGGGTATGAATGCTTTCCTTTCTGCCGCCAACCCGGCGTACCGACCGGAAATCTCTGTGGCCGTAAAGCAGGTTTTTCCCTTCTTCTGTTATCGTCAGAGCTTTGAACCTCTCCTCATCACGATAGACAAAGGCTCCGGACTCGAGGTCGCCTGCAATTCCCAACCAGTATTTCCGGGACTCCTGGGCACCGATACCGAAAGTGGGCAGTGTCTCATGCCCCCGCTCTGTGATTTTATCCGTCAGGGTGCCTCGGACAATATCCACCAGATAGTGAGCTCCATAGCGTTCACCGGTTCTTGCAGCAGCGGAAAGGAGCTTTCGGGCATCTTCGGTGGTATCAACTGATTCCACCTCTCCGGCACAGACATCACATCCCCCGCAGTCTCCCGGATGCTTCTCGTCAAAATGGGCAAGGAGAACTTTCCTCCGACAGGCAAAGGTACTGGCGTAAAGCCGCATCTTTCTCAATGACTCACCGGCTCTCTCCCGTTCACTGGGATTTTCAATCTTGTTGATATGGAACATGGATTTAGCCATATCCCCGGCACTCCAAAGCAGCAGCACTTCAGCATCATCCCCGTCCCTTCCTGAACGGCCTGTTTCCTGATAGTAGGCCTCAAGACTTCGAGGCAGATCGCCG
>DEIH01000197.1:19879-31151 GCA_002352375.1 Spirochaeta sp. UBA2779 | reverse complement strand
ACTGCCTGGCCATTAATGGTACCGATACCGCCGATCATTGCAGGATCGTCACCGAAATGGCGGTCTCCATGGAGTTCAATGAAGTCATCACAGATAAGATTGATGTAATCCAGAGTGTTCGGGCGGTCTATACTTCGGGCCAGGAGTACTTTTTCCCAGGTATCCTCGGAGCTGGGTGTGTATTTGGCTTTGAGATCGTCCAGTTCTTTGGATATGTTGATGTTCTCTTTTTCTGCGAGGACTTTGATTTCTTCTATTTTGCCTTGGATTACCGACTCATCCATCCCTTACTCTCCGATTCATGTGTTTTTAGGAGGAAACTCAAGGTTTTCCTCATTTCAACTCTGGGTACTATCATGTCGACGAACCCTTTTTTTAATTGGAATTCTGATTTCTGGAATCCATCAGGCAATTTTTCCTTGAGGGTTCCTTCTATAACACGCTGCCCGGCAAAGCCGATCAACGCTCCGGGTTCGGCGATGGAAACATCTCCGAGCATGGCAAAGCTTGCAGTAACCCCCCCGGTGGTGGGGTGGGTGAGTACAATAAACAGGGGAATCCCCAAACCATCCAGCAGAGCTGCGGCGTTGGAGGTTTTAGCCATCTGCATCAGGGAAAAAATACCTTCCTGCATCCGGGCACCCCCTGAGGCTGTTATCAGTGTAACCGGGATTCCTTCGTCGGCACCTTTGAGGATGGCCCGGGTGATTTTTTCACCGACAACTGAGCCCATACTGCCGCCCATGAACTGGAAGGACATCACACCCAGAACGGTTTGACGGCCATCGATGGATCCGATACCGGTTACAACGGCATCGTTGAGTCCGGCTTTGCCCCGGGCCTGGGTGAGTTTTTCCTCGTATCCGGAAATGGAGATGGGGTTCTGGCTGGTGAGTTCCTGGGAGAACTCGGTGAAGCTTTCTTCATCCACCAGGGTGGCAATACGGTCGTAGGGGTGCATTGGCATGTGAAAACCGCATTCAGGACATACCTGAAGTTCCTCTACAAGCTTCTTCCGTTTAATCTTATGATGACACTCCCTGCAGGTTGTGTCGGTAACCCGGGCAAATGGGCTGGGGAAATCTTTGGAATTGTTTTTATTTTTTCGACCGATATTGAATTCACTGCTCATGAATTACTCCATCTTTTTTTAAGACATTATCTCGCCGTAGAGGCTGGTGGAAAATCGGCCGCTGCGGAACTGGGGTGACTCGAGTATGGTTAGTTGTTCCTCAATATTAGTGCTGATACCCTCGATTCTTATTTCTTTTAAAGCTCTGGACATCCTGGACAATCCGGTTTTACGGTCCGGGGCCCAGATAATAACCTTGGCCACCATGGAATCGTAATGCGGAGAGACGCTGCAGCCGGGATACAGAAAAGTATCGGTCCGGACAAAAGGTCCGCCGGGAGCTTCAAATGCGCTCACCTTTCCAGGGGTAAGGGCGTTGATTCTGGTTTCCAGAGCGTATCCGTTAATTTTCACAGAATTCTGGGTAATGTCCATCCGCCCTTCGGAACAGGCCAGTATCTGTTCCCTTATAATATCAACTCCCGTTGTCAGCTCTGTAACAGGATGCTCCACCTGAACCCGGGTATTTACTTCCATAAAGTAATGATGGTTGTTTTCCACCAGGAACTCCACGGTTGCGGCACCGGCGTACTTCAGCTTTCTGAACAGCCGGACAACATCCTTTTTCATTGTTTCTCTGAGTTTGGAATTCACAGCGGTGGAGGGACTCTCTTCGAGAAGTTTCTGATAGTTCCGCTGAACTGAACAATCCCGCTCTCCGAGGTAGATTACCTCACCTTTACCATCGGAAAGAACCTGGACTTCAACATGTCTGGGATTTTCCAGGTAGCGTTCCAGAAAAATCGTTCCGTCGGAGAAAAAGCTCAGGGCTTCAGCTGATGCGATACGGATATTTTCTTCCAGCTCCACTGGGTTTCGGATGATGCGCATACCCCGTCCGCCGCCGCCGGCTGCGGCCTTGACGATGAGGGGGGTGCCGATTTTTTCGGCGGTTTTGATGGCATCATCCACATTTTCAATGGGACCTTCGCTTCCGGGAATCAGGGGGAGCCCTGCGGCTTTAGCCGTTTTTTTGGCTTGAATCTTGTCTCCCAGCTGTCTGATGGTTGAGGCTTCGGCACCGATAAAAACGAGTCCTGACTCCTGGACCGCGGCGGCAAAGTCGGCATTTTCCGAAAGAAAACCCACTCCGGGGTGAATGGCGTCGCAGCCGGTGGACATGGCTGCGGTGAGCAGAGCGTTCTGGTTAAGATAGCTGTCCGCTGAGGATGGTGGCCCGATGCAGACAGCCTGGTCGGCCATGCGGACATGAAGGGCATCGGCATCTGCCTGGGAATACACGGCGACGGTGCGTAAGCCCATCTCCTGGCAGGTACGGATAATACGAACGGCGATTTCTCCGCGATTGGCGATGAGTAGTGACCGGATTATATTTCTCATAACTCTTTTCGTCCTGAAGGCCTGAACACTATTTCCGCCTTACCTCAAAGAGGGGAGCACCGTATTCCACCATCTGCCCGTTTTCAGCGAGGATTTTAACAATCTCACAGGGAAATTCAGCTTCCAGTTTGTTCATAATTTTCATGGCTTCGATGATGCAGATTGAGTCCCCGGTCTGAATCTGACTGCCCTCTTCAACAAAAGGAGGAGCATCGGTTGCCGGTGCACGGTAGAACGATCCGACGATAGGGGAGGTGATTATTTCGTTGTTTCCTGAAACCTCAACAGCCGCTGCTGCGGCAGCTTCTGAGGGGACTGCAGTGATAGGTTGCTGGTAGGCTGCCGGGGGTATTGCGACGGGTGCGGCTGTTACAACTGGAATGGTATTGGCGCTTTTCAGTTTGATTTTAAATCCTTCGGTTTCTACTTTAAGCTCAGAAAGATTGCTTTCTTCGAACTTTTCGATTAATTCAAAAATCTGTTTCTGATTCATTTTTTATTATCCTCATCCAGAAAGTGGTTCGGATATTAACAATCTGATGGATTGGTGTCAATATTGACAGATTTGCCTGAAATGTAAATAATCGAGATATAACATATGGCCGGTAATAAAAGCCGGTGCATACAGGAGGATTGATGACTGCAGGAATCATATCTGTCGGATCCTATATTCCGGCAAAGCGGGTCAGTAACGAAGAACTTTCAAAAACTGTTGATACATCAGATGAGTGGATTAAGTCCCATACAGGGATTGGCAACCGTCATATCGCTTCGGAAGAGGAAACCTGTTCCTATATGGCCACTGAAGCGGCCAAAGATGCTCTGAATAGAGCCGGGCTTGTCAAAGAAGATTTGGATTTTATAATTGTTGCCACGATAACCCCGGATTACAAGGATTTTCCCGCTACCGCAAATCTTGTTCAGAGAAATCTGGAGATTGGGAATATCGGCTCTATCGATATAAAAGCTGCCTGTACAGGCTTTGCCTATGGGCTGGAGCTGGGCCGCGGGTTGATTCTCGGCGGTACGGCAAAAAAGGTTCTGGTTGTCGGTGCGGAAAAACTCTCGGCGATTACAAACTGGGATGACAGGGGAACAGCTGTTCTCTTCGGTGACGGGGCTGGAGCTGCAGTGATGGGTTCTGTGGACGAAGGAACGGGGATTGTTGACAGTGTCCTTCGTACCGATGGTACCGGATACGATGCTCTTAATATGCCCACTGGCGGTACAGCCACACCGTACAAGCCGGGTGAGACTCCTAAAGAAGACATGTATCTCTATATGGATGGTCAGCGAGTGTACAACTTCGCAGTTAAGGTGAATGTGGATATCGTCAAGGAACTGATGGACCGCAATAATCTCATCCCTGAAGACATCGACTACATCGTTCCCCATCAGGCGAATTACAGGATTATCCTGGCTGCATCCAGACGATCAAAAATACCTTTGGATAAATACTATTTGAACATGGAGGAGTATGCGAACACCTCGTCGGCTTCTATTCCTCTTGCTCTTGCCGAGATGGATAGCAAAGGCTTACTTAAAAAAGGTATGAAAATTCTCACAGTCGGCTTCGGCGGCGGGCTCACATATGGGGGGAATTACATCGTATGGTAGTTTTTTTCTTTCCCGGACAGGGAAGTCAGTTCCCCGGCATGGCCAAAGATCTTTACGAAAAGTACGACGGTGTTAAGGCTCTTTTTAACATAGCTGATGATGCCTGCGGCAGGAATATGAAGGCCCTGCTGTTCGATGGCAGTGCCGACGATCTCAAAGAAACCGAGAATGCTCAGCCGGCCATAGTACTGGCGAGTCTGGCGGCCCGGGAAGCATTGCTTGCTGAGGGTTTTACCTCAGGCGGTGCTGCAGGTCACAGTCTTGGAGAGTATTCAGCCATGGTGGATGCCGGGGTTCTTACCCCGGAGGATGCCCTGAGAGCGGTTACCGCCCGGGGTGAACTGATGGCAGCTGCCGGTGCACAGATTACCAGCGAAAAGGGTGATATCGGAATGGCCGCAGTTATCGGGATTGGTCCGGATACTGTCCGTAAAGCACTGGAAGGGCAGGTTGATGTCTGGAGTGCCAACGAAAACGGTCCGGCTCAGGTGGCCATTGGCGGAACTAAAGCTGGTATGGACGGTGCAGCCGATGCCCTGAAAGCCGCGGGTGCCCGCCGGATTATACCTCTGAAGGTTTCCTGCCCCTTTCACACGCCTTTAATGGCTGGGCCTGCAGAATCGATGAAGTCCGTTTTGGCGGAAATCACTTTCAGTAATCCTGTGAAGTCAGTCTGGTCCAATGTGAGTGCCGCAGTGGTAAAAAGCGGCGATGAGGCCCGTTCCCTTCTGGTGGAACAGGTAACTCACCCGGTTCGCTGGTTGGATCTGATGGCTTCAATTGCCGAATCGTCTCCCTCAGCTCTGTATGAAGCAGGACCGGGGAAGGTGCTTGCCGGTTTATGGAGCAAGTCGGGACAGAATGGAATATGTTTCCCCGCGGGTACCGTCGGGGATTTGGATACGATTAAAGAGACTAAGTAGGAGTCGAAATTATGCTTCTTGAAGGAATGAAAGTTCTTGTTACAGGCGGTGCCCAGGGTATCGGTAAAGAAATAATCATGAAGTGCCTGGAAGAAGGTGCTTCAGTGCATTACTGCGATTTTAACGAGGGTCCCCACAAGGGGGAAATGGATGCAGCGGCAAAAAACGGTGCCACAGTTACTTTTCATTCGGCAAATATCACCGATGAGGATCAGGTAAAGGCCCTGGTTAAGGATATCACCGCCGACGGAAAGCTCGATGTTCTGGTGAACAATGCCGGAATTACCAGGGACGGTATGGTATTCCGTATGCCCCTGGATCAATGGGAACAGGTTATCAAAGTGAATCTTACCGGTGCCTTCCTGGTGGCCCGGGAAGTATCCGCTTTTATGGCTTTGAAACAGAAATCCGGCAGTATTATCAATATGGCATCAGTTGTCGGTCAGATGGGTAATGCCGGTCAGACCAACTACTCAGCATCAAAAGCCGGACTTATCGGTTTTACAAAAAGCCTGGCGAAAGAAACTGCCAAAAGAAATGTTCGGGTTAACGCAGTGGCTCCGGGTTTTATTGCCACCGCAATGACAGAAAAACTGACCGATGATGTGAAAGCCGAGTATGCCAAAGCCATACCCCTGGGACGCATGGGTGTTGCTGAAGATATTGCCAATGCGGTTCTGTATCTTGCATGTGATCTGTCTTCCTACATCACCGGTCAGGTGATTCGGGTTGACGGCGGGTTGGTGATGTGATGGAAAAACGAAGAGTAGTCGTAACCGGTCTGGGTACAGTAAATCCTCTGGCTCATGATGTTGCCAATACCTGGGACGCAATTAAATCCGGAAAGAGTGGAATTGCCTCTATAACGGCGTTTGATACCGAAGATTATGCCAGCAAAGTTGCTGGGGAAGTTAAAAATTTCGATCCTACAGTCTGGATGGAAAAGAAAGAGGCCCGGAAACTGGCACGTTTTACCCAGTTCGCCTTGGCCGGCTCTGCCCAGGCTATGGAAGACTCCGGTCTGGATAAGGGCGGCGCCGATCCTGAAAGAATGGGTGTTATTCTGGGTAACGGTATCGGGGGGTATGAGGTAACCGAAGAGGGTATACGTCAATTGGCCCTTAAAGGTCCACGGGGAGTTGCCCCCATGACCATTCCTAAAATGATTATCAACGAAGGCCCTGCTAATGTTGCCATCAAATATGGACTTCTCGGTCCTTGTTATGCCGTGGTTACAGCCTGTGCTTCGGCAACAGATGCCATCGGATCCGCCTTTCATGCGATTCGCTATGGACAGATTGATGTGGCTGTTACAGGCGGCATGGAAGCGGCCATCACACCCTTCGGTATTGCCGGATTTATTAAGTTAACCGCACTTTCTACTCAGTACAACGACACTCCGGAAAAAGCCAGCAGACCTTTTGACAAGGATAGAGACGGTTTTATCATGGGAGAGGGAACCGGTATCCTGATTCTTGAAGAACTTACCCATGCCCTGGATCGTGGTGCAAAAATCTACGGTGAAGTGGCAGGCTACGGTATGAGCTGTGATGCCTATCACCTGACAAGTCCTGATGTGGAAGGTAACGGTCCGGCCAGGTCTATGAAATGGGCCCTGCAGGATGCGGGAATGGAGCCTTCGGAGATTGATTACTTCAACGCTCACGGAACATCCACTCCTACAAACGACCCTCTGGAAACTATGGCAATCAAGAAGGCATTCGGCGATCATGCCTACAAGATGCCGATTTCCTCCACCAAGTCTATGACGGCGCATATGGTTGGCGGAGCCGGCGGTATGGAATCCATTATCAGTCTGTTGGCTCTCCGGGACGGCTTTATTCCACCCACGATCAATCTGGATAATCCTGATGAACGCTGCGATCTGGACTATGTGCCCCATGTCGGACGTAAGGCGGATCTTCGTGCTGTTATGTCGGACAGTCTCGGCTTCGGCGGGCATAACGGCTCGCTGGTTTTTAAGAAATTTGAGGAGTAATTAAGCAATGGCATTTAAGGATATCAAAGAACTGCTTCCCCACCGGGCCCCTTTTCTCTTCGTCGATAAGCTCGATGAGGTAAGTGATGAGCGTATTGTGGGAACCCGTAAATACACTGAGGATGACTTTTTCTTTAAAGGTCATTTCCCCGGATACCCCGTTGTTCCCGGAGTGATTCTGGTTGAGTCCATGGCTCAGTGCGGAGGGGCCGGGGTGGCTCAGTCGGGAATCCTGGGAGACAAACTGTTTTTTCTGGCTACTGTTGATAAAGTGAAGTTCCGCCGCCAGGTGATTCCCGGAGATGAGGTGCGTTTCGAAGTGGAAAATGTTCGTGTTGATGCCCGGGGGCTTCGGCAGACCGGAAAAGCCTATGTCGGAGATGAGGTTGCAGCCGAAGCTTCCTGGCTTTGCCTCATGGGCGACAGAGAAGGTTAATAACGCAATAATGCCGAAGATAATTGATCATAAACAACGTAAAATCTCTATTCTTCGGCAGGCTTTTGCTCTGTTTGCCCAGAACGGGTATCAGAATACAAGTCTCTCTCAACTGGCCGGGACCTGCGGAATATCCCGGCCGACACTCTACCTCTACTTTCGTGATAAGGAAGAAATTTTCACCTACGCAGTGAAGTACTACACCGACGAAATGTTTTCAGATTACAGGGACGTTGCGGCGAAATCCGGTCCCGTGCTGCCTCAAATCCGTAGAATTGTTGCGGATATAATCTTTAAAAGCTGGCACAGCCGTGATTTTATTACCAGTCTTGGAGATTTTATCTTCCAGAAACGTCAGGAAGACAGGAATTTCCCTGCAGCAATCCGGCGGCGGACGGTGAAACTCGATCATCTTCTACAGCGTATGCTTCGGGAAGGAGTGGCATCGGGTGAAATTCACCAGATTCCGGTTGAAGCCACATCCATGCAGATACTCGATCTTGTTCAGGCCTATCTTTTTAAACTGGCTATTATCAACGCAGCCGAACCCCGGCAGACGGTTTCTGTTATAGAGGCTTTTCTCGACGGATTGGCCCGTTGCGGTCAAACAGCTCAATAAGAAATTTTTTAATGGTGTTCCCCACCTTGTCACATCCTGCTTCAAATGCCATAAAACGCCACTTTAGGTTCGCTATCAACTATTCTTAAGTTGTTTAAGAGGAGTTAGGAGAATTTGTGACAAGGTGGGGAACACTTACTATACTCTTAGTCGTTATGACTGAAGATATTCGTGCTGATATAGAAGTTGCCTCCGGGCGCGTTCCTGCTGATCTGGCTTTGAGAAACGGTAGATTTCTGGATGTTTTTACCGGAGAACTGATAGATGGGGATATGGCTGTCAGAGATGGCCGGGTAATCGCCATCGGACCGGGCGGAACATACCGTGGAATTAAAGAGCAGGATCTTGGAAACCGCATTGTAGTTCCCGGACTTATTGATTCTCATGTTCATATTGAAAGCTCCATGCAGGGACCTGCGGGTTTTGCCGGTTTAACGGTACCCAGGGGGACCACAACGGTAGTCGCCGATCCCCATGAGATAGCCAATGTCAGGGGAATGGAAGGGATTCGCTGGATGCTGAACGCTTCGGAAAATGTTCCTCAGTCCGTATTTGTGATGCTTCCCTCATGCGTGCCTGCAACCCCTTTTGAGGATGCCGGAGCTGTACTTGAAGCTTCGGATCTGGCAGAGTTGATAAACCACCCCCGGGTGCTGGGATTGGGTGAGGCCATGGATTATCCCGGTGTGGCAGCGGCCCGGCTTGAGATTGTTGAGAAGATTGAACTTGCCAGAAGTACCGGGAAAAGGGTGGATGGTCATAGTCCGGCCATGACGGGAAAGAACCTGGCAGCCTATGCAGCAGCGGGGATTGGAACAGACCATGAATGCCGTAACGTGAAGGAAATGAAAGAGCGGCTTAGTATGGGGATGAGAGTCCTTATCCGGGAGGGGACGGCCGCCCGGGATCTGGCAGCTTTGATTAAAGGTGTTAACCCTGGACTGGCCCGACGCTGCGCCTTCTGTACCGATGATAAACAGCCCGGAGACATCCTTAACGAAGGACATATTGATTTTAATATTAGAGAAGCCATACGTCTGGGACTGGATCCTGTGGAGGCCCTGCGTCTGGCCACTTTGAACGCTGCGGAAGCCTACGGTCTTGACGACCGGGGGGCCTTATCTCCTGGGCGCCGGGCGGACATGGTGGTTTTAAAGGGAGAACTTGTCGATTTTACAGTTGAATCTGTCTATCGGGGCGGAGAGCTGGTGGCGATGAACGGTAAACTGCTGGTAACTCCCGGAGAATGTGATGATACCTCGGTGAGGGATACTGTACGCCTGGCGCCTCTGGGGAGCCACGATCTGGATTTGAAGTTGAAGACGGACAGGGCCAGAGTAATAACATTGAGTTCCGGCAGCCTGATAACCGGCGAATCCGTTCTGGATGTACCCCGGGATTCCAACGGATGTTTTTCTGCTGATCCGGAATTGGATCTTCTGAAGCTTGTTGTGGTTGAACGACATAAAAGTACCGGCAGAATCGGACTGGGAATTGTAAAAGGTTACGGCTTGAAAGGCGGTGCTGCGGCCAGCAGTATTGCCCATGATTCCCATAATCTGATTGCCGTGGGAGATGATGATGCGGCCATCCTTTCAGCCCTGAGAGTTCTTGCCACCAGCGGCGGCGGAATCTCTCTTGCCGCAGCTGGAGGCGATGTTCTGGGGGTACTTCCTCTTCCGCTAGGTGGATTGATGAGTGATGAACCTGGAGACCTGACAGCGTCCCGGCTGGAGGGGCTGATCAACCTGGCACATGAAAAAATCGCTGTCCGGGAAGATCTGGATCCCTTCATGCCCTTGAGTTTTCTGGCTCTTCCGGTAATTCCTAATCTTAAGCTTACAGCCCGTGGTTTATTTGACGTGAAAAAATTTGAGTTTGTAAGTGTGGATGCCTGATTGTTGAAATAGACAATTCGTTAAACATAGATCCTAAAAACTGCATATTAATATAAGTCTTTTTCCAGAAGACCTTTAGGTTATTTGCCTTATCAGTGAGTTATGTAAAACGCATAATTCGTTAACCCTTGGTGTAAAAGAATAAAATAACACTAAGCACTTTCTATATAAACAAATAACTAAGATGGCACAATCCTTGCAAAACCTTCTGTATAACAACGTTCAGGAGGATTAAGATGACCATGCAGCAGAATAAACAAACTTCCATCGACATCACCCTTGAAGAAAATGAAAACCTTAAGCTTTCCCTGGAAGAAACGGGGATTGAAGACGCCGTTATCATTAGTATTTCCGGACTGATTGACACCTATAACTCTGACTTTTTCCGTATTCAGGCCGCAAAGGTTGTCGAAGCCGGTTACCGGCACATCATCGTCAATGCATCAGCTGCCACTTTCATGTCCAGTACAGGAATCGGTGCTTTTACGGCACTTCTTCAAACCATCAGGAGAAAGCATGGCTCAATGATAATTTATGCAATGCCCCCCAGAATCTATGAAGTATTTCAGCTTCTGGGTTTTACATCCTTTTTTCAATTCTGCAATACAAGGGAAGAAGCTCTCGAAAGGCTGGATCTTCAGCCGGATGATGAAAAAACCTTTCCGGTATTATTTTCCTGTCCGGTCTGTAATCGCAGACTCAAGGCTTCCAGGTCCGGGCGTTTCCGCTGCTCTTCATGCCGTGTGATTCTGGCTGTTAACCAGGCGGGAGAAGTACAGCTTGGATAAGAGTCGTCACTGAGTCGTCCCGACTTATCTATTTTCTTATTCAGTAAATTTTTAGCAAAAGAAAGGCTCCGGGAAAACTCCTCGAATTCTCCTGCAATCTCTTATTGTGGAATCGGTACGGTTATGATAGATTATTCCGAACGAATTTTTATCGGTTAAATCTGATATTAAACACCCCATAATAATTCATTATTGTAAGGAGAAAAGAATGGGACTAAACCTGATTGTCCTTGTGAAACAGGTTCCTGATACTCAAAACGTAACCGGGGATGCCATGAAGGAGGACGGTACTGTGAACCGGGCCGTACTTCCTGCCATTTTCAATCCTGAAGACCTTCATGCTCTTGAAGCGGCTTTAACGGTTAAGGATGCCAATCCGGGATCTAAAGTTTCTGTCATCACTATGGGCCCCCCTTCGGCGGTTCAGGTGCTCAAGGATTCACTTTACCGGGGCGCGGACTTTGTCGCTCTGGTTTCCGATCGGAAGTTTGCCGGCGCCGATACCCTGGCCACCTCCTA
>DEIH01000197.1:0-19816 GCA_002352375.1 Spirochaeta sp. UBA2779 | reverse complement strand
ACCGCTCAGGTTGGCCCTCAAACCGCTGAGAAACTCGGAATTAACCAGATTACCAATGTTTCCGTCATTGAGAGCATCGATGTTAAAAAGAAAGAACTCCAGGCTCGGCGATCGATTGAAGGCGGTTATGAGATAATTAAGGCTCCCTTTCCTCTCCTTCTCACCGTAACAGATGAAGGGTATTCCCCCCGTCCGCCATCGGTTATCCGGGTAATGACCTATAAAAACGCCTCCGCTGAGATGAATGAAGCCGAGTATGACGAATCCTACATCAACAGTTCTGTGGATAAACTCCGTGATACGGCTATCAGCCTCTGGGATATCAATGCAATTTCGGCTGATGTTGAAAGCTGCGGCTTGGCCGGATCGCCCACAAAGGTTAAGAAGATTGAGTCCATCATTTTGAAATCCGAAGAAATCAGGATGGTTGAGAATTCCGAAGAATCGATATCAGAAATGGTCCATGAATTAATTGCCGACCATACTCTGGGTTAAGAAGGAGATCGAAATTGAGTTCCAATAACAGTGTAATGGTTTTCATCCAGCAGGATGATGGAAAAGTTGCCGAAGTAAGTATTGAACTTCTATCCAAGGCCAGAGATTTAGCGGATCAGCTGAAAACAACAGTTACCGGTACCTTTATCGGAAGTGGAATCAAAGAAGAAGCTGCGAAGCTGGTTCCCTACGGTGTAGATGAGATTCTCCTTATTGAAGATAAGAGATTGAGTCACTATACCCCAATTCCCTATACAAAAATCATGGTTGAGGTGATTAAAAAAGCCAAACCGCAGATTGTTCTCTATGGTGCAACCACCACCGGTCGGGATTTAGGACCGAGAATTGCCTCCAACCTCAAAGTCGGCCTTACCGCAGACTGTACGAGTCTGGAAATTGGAGATTATTCCAGCCGGGGTGTTGATTACAGCAACATTCTCTACCAGATCCGCCCTGCCTTCGGGGGAAATATCGTGGCCACAATTGTGAGTCCCGAGAAAAAGCCCCAGATGGCAACCGTCCGTGAAGGTGTAATGAAAATCGGCTCTCCGAAGCCTGAGTACAAGGGTAAGGTTACGCCCTTCAATGTTGCGTTCTCCGATGCGGATTTCCCCTCGGTGGTGATTAAAAAGATTCAGGAAGAGAAACTTGTTGACCTCAAAGGCGCCCAGGTGATTGTTTCAGGCGGTGTGGGAGTCGGATCAAAAGAAAACTTTGATCTGATTGTTCAGCTCGCCCATGTCCTCGGCGGAGAAGTGGGAGCCTCAAGAGCGGCGGTTGATGCCGGATATGTTTCCAAGGAGCATCAGGTTGGCCAGACCGGAACAACGGTCCGTCCCAAGCTTTACATCGCCTGCGGAATCTCAGGTTCCGTCCAGCACAGAGCCGGTATGGATGAGTCAGCCAGAATCATTGCCATCAATACCGATCATGAAGCACCGATCTTTCAGATTGCACACTACGGTATTGTCGGAGATCTGAAGGATATCATTCCGAAGTTCATTAAAGCTTTCAAGGCAAAGAATTAGGAGATATACATGGAAAACTTTTTATTGGATAACGACGATATTCTATTTCATCTGGAACATATGGATATCGACAGAATAATTGCCTTGAAGGAAGATCAATTCAACGAGGCAGAAAAATACCCTTATGCCCCGGCTGATGCTGCTGATGCCAGAGACTCCTACAAGAAAGTCATCTCGATAATCGGGGAAATATGTGGTGAAACTCTGGCGCCCCTTGCCGCTGAAATTGATGAAGAGGGCGTAAAGCTGGTTAACGGTGAGGTTCAGTATGCTAAAGGTACCAGGCAGGTTCTGGATATCTTTGCCAAGGCCGACCTTATGGGATTCTGCATGCCCCGAAAGTACAATGGCTTGAACTTCCCCTCCATCATGCTGTCGGTTGCTGCCGAGATTGTCTCAAGAGCCGATGGCTCTTTCCTGAATTTCGGTCTTCAGCAGGACATCGGAGAGACTCTGAACAAGTTCGGATCGGATAAACAGAAACAGGCGGTGTTACCTAAGCTTGCATCCGGAGAGATCGGCTGTTCCATGATACTCACCGAACCCGATGCAGGATCCGATCTTCAGGCTGTTAATCTGCGGGCCCATCAGGCTGCCAGCGGTCAGTGGTTTCTCAACGGTGTGAAGCGGTTTATCACAAATGGAAACGGTGAAATCGGTCTTGTTCTGGCCCGTAGTGAAGATGGCCATTCCGGTGCCCGGGGTTTATCGTTCTTTCTCTACAAGCGGGATGAACACATGACGATACGCCGGGTTGAGAATAAACTCGGAATTCATGGTTCCCCTACTTGTGAACTGCAGTTTAACAATGCACCTGTTACTTTGGTGGGTGAAAGGCAGAGAGGTTTAACCAAATACACCATGTGGCTGATGAACAGTGCCCGTCTCGGTATTGCCGGCCAGGCCCTGGGAATTGCTGAGGCCGCGTACAGGGAAGCCGATAAATATGCCGGTGAGAGAATCCAGTTTAAAAAGCCGGTAAGGGAATTTCCTGCGGTTTACGAGATGCTCACCGAGATGAAGATTTCCATTGAAGCCGGCCGGACGCTCCTTTATGAGACAGCACGATTTGTAGACCTCAAAGAAGGCCTGGAAGAAATGAAGGAGAGGTACCCTGAGAGATCTGCAGAATTCAAAACAGATTTGAAGCGGTACTCCAGACTGGCCAATATGTTTACTCCCATCGTGAAGGCATACAATACCGAAATGGCCAACAAGGTTGCCTACGATACCATCCAGATTCATGGTGGTACCGGCTTTATGAAAGAGTTCAACGCTGAACGGCATGCACGTGATGCCAGAATTACCAATATATATGAAGGTACAACGCAGCTTCAGATTGTCGCTGCCATTGGCGGTGTTACTACAGGCACGGCTATTTCAATCATGGATGAATATGAGAGTGAAGATTTTTCCCATGCTGAAGAACTGCACAAACAGCTTCACAAAGCCAGGCTGAATTTCGAGAAAACTCTAGTGGGCATCAAGGATGTGGATAAACCGGACTTCATTACCTACCATGCCCAGAGGGTTGTGGAAATGGCGACGGATATCATTCTCGGTTATCTGATGATAAGGGATGCAGCCCATTCTGATCGGAAGATGAAGGTTGCCGAAATCTTTATTGAAAAGATGCTGCCCAGGGTGGAGATGAGTATGAACTTCATCCTGAAGGGGAATGCCAGCTTGATGGATAATTACAAAGATGTAATCGGCGATTAGTTTTCTGCTCCTTGTTCCGGGGCTGTTAATGGTCCCGGATTTTGAAAACAGCTTTACGTACCCGGCTTGATTCGCTTTTCGCGGTGAGGCCGGGTGCGTGGCCGTCCCCCGGGAAGAATACGGCAAAATCTCCTTCCCTGAGGGGAATCGGGTCACCAGAACCTCCGAAGAATCCAATGTCAGAGTCTTCGTTAAAATCACCTTCGGCTGTCAAGACCGATCGCTCGGCATAAGCAATACTTTCGCTCCCCTTTATTACTACCTGAATGTCGATGTATTTATTATGGGCCTCTAATTTTCCCTCACTTTTTGTCTGATAATCCTGAATAAGACAGAATAACTCATCTCCCTGTATCTCATGTCTGCCCGAGTCCCAATTAAGGTATTCCCCCGAAGCTATCGTCTCCAGAACTTTATCAATTCCGGATTGGATTCCGTGGTATACCGAAACATTCTGAACTGAGTCTTTAATCATGTGATTTTCCCCCATGTTGTTATAAAATGCCTGTGCTATTATAGTAGCGAATACCCGGTATTCAAAGGATGGTTGAAATGCGGAATCTCACTGTGTTTTTTCTAGTGTTATTGTTTGTTATTCTTCCCGGATGCGGGAAGGTTAAAGAGGCCTCTCAGCTTGTTAAATCGGTAAAAGACAGTGTAGATACTGTACAAACAATTTCTGAGAGTGTGGACCCGGAGGATATCGATCTCGATAAATTGGATATTTCTGAAAAAGATGTCAGAGATTTTTACAGCAGTATAAAAAAACTCAATAAAGCTTATCCGGAGATTAATTTTGAAGTTGCCCTGACAGCAGCTCTTGAAGCTTCAACCCAGGGAAAAAACCTTGAGAGAATTGTAGAAAAAGAATCGGATATGAGCTTTCAGGAATACAGTACTTTCTCCACGGCATTTACCATGGTGCTGGCTGAATCAATGGGTGTATCTCTAGCAGAAGAAATGGTATCGGGTATGGAAGAAGGACTGGCCCAATTTGATGATATGGATACTTCTGCTTTTACTGAAGAACAGCTGTCTGAAATTGAATCTCAGCGGCAGGCCCTGGTAGAAGCAAAAAAGGAAATGGATACACCTGAGTTTAAAGCGCGTAAAAATAGGGTGGATATGGTTTCAAAAATCCGCGAAGAATTGATGGACTGAGTTTTTTCCTCCAGACAAGATTATGATACAACAGTCCTTTCTGCAGCTTTTGCCCATACTTGTCATTACCGGCGGCGGTTATCTTCTTTCACGGATTTATAATCTTTCTCAGGATACCCTGGTTAAGGTTATTGTTGATTTTCTAATGCCGATGCTTATATTTCATGCTCTTTATACAAGTGATATAAGTGCAGCCCTGGTATTGGGTCTGGCAGGTGTTACAACCTTTATTGTGGTATCGTTGCTGCTGCTTTCCTATGGATATGCAAAAATCTCAGGGGTTGATGCCAGAGAATTCATTCCCCCGGTAATCTTTATGAACTCAGGGTTTCTCGGGATACCACTGATGAAGCTCTGGGGGGGAATGGCGGCCATGAATCTGATTGTAATCTACGATCAGATTCAAACAGTTTATATTTTCACGCTGGGTATCATGATTGTAACCGGGGGCTTTAGTTTTCGGGGAACGAAAGAAATGGTGAAATCACCCATACTCTGGTCTATTTTTCTCGGTTTTGGTTTCCGATTTCTCAACGTTCCTGTTCCGGCTCATCTGCTTACAACCCTGGAGTTCGGGGGTGATGCGGCCCCGCCGCTGGCCGCTCTAGCCCTGGGAGTCTCCCTGGGTGAAACAGCATTTCATTTCAACCGGCATCTTTTTGCAGGCCTGCTGTTGAGGATTGGGGGGGGCTTTCTCTGCGGATTGGCCGGATCTTTGATATTCGGTCTGGAGGGTATGAGCCGGGTAGTGGTGCTGGTGGCTTCCAGCCTGCCTTCGGCTGTTTTCTCCTCTGTACTCCCGATGCGTTACGGTGTGAAGGCGGATTTTGCCGGTACCATGGTTGTTGTCTCTACAGTTCTTGGTATTATTACAATTCCTCTAGCTTTTTTTCTTGCAGGGTAGGAACGAAGGACTGCAGATCAGCTCAGTAATCCTATACCGTAAACCCTTGTGGTCAATTTCCCGGAAAATTCAGAAAAATAACAGCTGGAACTGGTTAAATAATACGAAAAGAGTAATAATAAATACAGATCCTGATAATCTATGGGGGTTATGTATGACCAGACACCTTCGCAGAGCCTTTCTGGCAACATTTTTTCTCGCTTTTTCAATCGGTTTTCTTTCTGCTGGAACAACAGTTTCCTGGATAGAGGGAGATGTGACGGTTCTTCATAACGGCATTATCACTCCGGCCGAGATTGAGGGCGAGGTTTTTGTCGGTGACCGTATCACGACTGGTCCGGACTCCCTGGTGATTCTGGAAATAGGAAGCCGGGGGATACTCAAGCTCCGGGCCGATTCATCCCTGGTTCTGGAAAATCTGGATGAAGACATCTCGGTAAAACTTCTGTGGGGAGGGGTCTTTTCTAAAATCCGCCGTCTGATCGGCCGCGGGTATAACGTGAGAACTCCCAACGTGGTGGCAGCGGTCCGGGGGACCGAGTTCTTTGTTGCCTATGGGAGAACGGTGGAGGCTGAAGCCGACGTCTGGCTCTGTGTGAATGAAGGCACAGTGGAAGTGGCCCTTGAAAATGCCGATGACAAGGTGCTGGTGAAAGAAGGCGAGGGAATCAACATCCTGGCGGCTTCACACATCACCGATCCGAAGTACTATCCCTGGACCGAAAATCTGAATTGGAATACCGATCCTTCCTCCGGCACTGTTGTCGATTCCACAGATCTTGACGCTGCTTACACCGATTTGAGGGCTTTTGATTATGACTGACTTCCTTAACAGGCTACGTTCCAGAATTTCTTTCTTTTTCGTTCCCGTTGCTGTTTTGATGGTATGTTCTGCGATACCGGCGTTTTCCTGGGAATACTCGGAGTTTTCCATTGATACCGATTTCAGGATGGCTATGATGGCGACCGCCGGCCGCTGGAACCCCTTCTTCGAGGCCAGGGGAACCTATCACGGAGATGAACCGGCATTTTTCTACAATAATCTGACTGCCGGAACCTATATCAAGGTTGCTCCCTGGCTTAAGCTGGGTGTTTTCTACAGGTTTCAGGGCTCTGCCCGCCATCTTGAGGACTGGGTAGTCGTCGATAATGCGTCTCCAACACCGGATGAACAATACTGGAACGACTCTTCCGGGCGATATGAACATTTAGTGCTTGCTGATGCTACACCCAGGTTTCTCTTGCCATGGATGCCCGGGGGTAACTGGGTGGGAGCGGTGAAAGTTCGATACAGCTTCAATTTCCGTAACGGGGAGCAGACGCTGCTGCTTCGTCCGGGTGTTACCTGGGTTATGATGAGAGAGAGGGAGCCTGTACTGAACCTGAGTCTGCAGTATCCGCTTTATTTCGCTCTGAATTTCGGGGAAGCGCCTCTGTACGGGTATGGTCCCTATATGACTGCTCTCTGGCATCTGAAAGAATGGCTGAAACTTGAAGGGACTGTCCAGTATTTGAATAAAACCTATGCCAAGTGGGAACATGGCGGATTATGGACACTTCACAGCCGTCATCTGGTGGTAGGAATCGGCATCGTATTCACTCCTGTCTTTGGTTTTTAGCTATCAGTCTGCATCTGGTATTCCTGTTGGCAGGGTAAACAGAACAGCTCCCTTTAGTGGGTGCTGTTCTGTTCAGATTTCAGTTCAGCGCTTTACCGCTTCGGGTTCATTTTCAGCGGCAATTTTACTCAGGGCTTTGAACACCGGTTGGAATGCCGGCCGATTCACATACTTTCCGGCACCTTTCACTGCCTTTAAATCGCCATCCTTGTAAGTCAGTACACCCCGGCTCACAGTATGAGAGGGAACACCTTTGAGCTCCATACCCTCAAAAATATTGAAGTCAATATTCTGATGGTGCGTTTTAGCAGATATTGTACGGGTTCCTTCCGGGTCCCAGATAACCAGGTCTGCATCAGCTCCCACAGATACCGATCCCTTACGGGGATAGATATTGAAAATTTTTGCCGTATTGGCTGAGGTTATAGCTACAAACTCGTTGGGAGTAATCCTCCCGGTACCCACACCATGGGTCCAGAGAACTCCCATCCGGTCTTCAACACCGGCAGTACCGTTGGGGATTTTTGTAAAATCATCCCGGCCGGCGGCTTTCTGATCTTCGCAGAAACAGCAATGGTCGGTGGCCGTAGTCTGGAGATTCCCCGACTGCAAACCTTTCCAGAGTGCTTCCTGATGACCTTTCGGCCGGAACGGGGGAGACATAACATGGGCTGCAGCAGTGGCAAAATCCGGATGCCTGTAAACACTGTCGTCCAGTAGAAGATGACCCGCCAGAGCCTCGCCGTAAACTCGTTGTCCATTGCTCCGGGCGCGGATAATTTCATCCAGGGCATCTTTTGTTGAAACATGTACCAGATAAACCGGAACACCGATTACTTCGGCCATTCTGATAGCTCTGTTGGCAGCTTCACCTTCAACAGCTGGAGGCCGGGAGAGAGGATGAGCTTCAGGGCCGGTTATTCCCATTGCTTTCAGTTTTCGCTGAAGCTGAAATACCAGCTCCCCGTTTTCCGCATGGCATGTGGGCATAGCTCCCAGTTCCAGGGCCCTGGTAAAACTGTTGTAGAGAATCTCGTCGGTAGCCATGATGGCACCTTTGTAAGCCATAAAGTGCTTGAAGCTGTTCACACCATGCTTTCTTACCAGAGTTCCCATATCCTCATGAACCGATTTATCCCACCATGTAATGGCCACATGGAAGGAATAGTCGCTGGTGGACTTCTCCGCCCATCCCCGCCATGTTTCCCAGGCCTCCATCAGGCGTTGCTGGGGGTTCGGGATAACAAAGTCAATTATCATCGTTGTACCCCCGGCCATGGCAGCGGCTGTTCCTGTTTCAAAATCTTCGGATGCAACAGTGCCCATAAACGGAAGCTGCATATGGGTATGAGGATCAATACCGCCGGGCATCACAAGCTGTCCTCCGGCATCGATAACTTCAGCTCCTGAAGGAATCTCAAGATTCTCAGAAACGGCCTTAATGACGCCGTCTTCACAGAGGATATCAGCGCGCAAAGTATCTTCAGCGGAAACTATCGTTCCGCCCTTTATTATCAGAGACATTAAATAACTCCTATTCAGTACTATTCGATTCTGGTAAGCGGACCGTAAGTATCCGGACGTCGGTCCCGGAAGAACTGCCATGTGCTTCTTACTTCCCGAACCATGGCCATATCCATGTCATGGACGATCAGTTCATCCTTATCCCGGCTGGCTTCTTTTTCTATTTGACCTCTGGGATTAACAAAGTAACTCTGTCCGTAGAACTCGCCGATATCCCAGGGCTGTTCCCGTCCAATCCGGTTGATAGCGCCGATATAACAACCGTTGGCTACTGCCGCTGCAGGCTGTTCGAGTTTCCACAGATACTCTGAGAGACCGGCCACCGTTGCCGACGGATTGACGATGTATTCGGCACCGTTTAATGCCAAGGCCCGCCAGCCTTCGGGAAAATGGCGATCGTAACAGATGTAAACGCCCAGTTTACAGTATTGTGTATCAAATACAGGCCAGTCCTCTCCACCAGGTTTGAAAAAGAACTTCTCCCAGAATCCGGCTACCTGGGGAATGTGGGTTTTCCGGTATTTACCAAGGTAGGTACCATCAGCATCGATTACTGCAGCCGCGTTGTAATAAACCCCTGTCATAGCTTCTTCATAGATGGGAGCCACGATTACCATCCGGTATTTTTTTGCATACTCCTGCAGTAATGTGGTTGTAGGGCCTTCAGGGATTTTTTCAGCCGAGTCGTACCATTTTTTATCCTGACTGGGGCAGAAATAGGGCTGGGTGAATACTTCCTGCATACAGAGCACCTGGACACCTTTTTTTCCTGCATCCTCAATGTAGGGGATGTGAGCTTCAACCATCGCCTTACGAATTTCTTCCGGTGATTTATCCGTGTCTGCTTTCAAAGCCATCTGTATCAGGCCACCGCGTAATGTTGACATATTTATACACTCCTGTTCGGCGGAATCTGCCGCCGCTTCTTTAATTATTATTCTATTTCTCTTTTTTTGCCACTCTAATCGGATTTTCCGGATGTTCAGGCCAAGTGAGGTGAGGCAGCCCGTTATCCACAGGTTTCATCGTTATGCAGTCCAGTACCGGACAGACATGAAGGCAGAGATTACATCCCACACAATCATCGTTCACCACCTCATATTCCATACCACCATCGGCTTTTGCTTTTTTGGTTATAGCCTGATGGGAGGTATCCTCACAGGCGATATGGCAGCGGCCGCATTCAATACACAGATCTTTATTTATCTCAGCCTTCAAATCAAAATTCATATTCAGATCGTTCCAGTCCACCGTATTGGGAACAGCCAGACCCTGGAAATCACTGATGGCTTTATATCCTTTTTCATCCATGAATCTGGATAAACCGTCAATCATATCTTCAACGATACGAAAGCCGTACAGCATGGCTGCTGTGCATACCTGAACACCGCTGGCACCTAAAGCTATGAATTCTGCTGCATCCCGCCAGTTACCGATACCTCCGATGGCTGATATCTCAAGATTTCGGGTATCCGGATTCCTGGCTATATCTCCCACCATGTGCAGGGCAATGGGTTTTACTGCAGCACCGCAATATCCTCCGTGTGTTCCTTTACCGTCTACACTCGGGAGCGGTGCCATGATATCCAGATCAACTCCAGCAATAGAATTCACGGTATTAATCAGGGAAACAGCATCTGCACCACCGGCTTTTGCCGCTTCAGCGGGAAGTAGAATGTCTGTAATATTTGGGGTGAGCTTTGTAAAAACTGGAATATCAACGGCTTCCCTAACCCAACGTGTGGCATTTTCCACCATTTCAGGAACCTGCCCTATAGCGGAGCCCATTCCTCTCTCACACATCCCGTGAGGACAGCCCAGGTTAAGTTCAATACCATGAACACCAGCTTCGGCGATTTTAACAGCAAGATCTTTCCAGAGCTTTTCCATCATCGGAGCCATCATGGATCCTATAATCACTCTGTCCGGCCATTCTTCACGAACTTCCCTGATTTCCTGAAGATTCACCTCTAAAGGTCTATCTGTAATCAGCTCGATGTTGTTGATACCGATAACTCCCCGATTTGAATCGTGTAACGCGCCGTAACGGCTTGTAACATTAATTACCGGGGGATCGTACCCCATCGTTTTCCAGACAACTCCTCCCCAGCCGGCTTCGAAGGCCCTTACAACGTTTAACTTTTTATCAGTGGGTGGTGCTGATGCCAACCAGAAAGGATTAATACTCTCGATTCCTGCGATTTTACACTTTAAATCAGCCATTTTTATTCTCCAGATAATCATGCATCGACTCAGCCGCTTTCCTTCCGTCTTCCACGGCCTGAACTGTCAGATCTTCACCGCTATTGATACAGTCTCCTCCGGCGAACACTCCCTGAAGATTTGTCTGGTATTTTTCATCTACTCTAATCTTGCGGTTTTCAATTGAGAGGCCGGCCAGTGGATTCTTATCCAGCATCTGCCCGATAGCTTTTAAAACCAGATCTGCCCTTAAATTAAAGAAATTACCGGTTCCTGTTAGAATTCCGTCCTTTAAAATGCAACGCTCAAAGGTAACTTCTTCAACTTTTTCCCCGCCTTTGAGTACTATTGGTTTAGACCAGTAAATGACATTGACGTTATTGGTTTTAACAAGGTCCTGCTCCCACTCGGTAGCAGGCATCTGATCGGTTCCTCTACGGTAGACAAGTGTTACATTTTGAGCGCCCAGGCGCTTTGCCTGCACCGCCGCATCGATTGCTGTATTTCCACCGCCGATAACAACAACATTATCAGCGACAGAAATATTATGTTTCTCAGCTGTCTGACGCAGCTCTTCAATAAAGGTAACGGCATCTTGGACACCGTTCAGATGTTCTCCCTCTACCCTGAGATTATTAACATCACCCAGACCGGTTCCGATAAATACTGCATCGTACTCCGATTGGAGATTTGCCAGTGTAAGATTTTCTCCCAGCACCTGGCCATGTTTGATGGTGATACCCCCCACCTTCAGCAGGAAGTCAACTTCTTTACGAGCAAAATCATCTGCCATTTTGTAGGCCGCAAGACCATATTCATTGAGCCCCCCGGGTTTGGCTTTATTTTCAAAAACCGTTACCTTATTTCCCTGTACTGCAGAACGGTGAGCACAGGCTAAACCTGCAGGGCCAGCGCCGATAACGGCAATTCTTCGGCCTGTACTTTTAGCTCTGTTAAATGGATGAGGATTGTTTCCTTCCAGGTATTGGTCGACTGCATAGCGTTGAAGATTCCCGATTTTTATTGGTTTTTCTCCAGTAGCGTTGAGCACACATTCACCTTCACAGAGAATCTCTGTGGGGCATACACGGGCGCATGTCCCGCCCATTATATTGGAAGAAAGAATTGTAATTGCCGATCCAGTCAGATTTTGTGTTCGAATCTGGTGTATAAATTTCGGAATATCGATGGAAGTGGGACATGCACGTATGCAAGGGGCATCAAAACAATACAGACAGCGGGAACTCTCCACCTTTGCCTGGGTTTTGTTCAGGGGAGGATGCATATCGGAAAAGTTCGCATCAATCTGCGAGTCCTCCAGGGGGCTTCCATCCCGGGATACGATTAACCGTTCACTCATAGTTATCTCCTTGAATCAAGTTCCATTAGTTGCAATATCCGGTGTCGAACCGGTTTTTCAGTTCTAATGAATTTGATTCGGGAAATCCAATAATTGGTTAAAAGGTAATATATAAATAAGGTCTATCCCAGTTCCCTCAATATTTCTATTTCTTATTAAGTGTTCCTCACCTTGTCACAAATTTCCCAAACCCGTCTTAAACGACTTAAGAATAGTTGATAGCGAACGTAAAGTGCCGTTCAATGGCATTTTAAGCAGGATGTGACAAGGTGGGGGACACTATTTATTTCTTATCGGATTTTTCTGTTTTGCTTTTCAAAAACGCTGCAAAGGGGTTATATGCATCGGATTCGGGTTCGAAATACTTTTTATTATCTTCATCTTCCTGAGTTGAAGAAACAGGTTTCAGAGATATTCTTCTTTTCTCAATGTCTATACTGTTAATCTGAACCGTAAGATTTTGTCCTTTCTTTAATAAATCATGTGGGTTGTTATCCCTGGCATCACCTTTAAGGTCGGTGATGTGAATAAGCCCATCCAAACCCGGTTCCAGAGAAACAAACGCACCAAAATCTGTAATTCGGACAACCGAGCCCTTATGTTTTGAACCACTCTTATATTTTAAATGAGCTTCCTCCCACGGATCTGAAAGCAACGCCTTCATACTCAGTGTTATACGTTTTTTTCCCCAGTCAAGCTTAATAATTGAAGCTTCAATTTCCTGTCCAACTGATAGTGCTTTATGAATATCATCCACACGACCTCTGCTGATTTCAGAGATTGGGAGTAGTGCCTGTACACCGCTTATATCAATAAAGGCTCCAAAATCCTGTATTGATTTAATGGTACCTTTGATAACCATTTTTTCATGTAATGTTTTTTTCAGGATTTCAATTTGTTTTTTCTGCTCTTCTTCTATGATCACCCGGTTTGAAACAAGGATATTACGCCCATTTTCACTATACTCCAGGATTTTAAAAGTAAGATGCTCACCGATAAATAACTCGGTGTTTTCTATCCTTTTCAAGCCCAATTGGGAATATGGACAGAATGCCCGGGTGTCACCGACTTTTATTTCAAATCCACCCTTAATTTCTTTTTCAACAATTCCTTCAACAGGAATCCCGCTCTCAAAGGCATTTTCCAATACAGCCTTTCCAGCCTTGTCCCCGCTAATCCTTGTTGTAAAAAGCATTTCACCATTCTGAGAGGAAAGGAAAAAGGCCTTTATCTTATCCCCCTCCTTAACGGTGAGCTTCCCATCCTTGTCAGTCATTTCTGCAATATCAAGCAAACCTTCACTCTTACCGCTCAATTGCAGGAATATATAGTCACCTGATATAGACACAATTTCAGTTTCAATTAATTGACCGGGCTCCATCGATTTAAATTCAGAAAAGCTATGCTCAAAAAGAGTTGCAAAATTGTCCTCTTTTTCTACAGAATTATTTTTATTCATTTTATTAATTACTCCATTTTTTGAAAATTGCAAATCATATTATTGGTTCTTGTCTTTGTATATATATAGCATCACAGCTGATTAAAATAGAGTCAGGGGGGATATGATTTAATCTCCGGTGCCTGTTCTAATCGAGTAAAGCCTTTTCTACAAGGGAAATCGGCAATGATTTATCAGGATACCATGCTCCCACAGATTCTTTAATTGTTCGGGAGATATGAATTCGCAAAGTCGGTTAAATAGAACGAAGGTGAAGTGGCGAATATCCTCTTGAGCTGCGGGAATGAAGGGTTTATGCAGGTTAAAGTGGTATGGTAATTACAACGTCAAGACCGCCCTGGAACTGGTGAAGAAAACCCATACTCCCTGACTCGCCGAAGAGTATCTTGAGCCGGTCATTGATGTTCTTGAGACCGACGCTGCTGTTGGGGCGGGTTTCCAGCTGTGAGCTGAGGATGGCTTCAAGTTCCGCGGGATCGGCGCCCTTACCATTGTCCGAAACCGTAATTTTCAGGGACTCCGTGAATCTTTCTGCCGAGATCCGTATCTGAGCTCCGTCTTCCCAGTCTTCTATTCCGTGATACAAGGCATTCTCTATCAGTGGCTGAAGTATGAGCCGGGGTACTCCGACGTTCCGGCAGTCCTCCGGGAGATTCAGGGAGAAATCCAGCTGGTCCTTGTAACGGATTTTCTGAATGATGCAATACTGCTTTGCGTGATCATACTCCTCCTCAAGTGGCACAAGACTGTCGCCAGTGGCCAGACTTCTTCTGAGGAGCTTAGAGAGAGATGACACCATGGTGATTACATCATCACTCTGCCCCTTGGCGGACATCCAGATTACCGAGTCCAGGGTGTTGTAAAGGAAGTGAGGATTCATCTGACTCTGCAAGGCATTGAAGTCGCTGATTCGGAGTTTGCGGTGTTCTTCCTCGTTGAGATCGATCAGGTCGCCGATTTTCCTAACCATGATGTTGAAATCCTTGGCAAGGGCGCCGACTTCTGCATATTCGGATACATTCACCGAGATATCGAAATGACCTTCTTCAACTTCCTTCATAGAATACCGGAGGCGATTGATGGGATTCAGAACCGCAATTACGACGGTCCGGCTTATGATAAGAAGGATTATCAGGCTCAGACCGATCCATATCAACATGTAGGCAAGGGGTGGGTTGAATGGAGCGTATAATTTATCGACATCGGTAACGGCTACAATCCTCCAACCGGATTCATAGAGCTTTCTGACAGTGTAGATACGGTTGTCGCCACTTATATTGATGCGTAATGTGTCGCTGCCAAGGGCCAGGACTTGTTCGACGGGCTCAGAGAACAGGCCGCTGTATATGAGTTGCAAATGCGGATGGAAAATAAAATTTCCAGCATCATCGACTATGTAGTAATAGTGTGTATCCGTGCTGTTTTTGGTACAGATGTCTTTGATGACATTGATATTGGTATCAATAAGGAGGACTCCTAATGCCTGGCCATTCATTCTATCCATAATTGTCCGGCTGAAGGATACTACCCAGATGTAGTTCCTCTTGATAAAGTTCTGCAGATGGGGAGGGGTGATTGTGAGGATGCCGTGCAGTTTCTTGGCACTGAGGTACCATTCCTGATCCCGGATGGGATTCTCTTCATTGAGAATGATATTTCTTCGATTCGATACCATCTTCATCTGATCGGTATCGCTTTCGCTGAAGACGAATATGGATTCCACATCATCGTAAAGCTGCACCAAGTCGTTAAAACGCTCCTCAAGGGCATCTACGGTTTCTGATTCTGATTCGTGATTCATGATGTTGTCTATCGAAAGGTATTCCCGGAGTCGATCCTGGAGTACCAGCTGGTCGGAGAGTCTGTTCACCCGTTCCATCTGTAGCTTGGTGGACTGTTCGAGATGATCCAGAACCATTTTCGTCTGCTCTAGAGACAGGGCGCTCACCTGATTGCGCGTGAGGTTAATCATGGGGAAACCGAAAATGCTGATCGTCATGACAATCAGCATGATCAGGCTGATATAAATGATTCCCTGAAGGGATTTGATCTTACGCGGGAAAACAGTCAATCGGCGGCCGCCATCCGTCCTGTCGCCTTGATGGCCTGGTTCTTTCTGTATGAAGAGGGGGAATAACCGACACATTTGGAGAAGACGTGACTGAAATAGTGGGGACTGTTGAATCCCACCTGGAATGCGATTTCCTTGTTCCTCAGATCAGTACTCCTGATAAGGTTTTTTGCTTTCCTGATTCTTACTTCTGTCAGGAAGGTGGAGAAAGTCATGTCATGATAGGTTTTGAACACTCTGTAGAAGGTGCTGACGCTCACACCGAGATTGGAACATACATCTTCCACTGCCAGATTTGTATCGGCATACTTATCTTCGATGTATTTTCGGGCTTTTTCAGCCATTGAAAATGATGAATCTACCCTTTGCTCTTTCAACTCTCCGGCAATTCCCACGATAATTTCTGACAGCCATCGATGCAGAGATTCCAGGGTTTTATACGTTCCGATCTTTTTGATTAAGGAAGAGTCTTTTACCTCGCCGAGGTCGCGATAAATATGGCGTTTTCTCAGAGTGTTGAGCATCGCGGAGACTGCAAGGGTTATGAGTTCCTGACAGTGCTCCTTGGAGGCTTCCAGGTCAATCAATTCATCGACTATATCCGAAAGGCGTTCCTGCCATTCCTCGAAAGATCCGGCTTCTACAGCTTTCAGGAAGCGCAGTATCGGCTCGGATTCTGTGTTATGGCTCTCGTTATCAGTTGTATTTTCGGTACTGAAATTACTTCCGCCACCTCCAACGTACCGTCGTGAGAGGCTGGCTTTTGCAGACTCGTAGGATTTTTTCAGTTCGGTGATTCCGTTTACAGTCGAACCAATTCCCGCCGATACTCCTTCTCCTGCCTCCGAGGAGATACTCCTCCTCTTTTCACCGATAACCGAATCAAATCCCACTTTGAGAAGCTCTTTATCGGCTGTATAGAAAACCTCAATGAGCATCCCAGTGTTATCGGGAATCAGCTCGCTGCGAATGCATTCGGGATTCAGGGTCCTAAAACTTTCCCTGAAATCATCAGGACCAATGGATCTATGAGATTGGTCGTAATCGTATATCACCACAAGAAAATTATTTGCATCCCGGATAGCTGAGTCACCGCTGAGATAGGATTCGACGATACCCGGATCCTGAACCCCGGAGAGGAGCTTGATCATCACCATGCGGCGGAGAAGGGTTATCGACTTGTCTCCAAGGGCTTTGGTTTCGTTCCCTCTCTCATCGAGCTCGATTTTTACATTTTCCAGTAATTCGATAAGTTCTCTGGGAGCTACAGGTTTGAGAAGGTAGTCCCTGACGTTGAGTTTCAGCGCGCTGCGGGCGTAACTGAATTCATCGAAGCCTGTAAGAATGACAACTTTTACCTGATCGCCTTGTTCCTCTTGCTCGCGAATAGAGTGGATCATTGAAAGGCCGTCAATCTTGGGCATCTGGATGTCGGTAATAATGAGATCCGGCTGGAGCTCATCAAATAATTCAAGAGCTTCCAGACCATTTCGGGCTTCCCCGGCGAATCGGTATCCAAGGTTCTCCCAGGGTATTATATCGCGAATACCTTCACGGATTGAGGTTTCGTCTTCGACGAGTAATACCGAGTAGGGAGCTTTGTTCATGACTACCTCAGGTTGGCATATCGAAGTATTCGATTCAGTAGATATACATTCTTGCATCGCTGGGAAAGATAATCAAGGAATATAAGCCTAATCAATATGAAACGTTCTACCATGCGCAATATCCGCCGTCGATGAGCAAGTCCGATCCGGTCATATAGTCAGATGCCTCAGCCGCCAGATAACATACAGCACCCTGGAGATCGTCGGTGCTTGCCATTCGTCCAAGGGGAATTCTTTCAAGCCATAGAGGGAGCATTTTCTGCCCAGCAGGTGTTTCCAGAAGCTTCTCTACGAGGGTTGTCTTCGTATATCCGGGGCTGATGCTGTTTACCCGGATACCGTCGGGAGCCCATTCGGCCGCCAAGGTCCTTGTAAGGTGCAGAACGCCTGCTTTAGAAGCATTGTATGCAGATTGGTTTTGCGGAGTATTGGCTATGTGGGCCGACATGGAAGCGGTATTGATTATCTTGCCGTAACCCTCTTTTCTCATCACTCTTGCTTCATGCCGGGCGCATAAAAATACAGCGCTGAGATTCAAGTCTATAACCTTCGACCACTCGTCCATATCCAGTTCTGTTGCGTCGTGCCACATTCCGATTCCGGCATTGTTGACGCCGATGGTGATTTCCCCCCAGGCTTTAACGACGGTCGCAACCATATTCTCGACCTCGTTCTCCAGGGATACGTCAGCTGAGATAGCTATGGCTTCTATGCTTTTGCTCTTCAGCTCCTCAGCAACGATTTCGGCGGCCGTGAGATTGATATCCACTACGGCGACTTTGGCTCCCGCTTCGCCCAGAGCGTGGCAAAAAGCCCTTCCGATACCCGATGCTCCACCGGTAACCAATGCACTGCGTCCAGCTAGACTGAAACGTTCGAGTATATTTTTTTTTACATCATTCATCGAATGCCTCCTGAGATAGGAATGTTTACTCCTGTGATGTAGCTTGAATCATTACTCATGAGGAATGTGACGACCCCGGGAATTTCATTGATATCTCCATAACGACGCATGGGTACGCTTCCGATCATTTGCTCGGCAACCACTTTCGGGTCTGTCGAAAAATACTGGGTATTAGCTTCGGCCTGGAGTTGTACCTGACGGTCCCACATGAACCCGGGACCCATAAAGGACGGGCTGATGGCATTCACCCTGATGCCGTAAGGAGCCAGGTCCTTGGCCGCAGTTCCTGTGAGGCCGATGAGTGCAAATTTGGAAGCCCCGTAGGCGGCCATATTCGGTGGACCGTCAACACCTGCCATGCTTGCGGTGTTGACTATGCATCCTCCACCCTGGGCAACCATGACCCCGGATACGGATCTCAGGATATTGAAAGCTCCGATCAGATTGATTCTGATTACCGTTTCAAAATCATCGATGGGGTATTCATGGATCGGTTTGAAAGCGCCCTGAAATCCTGCGTTATTGAATAACAGATCGAGACTGCCGAAGTCGGCAACAATCTGCTTCACTTGTGTTTCTACAGCGGTGGAATCGCTGACATCACAGATATAAGTTCTCACGGTTTCGCAGATTCCGGAGAGCCGTTTGGCAGCCTCGCTGCATTTTTCTCCGTTGATATCCATCAGGGCGATGAGGGCGCCTTCTTCGGCCAGGGCTTTTGCCGTTGCGAAGCCGATTTCTCCGGCTCCCCCCGTAATCAGGGCAGTTTTGCCTACGAAACGATTGGTTTGGCTCATTGTATTCTCCTGTTGTCTCAGCCGTTGGGTGTAATGAGCACCTTCAGTGCCCCGTCTTCGCCTTTTTCGATCATCTCCATACCGGCGGCGAACTCCTCGAGAGGAAGCTCATGAGACACCAGTTTTGAAACATCAATTGTGCCGGCCTCCAGCATGCGGATGGCCTGCAGGGAGTTTCTCACCGAGGTGAAGGATGAAAGAATGGTGAGTCCTTTTCGGAAAATCGGAAAAGCAGGAATATCGAATCGCCCGTCTTGAGGAGGAACTCCGAACAGCAGGATCTTTCCGCCGTTACGGACGAAATCCACAGTTTTTGCCATAAGTGCTGGTACGCCTGTGGCATCGACAACAATGTCGAAAGCATCGTGTGGTATCTCCTCCAGGGATTCGGACGTTTCAGTGGCACCGCATCGGGTCGCCAGTTCAAGTCGTGCCGTATTCCGGTCTATCTGAATGATATTTGAGGCGCCTGCGGCTTTAATTGACTGGCACAGAAGGTTTCCGATGGGACCGGCGCCGATAATAAGTACCCGATCTCCCATACGAATTCCGCAGCGTTCGACTCCGTGAAGGACGCAGGACAGAGGCTCGACGAAAGCACCGGATTTGAATGGTAGATTTCCGATGGAGAATACTGCTTTCTCCGGGGCCGAAACATACTGGGCCATTCCTCCTGGTACAAGGACTCCTACGGCGATCCAGTTTTCACAGAAATTCTGTCTGTTTTCAAGACATGTGGGGCAGTCGTCGCATGCGATGTTCGGTTCTACGGCTACATGGTCTCCTACAGCGAATCTCGTTACCGAAGATCCTACTGACGTGACGATTCCTGAAAATTCATGTCCGGGTATGATAGGATAGTCCCCGACATAGTCACCACGATATATGTGTATATCCGTACCGCATATGCCGGAATACTTCACTTCGATGACGATATCCATCGGTCCCGGTTCGGGTATCGGG
>DEIH01000250.1:9692-10332 GCA_002352375.1 Spirochaeta sp. UBA2779 | reverse complement strand
CCCATGGTTGAATATTGGCCTGCCAGTTCCCTCGCTCTTCGCGGCGGGTATCTTCTGTCGATACTCGATCAGATGGACGCCTTTGTCGTCGGCCATGGTGTTCTGGCGGGATTTACCTTGAAATTCGGAAAATGGGAATTCGATACAGCGTATACCCATTCCGACACACCGGTGGTTACGGTTCCAGGTTATGTAATTCCAGTAAACAAACTGCATTTCGGCCTGACTCGCAGCGGGAATTTCATCGAAAAGTAACTAAATTAGTACTATAATCCCCCATGGACAAACGTGAATCAACCATAAACCTTGCTGCCGCGGCCATGGGCCGTAAGCCCGGAACCCTTGTTATCCGCAACGCCTCCCTGGTAAATGTACTCACCGGTATCATTGAAAAAAACACCGATGTTATCGTGTACGGAACCACCATCGCCCTGGTGGGGGATGCCTCATCCCACCCCATCGGAGAAGAAACGAAAGTAATCGACGCCGAAGGCCGCTTCCTTCTTCCCGGACTTATCGACAGCCACATGCATGTTGAAAGCACTATGGTAGACCTGCCCTCTTTTGCCGCCGGTATTCTTCCCCACGGCACCACAACCATCTGCCCTGATAACCATGAAATCACCAACGTTTTCGGCCT
>DEIH01000250.1:0-9591 GCA_002352375.1 Spirochaeta sp. UBA2779 | reverse complement strand
ATGCTGCAGACGTCCGGGAAGCCTACCAAAAAGGCTGGGCCGATCTCCAGGGTGAACAGATGAACTTTCCCGGGATGATTTACGGCGATCCTGCCGTCCACGATATAACTACCGAAGGATTGAACGCTGATAAGGTTCTCACCGGTCATTTTCCCTCCCCTGAAGACCACAAAGGACTGAATGCCTTTATCGCCTCGGGAATTACCGCCTGCCATGAAAGCACTCAGGCCGAAGAGGCTCTGGAAAAAGTTTCCCGGGGTATGTACGCCCAGCTGCGTTACGGATCGGCCTGGCTGGATCTGCCCAACCTGGTTCCCGCCATCCTGGAGAATCCGGATATGGACACCCGGATGTTCACCCTGGTAACCGACGATGTAACTCCCTCCACCATCGTGAAGGAAGGTCATCTGGTGAGGGTGCTCAGGGAAGCGGTCCGTCTGGGGATTCCGCCTGTAAAGGCAATTCAGATGGTTACCATTAACCCCGCCCAATTGTTGGAAAAAACCCGGTGGATCGGGTCGATTTCCCCGGGGCGGGCTGCTGATATTCTATTGGTGGACAACCTGAAAGATTTCAATGTGGAACTGGTTGTCTCCTGCGGTATCCCGGTGGCTGAAAACGGCCGACTGCTTAATCAGATCCCTACTTACAGCTACCCCGACTGGGCCACCGAATCTGTCCATCTTCTCAGGCAGACTGCCGGTAACTTTGCCGTGAAGGCTCCCGGGACTGATCCAGTTGACCTCCGTGTTATCCGCCTGATACCGGGTATGGTGTACACGAAACAGGAAAAACATTCCTTTGTACCGCGAAGAGGTCAGTTCCATGCAGCCCCTGAAAAAGACCTGGCAAAAATCTCTATGATCTACCGGCATAAGGCTGAGATTCCCCAGGAACAACGCCGATCCACCGGATTCCTTACCGGTCTGGGATTCAAAGCCGGATGCGCCTATGCTTCCACCCAGTCTCACGACTGCCACAATCTGCTTGTTATCGGCAGCGACGATGAAGCTATGGCTCTGGCGGCCAATACCCTGATAGAATCAGGCGGTGGTTTAACCGTCGTGGAGAACGGGAAAGTACTGGCATTAATGAGCCTGCCCCTGGCCGGACTGATGAGCCTTAAATCTGTGGAGGAAGCCTCTAAAGAACTCGAAGGCATCGAAGAGGCTTTGAGGATTATCGGCTGTCCTCACGAATCGGTGGAAATGACCATCTCCCTTCTGGGTCTCATCGTTCTGGGAGAACTGCACCTCTCCAACCGGGGACTGGTGGAACTCAAAGAAGGTGAAGCTCCCCGATTTGTGACACTCTTCGACTGAAAAAGGAATAACGCATGTTTAATTTTCTACCGGATTACAGCTCTCTTCAGTGGTGGATTCTCGCTGCTGTCGCTTTCTTTGTCGGAATCAGCAGAACAGGGCTACCGGGAATCGGTATTATAGTCGTTCCGCTGCTGGCCATGGTGTTTCCCTCCCGCATGTCCACAGGGCTGCTTCTTCCTGTTCTGGCTATGGCTGATATATTCGCCGTCTCATACTACCACAGGCATGCCGACTGGAAAATTATTCTGAGGCTGCTGCCCTGGGCTCTTGTTGGAATCGGTATAGGTACAGTTGTTGTCAGGCAGATTAACGATGAGGTAATGAGGCCTCTCATCGGATCGATTAGCCTGGCGCTGCTGGTACTGAACTACTTTCGTCAGCGCTACTGGACCAGTGAGGATAATGTGCCCTCACACTGGAGTTTCGCGGCAATTATGGGACTGGCTGCCGGACTTACCACCCAGCTGGCCAACGCCGCAGGACCGATTATGGTAATTTACCTGCTCTCCATGCGGCTGCCCAAGGACAAGTATCTCGGTACAGGGGCCTGGTATTTCCTGATTCTGAACTGGCTGAAGATTCCCCTCTTCATTCTTGACGGGAGAATCAGCATTGAAACGGTGAAAGCCGATCTTGTTACCCTTCCCTTGATAGCTGCCGGTGCCTTTCTGGGGATTCTGATTCTTAAAAGAATCCCGCTGAAATTGTTTAATATCATTATTCAGGTTCTGGCAGCGGCTACCGCAGTGAAGCTCAGCCTGATGTGGTTTTCCTGAAATTTTTCCTACGCCGGTAATCATGACTGACAAATCCTGCAATGTGATGTATAATAGTAATGTATAATGCCCACCATGGAACGAACACAGATCTATTTAACCTCGTACCAGAAAAAGAAGCTGGCCTCTTATGCCGCGTCAGCCGGGGTGTCTCAAAGCGAACTGATACGGCAGTCCATCGATACATACATCAACTCTGTTGAAGAAACAGATAAAGAAAAAGTTCTGGGTGATATCGCAGGGATATGGGCCAATCGTCAGGACCTGCCCGATATCAGGAAGCTCCGGAAGGGTTGGAAAGACAGGCCGTCTTGATGAGCAAAGGGCTTCTTGTCGACAGCGATGTATTGATTGATTTTTTAAGAGGTGAAGAAAAAGCCGTAAGGTTTTTTCAGGCTGTACAGGATACCATTACTTTCTCAGTTGTTTCTGTTGCAGAAATCTACTCCGGGATTCGAGGCAGCGAAGCAGAGGTGGTAGACCAGCTATTCGCATCTTTCCCGGTACTTCCTGTTACTGCTGAGATTGCCCGGATGGCAGGAACAATGAGAGGCCTTTTCAGGGCCTCTCATGCGGTAGAAATTCCAGATGCTCTAATTGCCGCAACATGTGAGACAAACAATCTGGAATTAATCACTTTAAATAAAAAGCATTTCCCAATGTTTCCGGAACTTAAGCCTCCATATACCAAATAACCGATTTCATAAAAACATTAGAATCCGGGAAGACTTGCGCCGAGAGGATATTCAATCAGATAACTGAAGGGTAATTCACGCTTTTCACCGGAAGCCAGCTTGAACTGCCACTTGATTTTTGATTCATCATCCAGGGAGATTTCTTTCTGATTGTCTTTAACAATCGGAGAGAGCGGTTTTACGCTTATCTCCTTCTCTTCGGATATCGGAAACTGATCGTAAACGGTAATATCGATATCTTTACTACGATTGTTGGTTACCCGGATCTGATATTCAAATTGTTCACTGATCCGCTTATTGACGATGCCCTCGTTCTTTTTAAACCGTTTAATGTAGCGGTATTCGATATTAATCCCCTCATCCACACCAAGGGAAACCTCCGTTTTCTGATCCGGCATTATCAAAGAGAATGACGAATTTGATACGAATGACCCGTCTAAAAAAATACTTGCATTGCCCGGAAGAAATGGGAATTCAGTTTTGTTGGTTATACTGGCTGTCAGAAAAGCAAATTCTGATATTTTGGGGACAGAAGCATATTGAAAACTGACAGGTAAATCCTGATGCATCAGAGATACACGGGTATCACTGTTATCGCCGTTAATGTTGCCGCCGCCGGCTACTGCAAAAACGACAGAAGCTCCAGCCGTCTCAATTTCGGCTTGACTGACTTCAATCTCCTCCTTCTCAATAGAATCAGCTGCCTTTGACATCGATATTTCGTCATATAGCTCGCTATCCTTCTCTACTGCCATCTTTTTACTCTTTGACATTCGAAGTATTGGTGAAGGCTCGCTGGAATATAAGTACCAGGGTGTTAATTCAGGCAGAATGCCGGAAATATTAACCCTTGCAGTTGACAGCTTGAGGTTAACCCCAATCCAGTCTTCTCCTGTTGCCTGATTAACCAGAGCATTGTATTCAAGGGCCACTGTATCCCTATCACTCGAAGCCCTGAAATCATATACAGGACGCCAGGAAGGTCCGGAAAGCATGTAAGATAAATCCAGCTCCAATTTGCCTGCACTCTGTTTGAAGAGACTTACCTTGATGATGTTTCGTGATTTCTGAATATCACTCCCGAGATCTTCAATCTCATAAACAGTTTTTTCCAGTTCCTGCTCCAGTTCACGAATTTTTCGTTCTGAAGTCAATTTCAACTTATCGATTTCTGAATTTTTCCCATGATAAAAATCCAGCATACTACTCCAGGTAGAAGCATTAAGACCTACATTTACGCTGGTGGAACTTCTGCTGCCGCCCTCAGTATTCATGGCAGCCGGGGTTGTGATAAAACCGGTAATTCTCTCAATAAAGTTTTTTTCCTTTTCACAGGCCTCCAATGTGAGAGAAATTTCCGCAATGCTGTCACTGAGCTCCTGCTGCTTATCCAACAGGGATTGTTTTTTTGAGTTGACATCCTCAATAAAATATTCTGTTTCATAAGAGCATTCTCCCAGCGTGGCCTCCCCGGTCCCCTTTACCTGTATACTGTCACGATCCAGATCTTCAGGAAGATCCGTGAAAATCAGAACCTGGTTCCCCTCTTCCAATGAAACTTTCACATGCCGGGTAATCATGGCCCGGCCCTGATATACGGTAACTGCGGATACTTTTGATTCTACTTCTGTCTCAGTTATTTCCATATTATTCTCCTGGTGAACAAAGAGCTGCTAATTCAACAATATACCGTTTAACTCAATCTTTCACCTAGTTTTTGTATATCAATCTCAGTTTTCCTAATTCCATAAAAATGCTATTATAGGTTTGCAGGAAGGTAAAAGTAAAATAGATGATGGAACGAATGGATCGGACACAGATTACAACAGGAAAAGCCGAAGAAATGAACAATCAGGATCGAAAATACTGGTCTGCTGCACCAATCAGGGAAAAGCTGGAAACTATCACCTACCTGCGGGAGTGTTTCTATGGGAAAGAGGCAACTACCGGACGACTTCAAAGAATTTATACAGTGTTTAAACAAAAATAAAGTCCGATACCTGCTCGTGGGAGGCTGGGCAGTCGGTATTTACGGGAATCCCAGAGCGACAAATGATATAGATTTTCTTATTGCTATTGATACTAAAAACATCGAAAAATTACAGCAGGCACTTTCAGAATTCGGAGTGCCTACTGTAGAAGACAGGGTCTTTATGGAATTCGGAAACGTGTTCCGAATGGGTCGGCCACCCATACAGATAGATATTATCAACCAGGCAAACGGAATTGAATTTGAAGATTGCTATCTAAAAAAGGAAACTATCAGAATTGAAGGTATTGAACTATCTATCATTTCCCGGAATGACTTACTCCGGAATAAGAAAGCTTCAGGCAGACATAGAGATCTTGCCGATGTGGAGTTTCTTGAAAGCGACACTGACAATCAACTGTAGGAACAATTAATAATGAAACTGAAGCAAATACAGGAAGCCCTGGAAAGTGACTCCCTTTACGGTCCGGTGGACTGCGGGAATCTGGATATAGATTCAGTTTTCACTTCAGACCTTTTAAGCGATGTTCTGATGTGTGAACTGGAAAATCTGCTTCTGATTACCTCCCTCACCACAGAACAGGTTATCAGGTCGGCGGGAATTATCGGCATCACCGCGGTAGTGGTCACCAACAATAAAACTATAACAAAGGGAATGATTAAACTGGCCGAGGAACAGGATATTGTTATTCTGCAAACCCGGTTCTCCACGTACGAAACCTGCCTGAAGGTGGGCAGAGTGATGGGGACTTCATGAACTACGAAAGCCGGGGAGAGGTGAATCCCCTTGAGACTTCCCTCCGGCTGCAGGAACTGGTTTACGGCCTTGAAATCAGAAAGGTGATGACTTCCGAAGTAATTACCGTTTCCAGGCAGACTTCAATGCGGGAAGCACAGGCTCTGATGAAACAGAATGCCATTACCGGGCTGCCGGTTACTGTAGCCGAGTCGCAGAAAGTGGTAGGGCTGGTGAGCATGAACGATGTGATGAACGCCCTGGAAAAGGGAAAGATGGAAGATACGGTGCTCCATTGGATGACCCGGGAAGTTCAGGTTCTCCACGATGAGATGCCCCTCTCCTTTGCCATTGCCGCTTTTAATAAATACCCCTTCCGCCGATTTCCGGTGGTGGATAAAGACAACAAGCTTAACGGTATGCTCACTTTCCGGAATATCAATCTGGCTTTAATCCGGGAACTCTCACAGCAACTGAATAAAATGGAGCATTTGATAGAAGACTCCGAAGAAGCGGATATCTTCGATCTGGTTAAGGTGTACTCCCTGCAGCAGCACGATTTTGAAAACGGCGGAAAGGCTTCCACTGAAATCAAAAAGTTCCTGAAAAGGCGGAAGGTTCCCTCTGGGGTTATCCGCCGGGTGGCAGTGGCCTGTTACGAGCTGGAGATAAACCTGGTGGCCCATTCTCTGGGGGGAATGCTGGGATTCGATATCAACCCCGAGCGTATCAGGATTTCCGCCAACGATCTGGGACCGGGAATTGAAAATATAGAACTGGCGATGACAGAAGGATTTTCAACGGCCAGCGAATGGGTGCGCTCTATGGGTTTCGGGGCGGGTATGGGGCTGCCGAATGTGAAGAAGATTTCAGATGAGTTTGAGATTCACTCCGAGCCGGGCCTGGGTACGATGATACTTTCGATTATTTATCTTAAAAAGGAAAACGGGAAGGAAGGTAATAATGACGATTGCTGATATCGGGAAAATCGAAAAAATGGAATGTCTTCAGGACAGATATGAAGACCGTGAATTAACAGATGCCTACACTTCAGACCTTCTCAGTGATGTGATGGCCAATGCCTCTGAAGATTCGGTTCTGATAACCATTCAGGCCCATAAAAATACGATTGCTGTAGCCACCCTGGTTGGAGTCCCGGCCATTGTTATCTGCAATAACCGGCCTGTTGACGATGATGTACTTGAGACTGCAGTAAGTGAGGGGATTGCTGTTTTTAGAACAGTTGAAAACCAGTTTCAAACCTCCAATCATATCGGCAATGGTTTAAAAGATCTGTAATTGTGCTTTTCCGGGGGGACTTTCATATTCACAGCTGCCTCTCTCCCTGTGCCTCTCTGGAAATGTCCCCTGCAGCCATCGTTAAACAGGCACAAAATGTTGGGCTGAACGCTCTGGCCCTTACCGATCATAACTGTACGTTAAACCTTCCGGTATTCGCCGAGGTTTGTGCCCGGGAGAGTATGGCCTGCCTCTACGGTATTGAGGTGAATGTTATGGAAGAGGCCCATGTTCTGGGACTTTTCGATTGTCTTGATTCTGCTCTGGAGCTCGGGAAGCTCGTTTATGAGAGTCTTCCGGATGTCCCCAACAGGGCTGAGATTCTCGGGGATCAGCCTTTCGTTAATGGGAAAGACGAGATTCTCGGTTTTGCAGAGAAAACCCTATACGGTGCATCCAGTTTCAACCTCCTTTCTCTGCTGGAAGAGATTCATCATCTTGGAGGGCTGTGCATTCCGGCACATATCGCCAGGCAGACCAATGGTATCATCTCTCAACTCGGCTTTATTCCGGATGAGGATTTCGATGCGGTAGAACTTCGCTCCGGGGATAATTCTGAGCTGGCGGGGAGGTATCCCGTCCTGCGTAATTCGGACTCTCATTATCTGGAATCCATCGGGGCTGTTTACAATGAACTGGAAATGGAGAGCTTGAATGTGAAAAATNNTTCTCTGTCTAAATTATCATCATCAGGAGGACAACAATGATGATGCATTTCAATCAGTGGGGCATTGGAGGCCCAATTGTTATGATGATTTTCGCTGCTTTATTTATCGGTATATTAATCTATCTGGCTATCGTCTATTCCAGGAACTCTTCCCGGCACTACGGCCGGGAACCCCGTGAAGAGGGTGCTCTGGAGATTCTCCAGAAACGATATGCCAGGGGTGAAATAAACAAGGATGAATTCGAGTCCATTAAAACTTCCTTAAGGTAAGCGGTAGATATCACCGTCCCGGAACCCGGCCCAGGCGGTCTCAAACCAGAGATTGCTCTTCGGTACGGGGCGGCGATTCACCCAACGATTCTTTACTTCGCCTTCATCTAAAACTGTTTCCAGTACTTTTTCACGAAACGAAGGCTCTTCCGGGACGGTATCTTCAGCATCCTGCACCATAGCTGATCCTCTGGAACCTACCCCGCTTTCCAATTGAAATAACGCTGCCTCCAGATACACCCGGTGGGCCAGGCAGAGCTGTCGGTTTTTCAAGGCATGCACCGCTTCCCGGGGGGTGGATACCCGGCAGCCCTGAGCCCCGAGGGCGGCCATCTGCTTCCGAGCCTCAATTACGGCAACTTTCAAACCTTCAACTGAACGGATATGGGCCCCGTAGCGGGTCATTCGGGTTTGGATTTCGGCTCGGACGGATTTCCAGCTCCGGGTGGCCTTCCGGCATCGGCCCAGAAAAACCTGGATGTCTTCGGATTCCCTGAGGAGGGCTCGGGTAAAAGCCTTATCAGCGGGGGCACCCCCCCTCCCTGCTGCCGAGGCCTCAGCGATGTACTCGGCAAGACGGAAGCCCCCCACCTGACCTGCATTGAGAGCCGATCCTCCCGGCCGGGCCACACCGTGAGATCCGTTCACCTCTCCCACAGGAAACAGCCCTCTGATATTCACCGATTCCCACCAGTGATTTCCCGCCAGTCCCCCGTTGTTGTGCTGGGCGCAGACGGCAATTTCAAGCATTTCCTCAGTAATATCAATGTTGTGATCTTTGTAGAGATTTATGGCTCCGGGGTTCATATGTCTCAGACGCTCTATCGGGGTGGACTGGATGGCTCCGGATTTTTCCAGATAATCCCGGGCTTCTTCATCCAGATTTCCGATATTGAAACCTGAAGGATTCTTCCGGAATTCCAAAAAAACCCGACGGCCTTTTACGACAGTTTCCCGGTACACCAGGATGTCGATGATGGAGGAGCCATCGGGGATTTTCTTCGTATCGAAGGGCCACTGATACCCCTTGAGAAACACCATGGAATGAAAGCGGCTGATTCGGCCTGTAAAGTGCTCTAGGAGAAATTCCCTCTTCCCGGATTTACCATCTGATTCGGTGGAGACAAATCCGGGCACCACCTGCATATAGGTTCCCGATACGTTCCAGCGGAACTTCACAGAGGCCAGTCCGTATTGGGATTCGGGGAGCCCCTGAGCCGTTGCTCCGGCCCTCAGAGCCATCCCGATACCCCCGGTATGCACCGCCGGGTACACGCTGGTTTTATAAAGACCGCCGGGACCGCCGACGGCAAACACAACGTTCCCGGCGGAAAAGGCTGTCGGAGTACCGGAACTGTCCAGGGCCATGGCTCCGAGTACACGTTTTTCCTGACCGTTTTCTGAGGTTAACAGACTCACCACGTCCATCTTTTCAAGAACCGGGATGTTCCGTCTTTTCACCTCGGCAATCAGGGAGCGGCACATATCTCTGGAGGTGTAAGGACCTACCGAAGAACCCCGGCGGGAGGGGTCGTGATCAGTTTTATATCCCACAAACTGACCGTAAGTATCGGTGGGAAACTTCACACCCAGATTCACCAGATTCAAAAAGGCCCGGGAAGAGACCGCTGCTTCAACCAGGGCCAGATCGCCGTGCATACCCCCGGGGTTGTAATAGTTGGCCGCCATTGTTACAGGGGAATCGAGATCGGAGCCGCACATGGCGCTTTTGTAATAGGTTTGTTTGTCCGAACCGGTGTTGATTGAGGTGCCCATATTCAGGCCCTCGGTAACAATGAGAATGTCGGTAATACCCCGGCTGTGAAGCTGCAC
>DEIH01000093.1 GCA_002352375.1 Spirochaeta sp. UBA2779 | reverse complement strand
CCGAGTTCCATCATCACGATCCCTATGAACCCCGGTACTGTCCGGTGAATACCTTCCTTATTCCCTTCGAATCCCGCATTCCCATTCAACAGCTCCACGAAGCCGGTCTGACAGTGGCCAAGTGGTCGAGCTGGATTCAGGGAACCGAAGGGGCTCATGTTGATACAACTGTAGTACAGGGCATTGCCAAACGGTTCTGGGGGGGAGAAGCAGCCGCCGATTTCACCACTCTGGAGGGTAAGGCTGAAGCTGCCCGGCTTATCCAGAATCGGCAGATTGCCAAGGAATGCCTCTGTGTCTGCGACTGGATGTATCCCGTTCTGGATATCCCGGTTACCCGAAACGGTGAAAACCGCAACAAACCGGTAACCGCCGGTATGGTGGGAGATCCGGCACTGGAGGCCGAGGTACTCAGAGCCGCCATCGGCGGGGATTGGAATGAGGAAGAGCTGGCAGAACTGGGCGCCCGGGTGTTCCAGCTCCAGCGGGCTATTATGCTCCGGGAGGGACATCGCCCTCTGATTGATGACGTCCTGCCCGAGGAATGGCATACGGTCCCCCTGGATGGTCATGTAGCCGACCCGGACTGCCTGGTTCCAGGCCCCGGGGGGGAAAAGGTGTCCCGATTGGGAGCGAAAATCGATATGAAGGATTACCTTCCGGCCAGGGATGATTATTACGCCCTGAGGGGATGGGATGCCCGAAGCGGCCTGCCGTCAAAGAACCGCCTCCTGGCCCTGGGCCTCGCTGATGTCGCCGCCGATCTTGCCGGGCGCGGCCTTCTGGCCGATAAAGCCCGGGGACCCTCGATAAGCACCCGGTTAACACGAGAGCTCAGGCGCTTGGCGGGGTCATCCAAAAAATACAGAAAATCTATGAAATCGGATCCCATGGGCCCCTCTCTGGAGCACGATGAAATTATAGCCATACTGAGCCGGGAAACCGAAAAATATGCAGACGAACGCATTGCCCATAACTTTGCCGGATGGAACAAGTCGATGCAGTACTCCTTCCCGGATATAAACGCCTGGTATCTCATCCGGATGAGTGATGGGAAACCTCAGGCTCCCGAACAACTGGAATCACCAATTGAGAAACCGGAAATACAGTACGAGATGCACAGTGCCGTTCTCAAAGCCATGGACGAGGGTATTATCAACGGGATGCAGGCTTACCAGCAGCGCCGGTTGAAAACAAAAGCCGCCTTCGGGGATCTGATGAAACTCCAGGCTTTGAACAAGGTGAGTAAACCTGCAATTCTCTTATGAAATCTCCAGGAATCCGACCTGCAGCAGCTTCAGCCAAATAGATGAATAAAGCTACTGAACCCTTTTATCGATTCGGTAGATAACTAATTCCCAGGTATCCCTGTCCATATAAGGAACAAGACGCATTGCATAATTCGGGAAAATCCCCCGCTGGGTTTCTGCCCCTTGTTTCTTGATAAAATCCATCAGTTGCGGATACCAGTATGGATTCCCGTATATTTTATTCCACACAGGACGGGAATCGTATATCAGTTCAAGCTCATCAGGCAAAATTATCCACCGGACTTTATTTTCTATAAGGAAAGCTTCCAGACTCTTCTCTTCCCTATCTACGTTTCCGCTGTCCTCCGGGTTTCCAAGTTTCTCCAGATCTCTCCAGATTACAAGCCTGTCGTAATCAAAAGCAAAGGCTGTATTTAAATTGGCCAGCACCCTCCCCTCTCCATCAATATTTTTCTCCAGAAAATAACGATAGGATGAATATGAAGGTGTTTTAATGGAATGCATCACTTCCTGCAGGGTATACAATGAGAGACAGGAGGCCGCCAGAAAAACTGTCAAAGATAACAAGGCAGAAACCATTTTTCTAAACTGTGTCCCGGCAAGTACAAGCTTCAATCGGAATACGCCATATCCAGCAAGCAAATAAGCCGGAGGCATCAGAAAAGTAACCGTTGGAGGCCCGTACTTTCCTACAACAACCATTCCAGCAGCCAGGGAAAAGGGAACCGACAGGAGGTAAATCCCTGATTTTCTGCTGAGAAAACCGGAGATTCTCTTCTGATTACTTTCGGGGAAAAATAAGGATAGAGCTGTACAAAGAAAACCTGCTGATCCGAGGACAAACATCGGGTGGAGGTTCGCCAGATAGTAGGTGCCGGCATCACCCCTCCACATTTTGCCTATAAATACAGGTAGACCCAGGAGTTTTATCAGAAGAGTATCTCGGGTACCCACTGAATCTCCGAAACTCAAATAATGCCGGATAAACTCAGCATCCATCTTGAAGCTGAAACCCACAACCAATAAGACTGAACCTGCCAGTACACCTAAAAATACCAGCAATTCACGGGTTTTCCCGGTTCGGCCGGGCTTAGAGAAGAATAAATCCAGCAGATACATCACCCCGATAGGAATGGAAATTATAAAGGCATTCGGATGAACAAAAACAGCAGCTGAAAGAGGCAGAGCGACAATCCAGGAGGAGCGGTTTCGGCTTTTAAGGCTCCAGGAGTATAAAAAGAGTGCCGTCAGCAGCATTTCCTGACGCCCCAGATGAGAGGCATACCAGAACTGTGGGGATAATGCCATGAACAGGCCGGGGACAAATCTCAATCGCCTGCCCAAACCGGCAACTGAAGCTATCTGAGTAACAAGCACAAGAGAAAAGAAACCGGCAATAAGTGAGGGTAAACGGGCTGCAAAAACAGACCAGGAAATACTGAGAAACGGGGCCTGTACCAAATGGTAGAGCGTTTTCAGGGCATGGGGATAACGTGGAGTAATTCGAAAAACTTCCTCAACAGATGCAGGGCTCCTCTCTGTTACCATGGCCCGGGTTAAAACCGCCAGCCAGGCTTCATCGGAGTGGACAAAGGGATGACTATTTAATGTGAAAAGATGAGCCAGTAAATAAAAGGAGAGAAGAACAGAGTATACCCCGGGTAAAAAAAACCGGGCCGAAGCCCGGTTGTTAAAACGCATCGGTTATTTTACCAGTTCAAAACCTTCATTGGCCCAGCCGGTATCACCGGTTTTTCCCGTGCCCATACCGTGTTTCAGACTGACGGCATCGTAACCCAGCAGACGCAGGATACCTACGGTCTGCCCGGCGGTTTGACCGCTGTAACAGTTAACGATCAACTTCTTGTCAGCAGGAAGATTGGCAAAGGACGCCTGCATTCCGGCGGCATAAGGCATACTCATGGCCGTATCGATATGGCCCTTAGCGTAGTCCTCGGTTTTACGGGCGTCTACAAACTGAACAGAGTCGTCCCCGGCGGCCAGGATGGCTGCCGCATCTGCAGAGGCGATAATATTGTTCTTGAAAGGATCACTGCCCGGGAGACTGCCGAAGTAATCATCTGCAGCGGCCTGGAGAGCGGGATCGATATCGTGGGATTCCTGGGCAATCATAACGTTATCGGTATCAACCACAGCTTCATAACCTTCTACAGTGCTGATACCCCGGACAAATCCGTAGCGTACACTTTTTGCAGGAATGCCCATAACGTTCATAACAGCCACAGTCTGACCGGCAGTCTGACCTGTATAGCAGTAAACGTAAACGTTCCCGGTTTGGGGAATGAGATTCATCTGTGAACCCAGATCCGATCCCCAGGGCATATTCACAGCACCGGTGACATGACCTTCGTTGTAAACATCCGGCTGCCGGATATCGATAATAAACATATCCTCACCGGCCTTCACCTTATCAATGAATACATCTTCTTTAATGATGTATCCGCCATCCGGGAAATCGGCGAAGTAGGCTAATGCTGCCTCTTCAGCCGGATCGGCCATAACAGCGGTTGATCCGGAAGTATCACCGCCTCCATTGGCAAAAACGAACCCGGCAACCATCATCAGGCTGAGCAGTAAAAACAATACTTTCTTCATATAAGAACTCCTTAAATTGGATACTAGGATTGATCGGCGGCATTTAGATTCAAAGCCGCCCCTTCAGGCACATATACAGGATTCATGGGGTTGGCAGTCCATTCCATCCAGGCACCGTCGTACAATTTCAAATTCCGGTAACCGGCGTTGTATAAAGCCAGATAAGTTTGAGCTCCCCGGATAGAGGTTTTACAGTACATAACTACTTCATCGTTATAGTCGATTTTCTTTTCCAGATATCTGATACGGATCTGATTTACCGGCCGAAAAGTAGAATCACTGAAGTTGTTACCACTGAAGTCAAGGTAAACCGATCCGGGAATAGTCCCCTCGTTGTATTCCTCAATACTCCGGGTATCTATAAGAACATAATCTGCCGGTGGATTTTCAACATTACTACGGACGTCCTTTGATGAAATCAGCATATCCTGATTGAGAACTCCAGCCTTGAAAGAGGCTGGAACAACGGCGGGTACGGTCTTTACCACTTCTACACCAGCTGCAGCCAGTGAGTTCAGACCACCGGAAATAACTTTTACGTTGTCATAACCGTAGACTTTCAGGGTGAACCAAAGCCGGGCGGCATCCATGTTCTTATTGTTATCGTAGATCAGTACCAGAGAATCATTTCCAATACCTGCAGCACCCATCACTACTTCAAGCTGAGAAGCCGGGGGCAGCATGTTGGAAACCGGATCGTTGATAACAATGGCTGTTCTGGGAATGCTGACAGCCCCTTCGGCATGACGTTTTTTGTAGGTAACGCCGTTATTTGCATCAACCAGAACTGTATTTTCTACTGCCAACAGCTGCACAGCTGTTTCAGCATCAATGATTTCAGTCCCCTGTTCACCGGCTGGAGCGGGGCCGCAACTGGTAAAAACTAAAACGGATAATACCAAAATCAAAGATAAAAAAATCGATATTGATCTTCTCATATATCCCTCCTAACCCTTGGCCAGAAGTTTATTCAGACGTTCTTCTATATGCGGACGGTCGCAATCAATTTCAGTGGCTGCAAGCTCACCATTCAGAGTATAGAAAATTGTCATGGGTTCCACATCGCAGGCCAGGCGGTCACAAAGACGTCTACCCTTGTATAAATCGATTACACTCAACTTTACCTTACCGCCGTAGGACTTTTCGATTTCGCTCATCATCGGCAGTAATACTCGACTGGGATCGTCAATTGCTGAATAGACATAGATGAATCCGGGCTTATCAGCCTGCATAATCTGTTGCTCAAAAACATCACAGTCGGCAATGTACTTTTCAGCCCCTACTCCGGAGATGGCCCCGTCTCCAACTGCGGTAGCCACCTGCTTGAGTTCTTTATCCCTGACATCCCCAGCGGCAAAGATCCCCGGAACCCCGGTTTCCATCAATTCATTGGTAGGAACATACCCCTGCCTGTTAAGTTTTACTTTATCTTTAAAAATCTCTGTATTGGGGATGTAGCCGATGAACTCAAAACATGTGTCCACTTTGTAATCTTTTAACTCACCAGTTTTCAGATTTTTCAGCTCTACAGTATCAAGATGGCCATCCCCCTTGAAAGAATTCACCATGGTATTCCAGGCAAAACTCATCTTCGGATTGTTTATGGCCTGCTCTTTTGCTATTTCGTTACAGTCCATCTTGCCCTCATCATGAATGACACTGATTATCACTTCACTGGCAAATTTAGTAAGGAACATCCCCTCCTCGATAGCCGCATCACCAGAGCCGATTATCATGACGGTTTTCCCTTCATTGGCTGCAGCGTCACAGGTAGCACAGAAGCTGATACCCTTGTCAAAAAGGTAGTCCTTTTCGTTTATGGCTCCGGTGGTTCTCGGTCTTCCACCTGAGGCGATAATAACAGCCCTTGATTCAAAGATATTTCTAAAAGTATGAACTTCTTTCCACTCATTCTCGAAGTTCACCTCTTTTACATCCGTCCCTTTGAACTTCACACCAAACTTTTTAGCCTGGGCATGAAACTTCTCCATCAGTCCAAGACCAGTTGTCCCTTCGGGAAAACCGGGAAAATTCTCAATTTCATTGGTGTAAGTGGCCAATCCTCCAACAAGACCTTTTTCAATCAGCAAAGTGTTAAGCCTGGCCCGTCCGCAGTAAATTGCAGCGGTAAGTCCGGCGGCACCGCCGCCTATGATAACTACATCGTATCGTTCTCGTTTCTTTTCACGCATTTTTATTAATTCCAACCCCTCTTACATGAAGTACTTTACAAGTAGCTTGCTGCCGACTATGGCACCAAGAAAGAGAAAAACAGCGTACACCCAACCCGAAAGAGACAGGGAGGCAATTCCGCTGAAAAGAGCCCCGATATTACAACCGAATGCAATTCTGGCCCCGTAACCCATGAGCAATCCTCCAAGAACTGCAGCGGTAACCTGTCTCCAGGTTTTTATTTTTTTGAATTTAAACCCGCTGGCGATAAGGGCGGCAAAAAGTGCTCCGGCAATCAGACCGAGATTACGAAAAGTACCCGGGTCTTTCAGAGGTCCTGCAGCCAGTTTGGCCTGGGCGGCATCAGAGGCGAAGTAATACCATTTATCTACAGATCCGCCGACAAGCTGGTACAGCCATGCACCCCAGTCTGCCAGTGTTCCCGAGACACCCCAGGGGGTTCCAGCTGAAGCCAGAGATACAATCTGGAAGACAGAGAGTAGAATCGCACCGGTTACATAGGGCCAGGCATCTTTCAGCCAGGCTTTGTAATATGGATCGGTTTTTATCTTATCTAGTATTTTCATAGTTTTCCCATTCCTTGGAAAACCCCCATCGGAGGTTTTTAGTTAAGTGATTTCCGGTTATTTAACCTTCTCGATTATCACTTCCCATTCACCGTCATCAACTTCCTCAACTTCAACGTTATGACCTTGCTCCCGAGCCCATTCAGGGACATTTTTCATAGCGCAGCTATGATCAATCTGACAAATCAGAACATCACCAACATCCATACCCTCAAGGGCTTTTTCGGCTTTAATCAGAGGTACAGGACAGGCCTCACCTAAACAATCCAATTCAACTTCTTTACTCATTTTAGAACTCCTTGTGAAATATATTTATAGATAATCAAGTCTAATGACTGCTGGAACTACTCTTTCGTTTTGCCCATTTGTCTGCAGCAATCCAGAGCAGAGCAATAGTTAGAAGCTGCAGGACAACCGCCCCAACCCAGCCGAATACATCAGGTAGAAATATTCTGGGGCCGCGAACAATAAAGTTCAGCTTCCACCAACCGAAATGTGCCGCGCCGAGAAGGGATCCGACGATGAAAAAGAACAGTGAAAGCATCTGCATACCGAATCCTTCACCCACCCTCATCAGAGTTCCTGAAGCGCATCCACCTGCTATAACCATTCCGATACCGAACATAAAGGAACCCACAACTGTGGCAAGACTGATCGGGACAACATAAGACTGTCCGGGAATCGGGAGTCCTTTGATAAAAGCACCGTATTTGATAGCCGCAAAACCGATAGTAGTAACAGCGAATGCTAGTAGAACTGCTTTGGTTAAACTTGTACTTCCGGTGAGATAAGGATCCCGCATGGAAGCGGTAAAGCAAAATCTGGATCTCTGAAGGATGAAACCGAAGGAACTACCCAGCATCCAGAAAAGAGCTACATTACCCCCCACCGTCCAGGCCAGGATGATACCTACGGCAACAATAAATACAAGGGCCATGATGCCCAGTGGAATCTGGTTTTTCTTTTTCTTACGAGTCCGGGTCCGGCTGCTGCGTTTAATCCCGCCTTCTCCCTGGACGGCCTGCTGTTCATCTCCCATCTTTTCCTCCAATAACAAAATCCGAATAGTAAGAAAAAGCAATATTCACAATCAAGAATATATAACTTATATTTTATCGATATATATTATACCCTTTTACTATGTTTTATATTCTTTCCTTATATAACTTTATTAATTTTCAGCACATATTATATTTGCTGATTCGATATGTCAAGCTCGATTAATGCATTTTCAATAAATTTTTCTCTAATTTAAATCAAGTGATTTCCATATATGGAATTACATTCAGAATAAATCTCTTAAAACGGTTCCGATGCTTCACCTCTTGCACTTAAACAATTAAAATCTCCTGTATTGACATTTAATAAGGATGCATCCATGACATTTCCCGATCGAGCAAGTGGAGTCCTGCTCCACCCCACTGCATTACCCGGTCCTTACGGGATTGGCACCCTTGGAACACAGGCATTTTCCTTTATCCGCTGGCTGAAGGATGCGGGCAACTCGTACTGGCAGATTTGTCCCTTAACTCCCACAGGTTATGGGGACTCTCCCTATCAGGGATTCAGTGCCTTTGCCGGAAATCAAAATCTCATAGATCTGGAAGAATTGATAGATGCAGGATTTCTGAAAGAGTCCGACCTAACTTCGCTGAAAGATTTACCCGAATCTTATGTGGACTTCGGAAACTTGATTCCGGAGAAAACGAAAATCCTGCATAAAGCATGGAAGAATTATTCTTCCGATAAACATCCGGAATATTTTGATGGAGAATTCAGGGAATTTCAGGAAGACTCGGCTTTCTGGCTCGATGATTTCTGTTTATTTATGGTTATAAAGTCACTTAATAACGGCAAGCCCTGGAATGAATGGGTGAGTCCTCTCCGATTCCGGGAAACTGAGGCTTTAAATAAAATCAGGATTGAATCATCAGACGAGATTGCCTATCAGAGTTTTGTTCAATACCTGTTTCACAGGCAGTGGGTAAATTTGAAGAAACAGGCAAATCTCAACGGTATCAGAATTATCGGAGATCTGCCCATTTTTGTTGCCTACGACTCCTCTGATTGTTGGGCCAATCCTGATCTGTTCCAACTCGATGAAAACCTCAAACCGATACATATAGCTGGTGTACCACCGGATTATTTCAGTTCCACAGGTCAGCTTTGGGGTAATCCCCTGTACAACTGGGATAAAATGGAAGAAAACGGGTTTACCTGGTGGATTTCAATTCTTAGAAATAAACTTGAGCAGTATGATGCACTGAGAATTGACCACTTTCGCGGATTTTCCGCCTACTGGTCGGTTCCCTATGGTGAGCAGACGGCTGTCAACGGGGAATGGATTCCTGTACCCGGGAAAAGACTTTTTAAGAGGGTAAGAGAAGTCCTTGGAGAATTACCTATCATAGCCGAAGATTTGGGTGTTATTACCGATGATGTTGTGGAATTGATTAACGAATTCGGTCTGCCGGGAATGAAGGTTCTTCAATTCGCATTTGATTCATCGGAAGATAACGATTATTTACCCCACAACTACGATAAGAATTGCCTTGTATACACTGGAACTCATGATAATGATACAACCGCCGGATGGTATGTATCTGCAGAAAAGCACGATAGAATCTATGCCTTATCGTATATGAATCTCCCACCTGATGCCGATGAAAAAGAGCTTACTTCTGCAATGATAAGGACAGCTTATGCCTCGGTTTCCAGCCTGGCTATTATACCTATGCAGGACATACTGGAATTGGGCAGTGAAGCACGCTTCAACACCCCAGGCACCCTCGGTGGGAACTGGTGCTGGCGGATAAAAGAAAACGCACTTACACCGGAAAAGGCCTCAAAACTCCGGGAATTGTCAGATATTTACGGAAGAAGGGGTTAACTTAACTGGGGACATACTTCCATTTTTTCACATTCATAATAGTGTGTTTATTGAAAGTACTTACCGATAATAAATAAAAATGAATCAACTCATGGAGGATGAAATGCGCGATTTAATGAAAGAGTTCGACAATGGCGTTACTGTCATCAAAGAATGGAATACCAATGATGCAGGAAAAACCACAGAACGCTATGTTATAACCCAGAACGATAAGGATATAAGATCCTACCCATCAATGAAACGGGCCATGGATAGAGCTATTGCATTAGCTTCAAAAGGGCTGAGAAAGAAATAACCACCTCAATATGCCTCGATAAATATCAAACATGTCAGAGATTTAATGGTAGACTGCTAATATTTTTCTTTATACTTTATATCAAGAGAGGCATATATGCGAATAAAATCAATATTACTCATAGTCATAATAACAATTTCTCTGGCATTTGCATTTCCGGTTTTTGCTGAATATCCACCTCAGGGTTGGAATGACAGTATCACCGAGGGTATCGCTCAAGCTGAACGTGAAGGCAAAATGCTCCTTCTTGATTTCACAGGATCCGACTGGTGTGTATGGTGTTCAAAATTGGAATCAGAAGTGTGGACGACACCTGAGTTTGAATCGTGGTCCCGGGAAAATCTCGTTAAGGTATTTCTTGATTTCCCCCAGACAATCAGCTTATCCGATGAGCAAAAGCTTCAGAATCAACTTCTCCAACAGTATTTCGGTGTTAAAGGCTACCCCACAATATTTTTGCTGGACAGCAATCTGACACCTCTTTTGCAAACCGGTTACCATGAAGGCGGACCCGGGGAATATATCCGTCATCTTCAAGAGGATAGAAATTTAAATGTGGATTCTCCAGAAGCGTTTAGAACTTCATTCCGCGGTGTTATTGAAGAATACATCGGACCGATAAAATGAATGATATCAGTCCTCCAGAATAAGAAGCTCCACCCGCCGATTCTGTTTACGGCCGGATTCACTGTGATTGGATACCAGCGGCTCCGCTGCTCCAACCCCCTCATAAATCAGCCTTCGGGGATCAATTCCCTGGAGGCTGAGCTCATCTGTGATGGCTTTAGCCCGTTCTTCAGAAAGCTTTTTTTCATCCTCCGGCCGGCCCACATCTGCCGTATGACCACGAACAAGAATAGTGCGATCCGGTATTCCTTTTAGAATACCCGCCAGTTCATCAAGCAGTGGTTTGTCCTCAGGAAGCAAAAGAGCCAGATCCGGCTGAAAATGAAGGTTTTTAAGGGTAACAGACAAACCCTTCGGGGTATCTGTAATCAGGATATCCTCAGAATTATTATTTGAATCCTTCATATCATCAAACTCAGTTTCAATTACAACTTTATCACCGAATTGGTCTTTGAAGTGTTCCTTAATTCCGCTTGAATCCAGGGGTGGTACCCCATCCCAGAAAATCAAGGCAAAGCCATCTCGACTCTCAACCCTGGAATCCGCCCATTGCCAATTTTCCTTCAGATTATCCCGGGCCATAACAGGTGCACCGGTTTCAGCATCAACCACCAGACTTACCCGATGCGAACCTTCAACCTGATTCAGGAAGCTGTCAATATCAGGATTTGATCCCCGGTATCTGATAGCCCACTGTACTTCAAAATAACGGGCATCCCGGCCCATATACGGTTGAATACCGATGTACCTGTAAGAAGCTGTCTGATTCAATACGGCTCGATCACCCCGGGGACCGATAATGAGTATATCAATGGGAGCTTCCCAGTAATCTCCCGGCTGCAATTCTTCTTCCGGGAAAGTCGGGAATCCCCGTAATCTCGGGAAACCGTCTCCTGCTTCAGTTACAGCCCCGCTGTATCCAAGCGTAAAACTGACTGATTCACTCTCTTCCAATCGAGCGGCAACAGGATAACCGTCTTTTTTGGTTGCACCGAGGAGCCGGGCATCTCCGAAAACGAGCCATCCGGCTGGTATCTCTTCATGCTTCTCATAAACCTCCCGCAGTTCCCGGTTGGCATATCCGATGTAACGCCCGTTTTCCCGAACCCGGTAATCCCAGCGTGTTGTAACAGTCCACCGTCCATTCTCAGCATCCCCTGCCGGTTGGGGACCGGAACTCTGAGAAAAGAGGCTATGTACCGAAAACAACAACAATATCAGGAACAATCTCCGAATAATGAATGGTATCATACCCCAG
>DEIH01000226.1:1847-7788 GCA_002352375.1 Spirochaeta sp. UBA2779 | reverse complement strand
TGGTTCTACTGATACCATTCATTCTCCGTTCCAGGACTTCTAAAAGAATTGACAGAATTCGGGCTCAGCCTGATAAAAAAAACAATGGAGGAGAAGAAACGTGAATTATTCTTCTCCCGGATATGATTTTCTAGAGCTATCCAACCAGCTTGTTATCAGCGAAGCCCTGAACAGATGACACAAGGTTAAAGTTTTGGATCATCAGGATAATTTCATCCGAATAAGCTCGGATCGTGATATTGAATTTATCAAACTGATTCTCAACACGTTGGAAAAATGATAAAAGCATTCGTTTGTCATCAAACCCAATATGATCATTTTGGGTAAAGCTATAGAAATATTCCCCCATGGAACTGATAGAAAGCATTATGAATCTATTGATACTGAAGCCTTTTTTCATAGTGATACGGTTCTGGCTGAAGAGTTCCTTCCAGACAGGGAGTATCAGTTTTTTGTTATCAGTGAATATGTCCGTGCAGTTCTTCATCGGGTGCCGGCGAAAGTAAAAGGCGATAGGATATCTTCCATCAGCACTCTGGTGCAATTGAAGAATAAGGACCCAAGACATGGCAGGGAATATATCAGCCCACTGGAAAGACTCAATCCAGGAACGTAAGAAAAGGATTTTTTGTTTTCCAGGGGTATTTCTGCTGATTCAGTTTCAGCTTTGGATGCCGCGCCTGCTGTCGGTGCGGAAATAAGCGGAGTTGATATGATAATTCCTGAAATTTCCATAGAACCCGATGTTCAGAATTACGGTATTATTGAGTTGGGGATCAACCCGGCTCTACATATCAATAACTACCCTTATCAGGGTGAGAACAGCTGGGATTGTAACCCGGGAGAGATTGATATCTTCTCTTCAATTTCAGTCTATAAAGGAAACATAGAAAAGTAGCATATTATTTGTTATATTCTATTGCGGGTTTCAATAAAGAAGGGTAATCCAATGCAATTCGAGAAACGCGACTGCCCTATCGGTATCGTCGCCATCGCTATAAAGCTTACAAACCGTATCGAAGATACCGGCGATTTTCTGGATGTTCTGGCCTCCGGTGCCTCAGAAACTCTGGTTCTGAAGGAAGAACATCTTATCCCCGCGTTCTTCGATTTGAAGACCGGTATCGCGGCCCTTCGATAAAGAGGTTAGCGGCATGTCAGTCCGTTATGTTCATACAAATATTATCTGCCGTGACTGGAAAGCTCTTGTTGTGTTCTATGTTGAAGTATTCGAATGTAGTATCAGACCACCAGAAAGGCATCTCTCGGGTGACTGGCTGAATAAAGGCACGGGGGTTTCAGATGCCCGGATTGAAGGCGTACACCTTGCCCTTCCGGGATTCGGGTCTGATGGCCCGACTCTTGAAATCTTTCAATATGATAAATCATTCACAAAGGCCGATCCACTGGCTGCAAATCGAGAGGGTTTTTCACATATCGCCTTTCATGTTGATGATGTTGAAGCCACATTGATGAAGATGATATCCCGGGGTGGCTCACAGTTAGGCGAAGTGGTGAATAAAGAATTTCCATCTGGGAATCTGGTTTTTGTCTATGCTGCCGATCCCGAGGGAAACATAGTTGAATTACAGAATTGGAAGATCGATAGTTGATTCATCTTATACTGAAGACGGTTAAGACCAAACGTGGAGATTTCCGAACCACAGGAATAAACACATGAACAGATTATTAAACTTTGCTGCAATTCTTATTGTCGCTGTGACACTCCACGGCTGTGCGGGAACGCCGGTTCCTGATGAGGTAGGACTTCGTGTCGACGGGAGTATTCCAACACCGGCGCCACCGCCTTCGTCACCGAATTGCGTTTCAAGCTATGTTGATGCCTCCGAGGATCCGGAACATGGTATTAAACCGATATCCCGGGATCAATTTACTTCCGAAGAAGCTCAGGCTGTTATTCGAACAATTGTAGAAGAGGAAGAACGGACTGAGATACTCGCAGAAGTTCAGGGTTACATCCATGCAGTTCAATACACAGCAGTATGGAAATTCCCCGACGATGTAGAGTTCTGGTTTCCTGCTGACGAGTCGGTGATCAATTTCCGATCGGCAGCCCGTTTAGGCTCCAGCGATCTGGGCGTTAATCGTAAAAGGATGGAACGTCTCCGGGATATATATAACGATTATCAGCCGTGATCGGATAATGTGATTTCCTCGGCCTCCAGGCTCGCCACCATACCGACGAAAGCCATGAGTATCAGACCGTCGTGAGAGAGTTCCAGCTGATGTATCTCAATGAACGGGGTTATTGCCGCGAAATTACGAATATGGCAGCTGGAAATGTTTCGTATTTGGCTTTTAGGGATTACGTTTAATGATTATTGGTCTTCAAAAAACGGTTTTCAAGAAAATCAGTCTGGTTCACCTCTGCTGCAAAACCCCTGAACCTGTAGCAATCTGTGATTCAACAATGTACTCTGAGCCGACATGGAACTCGACCGCCGGAGGCTGGACGCTCTTTACACCGAGTGGAACCATCCAGAATTCATATCTCCCGACCCTCTTGAAACACTGACAGCCTATCTGAAAATACCTGACCGTGAAGTTGCGGGCCTGCTGGCAGCAGCAATGGCCTATGGTCGGGTGAACGCCCTGCTGGTACCTTTAAAAAGAATTCTGGAAGTAATGGGCGGATCGCCCCTTGCTTATGTCTGTGAGCGCCGCGAATCGGAAATCGCAAAGGACCTGGAAGGAATCGTTCATCGGTTCGCCAGGCCTGGGCATTTTGCGGCATTGCTCGCCGGAGCCGGAGGGACGATTCGCAGCCATGGCAGCCTTGAAGCGGCCTTTCTTCAGGGATACTGCCAAAACAAAGACGTTGTTGACGGATTAAAGTCTTTAACCCTGATAATACGAGAGAGAGCTGAGGCAGATCCGGGTCATCTGCTTCCAGATCCTGAAAAGGGCAGTGCTTGTAAACGGCTGCTGCTCTTCCTGAGATGGATGGTGCGCAGGGACTCTGTGGATCCCGGAGGATGGGATTCTGTTAAACCGTCTCATTTACTGCTGCCATTGGATACCTGGACTTACCGAATTGCTATTAAAGCCCGATGGACTGAACGTAAGAGTGCCGATATGAAAACAGTACGTGAGGTGACTTCGGCATTGTCGATTCTGAATCCTGACGATCCGATTCGTTACGATTTCGCTCTCAGTCGTTTCGGCATTCGTTCCGGGCTCAATATCCATCAGCTCTTCTGAGACCTGGAAATTTCACTCATAGTGAAACAACGGGAACTCGGCAGACTGGGGTCCTTTCACTTTTAAGTCGAATATTCAGGGATTCACAGCTGATAAGCCTTTAGCTGTCTCCGGACAGGGATTTAAAAAAAATCTTGAATAGATTTCATGTATTTACATTAAATAATTTGAAGACGGATCGTCAGCAAACGGAGAAATCTATATATCGGGTTAGCTTGTTTTGTATTCTTATTTTGACCTCCCCCCGAAAACGAGTCCATAGTGAGTCAGAGGTTCTGACAGAAAATACAAGTGAGGTCAGAATGAAAACAAGGTATTCATTAATGAAGATCGTCAAGATCCTGAACGAGGTTATCGCCGGAGCTTTCTGGCTGGAAGAAAAGGTAAAAGTAAAACCTGATTTTTAGTCTCAACTGCTGATTCGATCACCGGCAGGATGGTATTCATAATCGAGCTTCGTAATCCTGAATATCATAGGATATATTCTATAGATTTTGTGCTTCCTCCAGTATTTTGGTTACAAATTTTCTGGATATGGTTCTTTTTTGTTTGATAGTTTTACATTTTTCCCTGATAAAAGCATTATAAATGCCATTACTCCTCCGAAAGCGGCTACTGGCCAGAGTCCGGCTTTGTCCACGGCGAATCCCAGGATGGGAGCGAATACCATTACGTAGAAGGAGCTTACCTGGGAGTCGATGGAGAGGGTTGTGGCCCCCATGGCCGCATTGCTGACGTTGTCAATGCGGGTCATGAGTATGGGACGCCATATGTTCTGAAGTATCACAATGGATACGAAGCAGGCGATAACGATTATTTCCCGATTTGCCAGCAGTGCCGCGGCTGCAGCGGTGAAGAGCAGTACGCTGACAAACCAGAGCGTCCTGGATGAGGGTTCGGGTCCTTGGAGCCGGTCTGCAATTCTGAATGAGTGCCGGGCGGCATAACTTGATATAAAATAAAGAATAAAGTACACGGCCCCAACCAGTAAGGCAGACCTGCGCTGGGAGGAGAGGGCTACCAGAAATGGCAGAGCCAGGGCGGTCTGTTTGAGCAGTGGCTGAAGGTAATCCTTGGTGATTGTGGTGTTTCCTTTGAACACCATTGATTCGGCAAAGAGCCGGCGCAGGGGTTTGTTTCTAAATGAATCGGCAAGGGTTGAAAGAAGGCGTCGCCAGAGGTCAGCAAAAGAAACAGAGGAATCAACTTTCCCTTCCAGCCAGGCTGGATAAGTGAGGAAATTAATGATGTTGGCCAGGTAGGGAAGTATGGACAGCCAGAATATGGCGGTGTAGTTCTGGGTAATAAGCACAGCAGCGGTAGCCAGAACCACCGATACGGCGGAGCCGATCTGACTCCAGGATCGGGTAAGTCCGTAGAACCGTGTTTTTTCACCGGTCCGATTTTCCGAATCAAGCCAGTCGAAAATCATGGCTTTATGAGTACCGGTTCGGAAGGCTTCCCCTATGGCAAAAAAGAACATGGCGGCAAAGAGGGTGAAGAGAGCGGAGCTTGTGGCAAATATTACAAAAGAGATTATGTAGGCGGTAAATGAGGCGATCATGGAACGCCGGCGACCGTAGGTATCGGCGATGAGTCCAGAAGGGACTTCCATTATGTTTATCCAAATCATGCGGAAGCCGATGAGTAACCCGATGGTGAAAAAGCTCAACCCCTTGTCCCTGAAAGCCAGAATAAGGAAGGGTTCGTAGTATTTCTGGTTCTTTAAGAATCCATAGAGGGAAAAACGGGGGAGCATATTTTTTGACATGTGGTATTCTAACGGTAATGGAGAGGAACAGCAAAGTATGATTTACAGAAATTACGGCGATCTTAAAACAGCGGCCCTGGGATTCGGCGGGATGCGTTTTGAATCCCCCCGGGATACGGATAAGTCGGCGGCAACCGTGCTCCGGGCTTTTGAAAAGGGTATTACCTACTTTGATACGGCTCCGGGTTATTGTGAGGATCAGTCGGAGATTATCATGGGCTCGGCGATCCGGGAGATGAAAAAACTCAAGCAGCCTTTTACCATATCCACCAAGTCCAGCCGGGCTGACGGCGGGGAAGTACGGGCTCAGCTGGAGGAATCTCTGCGGCGGCTGAATGTGGATGTGATTGATTATTATAATTGCTGGTATGTGCTGACTCTGGAGGACTGGGAGAGGCGGAAGAATGGTGGAGCTGTAGATGCAATTCTCAAGGCAAAGGAAGAGGGGCTGATACGTCATGCGGTTTTTTCCACCCATCTTCAGGGGGCTGACATCAGGAAGGTGATTGAAGAGGGGTATTTTGAGGGTGTAACCCTGGGTTATTCCCTGCTTAATTCTCCCTTCAGACAGGATGGTATTCAGGCTGCTTCAGAACACAATATGGGTGTTGTGGTGATGAATCCTCTGGGCGGTGGTCTGCTGACATCGAATCCGGGTTCTTTTGATTTTCTGAAGGCTCGGCCAGAGCAGTCCATGCTGGAGGCGGCGCTGCATTTTTTGCTCTCCGATGAACGGATTACAGTTCCCCTGGTGGGGTTCCGGAATGATGAGGATGTGGATACGGCGGTGGCTGCGGTGGAGAGTTTCCGGTTTTATTCCAGGGAGGATTTATCCCGTATCAACGCCCGGGTTGAAAAAGAGTTCAACGCCATGTGTACTTCATGTATGTACTGCAATGTCTGCCCTGAGAATATTCCGGTGTGGGCGTTTATGGAAACCTGGAACCA
>DEIH01000226.1:0-1806 GCA_002352375.1 Spirochaeta sp. UBA2779 | reverse complement strand
ACTTCTATCGAGGTTCTCGATCGCTGTACGTCCTGCCGGAAATGCGAACGAGCTTGTACTCAGCATCTGCCGATTCTTGAGCGTTTTGAAGAGCTGAAAGAGGCTGTAGCAGGGCATTTACAGGGTGCTTGAGGTTGGCCGGGGTGTAAGGGCCGGGGTACGAATTTCGGGATTTTCAGTCGGTGTATTCCAGAAGTTCTGGGTTGAAGGGGATGTCTTTGTAGTTTCCCCGCTGCTCCTCAGGCAGCAAGACGGCGAGTTCTCTCATCAAAGCGTCGTTGAGTGCTTTTCTTAAGGCTTTTCCCGGGTGAAGGGGGCCTTTTAACCGGAAGGTCCTGCCGACTTGCAGCTTTACCCGGGTTCTGCGGAATCTTTTTATGTTTTCATGTATAGACTCAGTGCCGGTATGGGCTATCGGGATGATAGAGGCCTTGTTGACCAGGGCCAGAAGGGTGGTGCCTTCTCTTCCCTTGCCGAGTATTCCTGTTACAGATCGGGTTCCCTCCGGAGACACTATAAGTATTCGCCCTTCATCGAGTTTCCTACCAGCTTTTTTGAAGGCTTCCATGGGATGCTCACCCCGGTTAACCTTGATGGTTTCCCAGTTGTTGGCCATCCAGCCTAGAAATGGGTGATTCCAGGTTTCAGCCTTGGCCATGAAGTTGACCGGCCGGGGTTTCAGCCAGAGGTAGAGCAGGGGCAGTTCGAGAAAATTAACGTGGTTGAAAATAAGAATTAGCGGTCCGGTTTTCGGTATGGTTTTCAGGCATCCGGTATTAAACCTGGCCAGTATCCTGACAATAATGCGGAGTCCCACTTCCACAATCAGTAAAGTGGTTTTCCTCAAAGAAGTGTGCTTCCGATTAATCTCAAGGCACCCGATTTGATAGTAACCTCCAACTCTTTTCCCTTTTCACAGATGGTTTCACCGTCAGCATGGACGGCCAGGCTCCCTTTTAGTGCCTTTATTGAGATTGTTGAAGCATGGCCGGTTTTGGTATCATCCCGATCGGCCTGGGTTCCTTTTGTATAGGCGTTCATGGCAGCAAGAAGTTTTAACCGGGCTTCCTGTTTCGTATGGCACCAGTTCAGCCTACCGTCGCAGAGGTTACCTTCCGGGGCCATGTAGAACGAGCCTCCCATACGCTTGCCGTTCATCACAGATATGAGGGCTGGTTTGATATGAGATACAACCCCATTTACCGAGAACTCAATTTCAGGAGCTTCGGGATAGAGTATAAGTGTTTTTAATGCACCCAGAGTATAGGACATTGAGCCATGGATATGTTTCAACTTCGCTGCCTCAAAGCCAACCACAGCATCAAATCCAACACCGATGCCGTTACCAAACCAGCGTCCTTCCGGATAGTCGCCCCCGGAAACTTTTCCGATATCAAGTTTTACGGTTCTTTCTTTGAGTATTTGAGTTACAGCTTCTTTTGGGGTGTCGGGTATTCCAGCACCGTAGGCAAAATCGTTTCCCCGGCCGATGGGTATGGTGCCGAATATTGGAGGTATTTTCAGCCCTTTAACACTCATTAATCCGTTGATTACTTCATTACACGTTCCATCTCCGCCAGCGGCGATAACGACAGTTTCGGGATCCTTGCCATATTTTCCGGCAAGCTCAATAGCATGCCCTGGCTTATCGGTAACAAAAATCTGGTAGTCTGCGTTTTTTTCGTCCAGTGTTAAACAGATATTGTTGATTTTACCCATGGCATAACCCTTGCCAGCAGTCGGGTTGACGATGATTTTGTATTGTTGTGCCAAAAATGTACCTCGTTCAGAAAGATATAGTAGCAT
>DEIH01000061.1 GCA_002352375.1 Spirochaeta sp. UBA2779 | reverse complement strand
ATCCGCAATGCTCTGATTGTTGATTTTGCCGAAATGAGCGGTCTGTCTTTTCTGATGACCTGGAAATGTGCCAGAACGGGCATTCTTTTCGGTGGTGGAAAAGGCGGCTTGAAAATAAATCCTTCTGATTTTTCTTCTGATAAGATTGACCTCTTCGACACACTCTCCAGTTTCGGCCGTTCTTTGTTTCTGGTAACCGGCCCGGCCCGGGATGTTCCTGCCGGAGATGTGGGTTGCGGTGCCAGTGAAATCGGGCAGATGTTCGAGGGATTCAAATCCGCCCTTCACGATCTGGCGCTGATTGCCTACGGTGTGAAAAAATCCGGTGCGGTTCTGGGGCATAAAGTTATTTCCCTGAAAGAAGCTCGAACGCTTCTCTCAGAAAGCTTTGATATCGATGTTCACGATTCGGTACTGATGGAGAAACTCACTTCAAGCGAGAAATATCTGGAGCTGGTTGCAGCACCTCATATTACCGGGAAACCCAGAATGGGTATTGATGCCAGAACCGGAGCTACAGGAAGAGGTCTTTGTATCAGCATCCTCGCCACTGTTGCCAATGAATATGCTGCAGGACGCTGGGAAGCTGCCCGGGAACTGACAGCTGAAGAATCCTCGGGAATACAGGCTCTGAGTGAACTCTCTCAAGGGGGGGTCGACAGTGAAGACTGGAAAAAGCTTGGACATGTATTCGGCAAGCTGCTTGATGGTAAGAGGGTGATTGTCCAGGGGAGCGGTAAAGTCGGAAGCTCTTTGATAGAAGAACTCTCAGTTTACGGTGTAAACATTGTTGGAGTTGCCGATCGGGCTGGAGCCATTCTCGGAGAAAAGCTTGATGTTGTAGAGCTTCTGGAAATGGCAAAGAGTTCCGGCTCGGTAGTTGGAAGTAAAAACGGTGTAGATGAAACCATTTCCGGTGCAGCGGCAGGTGCGGGGATTCTTACCCGGCAATGTGATCTTCTGGTGCTGGCAGCTCTGGAAAATGCCGTTACTACGGCCAATGTTGCCGGTATTAATACTACAGTTATCGCCTGCGGCAGTAATGGTCCCATCACCCCTAAAGCGGAGAAATTGCTTCATCAACGGGGAGTAACCGTATTGTACGATTTCCTGGCCAACTCCGGAGGAGTTACCGCATCCTATTTTGAGTGGCTCCGGAACTTATCGGACCGGTTCCGATACGAGTCCGAGGTAATCAGGGGTGAAAGCTACAATCCCGACAAAATGACTCCCTATGTGATGCCTGAATATTCAGACCGTATCAAAGCGATTCTTTCCCAGGAAGAATCCGGTGAAACTACACAGGCCTGGAACGATTTAATCAGAGATATCCTTATTATTGCAGTCAACAATGATTATCGGAAAAGCTCTGAGTACGGGAAGCCAATGAAAGTGGCCGGCTATGTAGATACACTCTTGAAAGTACTCAGTGCCAGATTGATGAAGGTTGAAACTCAGGAACGTTTGAGTATCTGGGGGAATCTTCCTGAAGAAGCTAAAAAAGCTTTATTACCGTATATGAATCACCCGGAATCACAACTTTACAATCCCGAGGCGTTAGAAGTGGCCAGGGAACTTTCAGAAAGTCTCAGTTCTTAGTTGATAACTGTGTGATGAAATCTTGAATTTTATCAACGGATTCCGAGGAAAAGAGGGGTATCCCGATTCTGGCCTTAATCTTACTGATGTAAAAGGGCATCATCTGGTTTGAGATAGTGAATACAAGAGCGATACAACCGTGTTCTTCAAGGGATGCTGCAAAGGAAACTACCTTCTCCAGAGATTCGGGTGTTAAGGCAAAGCTTATATCTGTGTCGGCCCAGAGTATCCATTGGGCAAGCCCCACGGCTCCTTTGAGAATCTGTTCCCAGTTATTTTTTATCCCTTCAGGATTTGAGCTGAACCGCGGTTTACTGCGGACAACGACACCCTTAACAGTAGCGGTTGTATCCCCATGATGTTTTATTGTTTATTCGTGTTAATAATCATGGCTTTCTGATAATATTTTCTATGAAAGTCCTGATTTCGTCAATGGATCTGGAAGCCAGAAACGGTATTGGGATTTCTGCTTCAATCTTTTTTATATAATACGGCATTATGGGATTTGATATGGTAAAAGCCATAGCGATACAGCCGTTCTCTTTCAACGTTTTTATCCGTGTAATAATTAAATCCAGAGATTCGGGAGTCATAGCAAAACTGCTGTGAGCATCGGCCCAGAGAACCCAATAGTCCAGTCCAGAGGCAGCTTTTAACACCATCTTCCAGTTATGATCGATGCCTTCATTGTTTGAATTGAAACGAGGTTTGTTTCGAACAACCCGTCCTTCCACTGAAACAGTTGTGTTACCATGCTCTTTCATTTTTCTGAATGAAGGGGACATGTGTTAACTATTCGCCAGCCAGAAGAGAAAGTCAAGTTGGGCTGGATCAGCCGGGCCGATCCAGCAATCTGTGTTAACAGTTTAAATTTTGAAAATCTGTCTCATTTTCATACTGCCGGTATTGTGAACTTAATAACTATAGATGTGGTGCACAGGACCAGGCCGCAATCGAGGTCTCTTCACCAACATTGATAGAGTAATGGGACGCCCCAGAAGGTATCAGCAGGCAGTCTCCTTTCTCCAATCGGAAGAATTCTTCGGAGTCGGGCATGTGAATCATCAGGACTCCCTGAATAACATAGACTGTTTCATGAGCATCATTGTGTCCTTTGTCCAGGCAGGCTTTCTGCCCTGGGAGCAGGGTACTCACCGAGAATATCAGTTTGTCGGTATGGGCGTAGATCTGAGTGCATTCATCGCCCTCCATAATGAATTTGCCTTCGCCGTTGCGGATAAGTTCCGGTTTCAATTGAGGCCTCCCGGCTCCCGGGTGGAAGCTGATTCACTATTATATCAAGTTTGTTTTGATAAATGTCTTGACATCTGAGGCTCCGGATTTATTATGAGTAGAGTTCAGAACAGCAGAACAGCAGAACGCCTGAGATTCTGAATGGTAGAACCTGGAGCATATAAATGATTAAAAACAGTTTGAGAGCAAAGCTTGAGAGCGGTAAGCCCGTATTCGGAACCATGATGCAGGAACTGAGATCTCCTGCAGTCCCCATGATACTTGCCAATGCGGGGTTTGATTTCATCTTTATCGATATGGAGCATGGTGCCCATACAATGGAAACTGTGGCGGACCTGATAAAAGTAACCCGTCTTGCGGGTATTACTCCCCTGATAAGAGTGCCGGACCTTCAGTATCACTTCATTGCCAGATGCCTTGATGCCGGAGCACAGGGATTTATGGTTCCCAGGATTGAAACAAGAAAACAGGCTGAAAGGGCCGTCTCTTACTCGAAATATCCTCCGATGGGTGAGCGGGGCTGTTCAATAAACAAAGGACACAACAACTACAAAGGTGATGATCTTCTGAATTTTGTCAGTAATGCAAATGAAGAAAATCTGGTAATTCTGCAGATTGAAAGGAAAGCGGCAATGGATGATCTGGATAATATCCTCTCTGTGGAAGGTGTTGACGGAGCGGTTCTCGGACCGAATGACATGGCCGTATCCTACGGAGTTCCCAATGATCTGAATGGATCTCTGATGAATGGTATTTTTGAAAAAGTTCTGGAAACCGGAAGGAAATACGGTGTGTACACCGGAATGCACATTGCGAATCTGCAGAAGCTTGTTGAATGGAAAAATAAGGGAATGCAGTTGATCACCTATAACACGGATATAGGTTTTCTGAATGCCGGGGCAGTTCAGGGTCTGAAAGAGCTGAGGTGAATGAAAAAAATGAATAAGAAGCTGATAATTAATGGCCTGATAGTCACAAAGGATGAACATAATTCAATAATTCGGAACGGTGTGATTTATATAGAAGATGACGAAATAAAACTGATAGGAACAAAAGATTCGATTGATATTGAACGGTACTCCAGTGGTGTCGAGGTTATTGATGCGTCGGGAAAGATTGTTTCCCCCGGTTTTATCAGTCTTCACAGCCATCTATACAGCGCTGTTGTCCGCAGTATCCCGTTTTCAGGATTTGATGATTCTGATTTTTCATTCATTTCATGGATGGAGAGATTCTGGTATCCGATGCTGGAAGACAGAGTTACTCAGAACCAGATGTATATCGGATCTCTGGCAAATATGCTGGGGAACATCAGAAGTGGTATCACGACAACGACAGACACGGCGGAAGGATCCTACGCCATACCCGGAGCCATGGATTTTGTCTACAGGGCGGCTGTTGAGTCCGGTATGCGCTGTGTTCTCTCATTTGAGACGACCGGCAGGATCAGTAAAGAAAACCAGGATCTGGGTCTTCAGGAAAACATCAACCTGATAAAGAAAATCAACCCTGAAAACGGAAGAATCAGAGCACGGATCGGTATCCATACGACATTCTCCTGTCCCACAGAACTGCTGGTGGAAGCCAGGCAGCAGGCAGATAATCTGGGCTGCGGAATCATGATGCATATGGCGGACGACCGCTGGCATAATTTTGATGCCATGCGCAAGTATGGTAAAAGACCTACCCGGTATCTGGAGGATATCGGGTTTCTCGGACCGGATGTTCTTCTTTTCCACTGTGCCTATATGGATCTGCTGAATGATCCTGTGATATTCAAGGCTCATGATGTGAAGATCGCCCACAATGCTGAATCAAATGCTATTTTTGGATTCTGGCCGGATATGATTCCGTTTATAAAAGAAGGTGTCTGTGTAGGTTTAGGAACAGATGGACAGACTCACTCCATGTTTGAAATCATGCGGACAGCTCAAATGCTTCATAGGCTTAAATATGAGAATCTTGAACTATTCCCCGACAGTGACGTTTTGGGTATGGCTACACGAAAAGGTTCTGAAGCCTTACTGATGGAGAGGGAAATCGGTTCTCTGGAAGTTGGTAAAAAAGCTGATATTATCCTTTTAAAAGACCGCAGTGCCGTGCCAATTTTTGAAGAGAATGTTGAGAATTACATTGTCAGTACATGTGAACGTTCTGATGTTGATACGGTAATTATCGATGGAAATACGGTACTTAAGGACGGAGAATTTGTCTCTATTGATGAAATGGCTGTTTATGCTGAATCAAAGAAAGAAGCCATTGAATTGTGGGATAAAAATGGATGGCCCTTACCTTGAAATAAATCTTCCGATTGACGGGAGATTAAAGAATATCCGAGTTCGGAATGGAGGAATGTTATGATGAAAGTGTTCAAGACGGTGTTGTTGGTTTTTATCGTTGCTTCGGTAGGTATGGGAATATCTGGATGCAATAAAAGCGTACCGGAAGAAGCTGCAGCTGCCCCAGCTCCTGTGGCAGAAAAGTTGGTTATGGCAATGGTTACCAACCAGTCAGGTTTGGGAGATCAATCATTCAACGATGCAGCCTGGGAAGGTCTGGGTCAGGCTGAAATAAAATACGGTATTGAGCGGAAAGTACTTGAGTCCCGTGAGCAGGCACAGTATGTCCCTAATCTGAGTACTCTTGCCGAACAGGGAGCATCTCTCGTTGTCGGTGTCGGTTTCATGATTAAGGATGCAGTTGCTGAAGCAGCAGAAATGTATCCGGATACATATTTTGGAATGGTAGATGGTTCTGTAGATCAGCCGAATGTCGCTAGTATTCATTTCCGTGAGAATGAAGGCGCATTTCTTGTTGGTGCCATTGCGGCAAAAGTTTCAAAAACAGGAACCATTGGATTTGTCGGTGGTATGTCAACACCGGTAACAAACAGGTTTGAAGCCGGGTATCGGGCCGGCGCGATGACAGCGAACCCGGATATTGAAGTTCTTATATCTTATGCAGGTACTTTTGCCGATGCGGCAAAGGGTGAAGAAATGGCAAATCCCCAGTACGATCAGGGTGCAGATGTGATTTTCCAGGTTGCCGGGCAGACAGGTCTGGGTGTTATAAATGCAGCGAAGAAGAAAGGTCTGTATGTTATCGGTGTTGATAGAGATCAGAATTATCTGGCACCGGAAAATGTCCTTTCATCGATGATTAAACGTGTTGATATAGCCGTGTTAAATGCTGTCGGTATGGTTGTTGATGGAACTTTTAAGGGCGGCGATTACTTTTATGGAATTAAAGAGGGTGCCATTGATTTTGCAACAAGCGGAGACCTTATTCCTGCAGATGTTATTGAATATGCAAATATGCTGAAGGGAAAAATTGTTGCTGGAGATATCACAGCCCCAGCGACGTATGAAGAGCTTGAAAAATTTTCACCCCCGACAATGTAGTTTGTGAATTATTGTAATTAGATAGTTATTAAAGAGCCGGGTTCTAATCCGGCTCTTTAATTAGTGAGGTAGAAATGGCTGCGATTGTCAAAATGCAGAATATCGTTAAAAGGTTTCCCGGTGTTCTGGCTAACGATGATATATCAATTGAAGTTGAAGAAGGTGAAATCCTCTGCCTCCTGGGCGAAAATGGTGCTGGTAAATCAACTTTAATGAATATTCTTTATGGTCTGTATCACTACGACAAGGGTGAAATATTTATTAAGGGCGAGAAAACCACTTTTTCTGGGCCTGGTGATGCCATTGATAAGGGTATCGGAATGGTTCATCAGCACTTTATGCTGGTGCCGGTTTTTACTGTCCTGGAAAACCTGATACTCGGGTCGGAAAAGGTTAAAGGTCTTTCCCTGGACCTTAACAGTTCGAAGAAGGAACTCGAAGCAATATCAGATAAATATGGCCTGGAAATACAGCTTGATGCACAGGTTAGTGATATTTCTGTGGGAATGCAGCAGCGGGTGGAAATCCTGAAACTTCTGTATCGCGGCGCAGATATTATGATTTTTGATGAACCAACAGCAATACTGACTCCACAGGAAATTGAAGAACTCTACAAAGTTATGCAGTCACTGCGGCTGTTGGGGAAAACTATTATTTTTATTACACATAAGTTAAAGGAAGTGAAGGAAATCTCGGATCGTGTAATTGTCCTGCGAGATGGGAAACTGATTGAAACAATTGATACTGAATCTACCAGTATCAGGGAACTTGCACGAATGATGGTAGGCAGGGAGGTTCTTTTCAGAACAGAAAAACCTGAGGTTGAAACAGGCCGGGAAATACTTAATGTAAAGAATATTTCAGCTTTGAATAAAAGGGGGCTGCCTGCCTTAAAAGGTTTGAGTCTCAATGTTCATGAAGGTGAGATTGTCGGAATTGCCGGGGTTGATGGTAACGGTCAGACAGAACTTGTTGAAGTTCTCACCGGACTCAGAAAAATATCGTCGGGAATCATCACAATCGACGGTAAGGACATGGTGAACAAATCCAGTGGTCAGTTTCTGGATGCCGGCACCGCTCATATACCTGAAGACCGGCTTCTCAGGGGGCTGATTCTGGATTTTCCAATCTATGAAAATCTTCTTTTGGGTTTTGAGGATAAAGCTCCATTTGCAAAGGGGCTTTTCCTCGATTTCAATAAAGTTCGCAGCTGGGCCGAAGAGTTGGTTAAAAATTTCAATATCAAAACCCCAGGCGTGAATGTAAATGCGGGAACAATGTCCGGCGGTAATCAGCAGAAAGCGGTTCTTGCCAGAGAGTTTCAGCGTAATCCGAAGGTGTTGATAGCATCCCAGCCTACAAGGGGTTTGGATGTTGGAGCTATAGAGTTTGTACATGAAAGGATAATGGATGCGAAAAAGGAACATAAAGCAATCCTGCTTGTTTCCCTTGAACTCAGTGAAATCATGAATCTCAGTGACCGGATACTTGTAATTTATGAAGGTGAAATTGTTGCCGAGTTCAATTACGGAGAGGTTACGGAGACGGAAATCGGACTGATGATGGCTGGTGGTGAAGACAAATGAAAAAAAACTTCTTGTACAGTACTTTCATTGATAATGATTCTGTTTTTGCTTTTATCAAAGCCATACTTGGAGTCTTCTTTGCGTTTTTTGTTGTTTATTTTATCCTGCTGGCTACGGGCTACAAGCCATTACCGGTATTTGCAGCCCTTTTCAAGGGGGCTTTCGGAAGCAGAAGAGGATTTGGTGAAACCCTGCTGTCAACAACACCCCTGCTTCTTGGGGGGCTTGGTTTTGCTGTGGCATACAGATGCGGCCTGTTCAATATCGGTCTTGAGGGGCAGATAACAATGGGAGGAATCGCCGCCGCATTTTTCGGTTTCATTATTCCTGAAATCAATCCTGTAATTCATGTCTTCATCTGTATCATTGCCGGTATCGTTGCCGGGGGAATCTGGGGTTTCATTCCAGGTTATCTCAAAGCGAAATTCGGTGTGCATGAAGTCATCAGTGTCATAATGCTCAATCATATCGCATTTAAAATTGCAGCATACCTGGTTTCGATGCAGGGCCCAATGAAGGATAAGCTCGATGATATGCCGGCATCCCCGTTCATCAGTGACAGTGCGAAGATTATCAGAATAATGGATCGGACCAGACTTCATTGGGGTATTTTCCTTGCTGTCGGTGTGGCTGTTCTCATCTGGCTGCTGCTGTTCCGTATGAGACTGGGCTATAAGATTCGGGCGGTAGGAAAAAATCCTTTTGCGGCAGAAGCCTCAGGCATCAGTATTAAAAAACACATTGTTCTAACCCTGGCCATCAGCGGAGCACTTGGTGGTCTGGCAGGAGCTGTGGAAATTCTCGGAGTTCATTACAGATTATTCGCAGCGTTCTCTCCGGGATATGGATTTGATGCTATCGCGGTAGCATTACTTGGGATGGTAAATCCTCTGGGCATTATTGCTTCAGCATTTCTGTTCGGCATTCTGAGAAGCGGTTCTGTTTTCATGCAGGCCATGTATGGAGTCAACAAGGATATGGTTTCCGTCATAACAGCAATAATTGTTTTATTCATGGGGATGAGTGTTCCCATTGGAATAATGCTGAAAAATCGGATTAAGAGGAACTCAAATGGAACTGTTGATTAAACTTTTCAGTATTACCGTATTTGCATCAACTTTGCGAATTGCCACACCGGTAATTCTGGCCTCACTCGGCGGTTGTATGTCAGAACGTTCCGGTGTCATTAATATCGGGTTGGAAGGAATGATGCTGATGGGGGCCTTTTCGGCAGTTGTCGGTTCCTGGTTTTTCGGAGCTTGGACAGGTCTGCTGCTTGGAGTTCTCACCGGTGGACTGATGGGTTTGCTTCATGCCTTTATGAGCGTCACTCTCAAGGCAAATCAGATTATCAGTGCTACTGCCATCAACATCATGGCTGTCGGGCTTCCCAATATTCTTATTCCGGTAATCTGGGAGAACCATTACGGCATATCCCCGACAGTTCCTGTTATCGCAGATATCAACCTTCCTCTGATTTCATCCATCCCTATAATTGGCGACATCATCGGACATCAGAATCCCATTGTGTATATTGCGCTTCTGCTTGTACCGCTGATTTCATTTCTGCTGTTCAAGACCAAGCTCGGTTTACGGATCCGTGCTGTGGGTGAGCACCCGCTGGCTGCGGATACACTTGGAATAAACGTTTACAGGATGAGGTATATCGCAGTTACAATCAGCGGTTTGCTGGCCGGGCTGGGAGGAGCATTTCTATCCATTGCATATCAGTCCCAGTTTTCATCGGCCATGACGGCAGGCAGAGGGTTTATCGGTCTGGCCGCCATGATTTTCGGTCGATGGTCTCCGAAAGGAGCCCTGCTGGCCTGCCTTCTGTTCGGATTTGCAGATGCTTTCCAGGCTTCCGCTCAATCAGCAGGTGTTCCGATACCGCCTGAGATTATGCTTTCATTTCCCTATGTGCTGACCCTTGTGGCACTTGTGGGCCTGTTCGGGAAAATAGCTTTAAGCCCCGCAGCAAACGGGAAACCCTATTATAAAGGCTAGGTATTAGATGTTTGATATATTGATTTCCGGCTGCACTCTGCTGACAATGAACCGGAAGAATGAAATCCTCGATGATTGTGATATCGGGATTAACGACGGCCGGATTCAGGCCATCGGGAGAAATCTGAACGTTCAGGCGGAAAAGGTTCTGGACGGCAGAGACAAGTATGTTCTTCCAGGTTTTATCAACACCCATACCCATGCCTATCAGTCCCTGATTGAAGGTGTCGGATATGACATGCATTTCAACCCCTGGAACTTGCGTTATCTGATTCCCATTATTTCAAACATGACCCCGGATCTTGCCGGTATCAGCGGAGAACTGGCAGCCCTGGAAATGATAAAGAGCGGAACAACGGCATTTTCCGATCACTGGTATCTGCATACGGACTTTGAAAACATTGAGTCTGTTACTGATTCATTCGAAAAATCCGGCCTGCGAAGTCATATGGTGTTCGGCTTTCTCAACGAAAGTTTTGCCGGCAGAAAGAGTACCGGAAGTGCACAGGGTGTTCTTAAAGAGGATGCGGAACTGCTGGATCGAGCAGAGAGATTCGTCAGAAGTCGGCATGGAAGAAACAGGACAACCTGCGGATTGGGTCCGGGGTCCACCGAAGATGTCGGTACCGATCTGTTTCGGAATATAATTAATCTGGGTCGTAAACTGGATATTTCTCTGGTGACTCACATTGCCGGTTGGGTTGAAATTGTTTCCAGGTCCCTGGAAAAATACCGGTTGAGAGACCTTGAGTATGCTCATTCTCTTGGTTTCACAGGTGAGAAATCAATTGCTATCCACGGTGTCTGGCTATCCGAAGATGAGATTCGGCTGGCCGCTGATACGGGAACAAAAATTGCTCATAATCCGGTAGCAAATATGCATCTGGGATACGGGATTGCATCGGTACCCCGGATGATAAAATCCGGTATAACCGTGGGCCTTGGAACCGATGGCGCGGCCAGCTATACCTATGACATGCTGGAGATCGGGAAAACGGCGGCAATGCTGCAGAAGGTGGATAAAATGGACGCTGAAGCATTGACAGCTGAAAAAGTCCTTCAGATGATGACGGTTGACGGGGCAGCTGTCCTTGGACTTGAAAAGGATACCGGGTCCATAGAAATCGGCAAGCGGGCTGATCTCATCATGATTGATAATAACTGCTCCAATCTGCTTCCCGGAGGCAGAGCAGTCCCTAAAATTCTTTACAGCGCCCGGGGCAGTGATGTGACAACAACCATAGTGGATGGCCGAATCCTCATGGAGGATCGGGTTGTTCTCTCAATGAATGAGAAGGAAGTCGTCCGGAGAGCTGGGGAAGCTCAGGCGGTTCTGTTCCGGAACGGCGGTGCTGAAACAGCGGAACTGCTGAATGCACCATGGCCGGATAAGGGTGCTTCCTGGAGAACTCAGAATGGCTAGATTCCACAGACTGCTGAGGATTGATCTTCAGGCGCAGAGTTCCACCATTGAAGAGATTCCCGCTCATTTTGAGAAAATGTTTCTCGGCGGCAAAGGGCTGGCAACAGCTTATTTTGTCAATGAAGTACCTCCGGGTATCGATCCCCTGGGCCCGGAAAATAAGTTCATTGTTGCTACCGGCCCTCTGAATGGAACCATTGCGCCGGCCTCTTCACGTTTTGAAATAGTCACCAAGTCTCCCCTCACCGGGATCTATCTGGACTGTAATTCCGGTGGACATTTTGGCCAGGATCTCAAAGCGGCGGGATTCGATCTTCTGATACTCGAGAAAAGTTCTGATAAACCTGTTCTGCTTTATATTGATAATGATAACGTCAGTTTTATTGATGCGTCATTAATCTGGGGAAAAAAGGTCTATGAAACGGAGAAACTTGTCAGGGAACTGATTGAAGCTCCGGAAATCAGGGTTCTATCAATCGGTCCTGCAGGTGAGAATCTGGTCCGGTTCGCCTCGCTGTCCAACGATTTTTCCAGAAATGCCGCAAGAGGGGGCAGCGGTGCTGTGTTCGGGTCGAAAAAGGTAAAAGCTCTGGCTGTCCGTGGATCCTGTGATATACCGGTAGCGGATCTGAAGGCCTTGAGAAAAAGCTCTGAAAAAGCGAAAACGGTGATTTTCAACAATCCCTGGGTGGAAGGTCAGAGAAAATACGGAACGGTACGTTCTGTAGGTATTGTCAATGAGCTGGGTTTTCTTCCTGTTAATAATTTCACCGATGGGGTTGTGCCTTCGGTTGAATCAATCAACGAGATATCATACGAAAAAAGCATCGGTAAAATACTTTCCTGCGGTGAGTGCCCTGTTGCCTGTTCCAAGGGTTATAGCCGGCATGGGGTGCAGATGGAGGGTCCGGAGTTTGAAACCGTCGGACTTTTCGGGCCGAATCTCGGTGTTATGGATCCGGATGAAATCGCCCGGTTCAATCTGTCCTGTAACCAGTATGGGATGGATACCATTACCGCGGGCTCTATGCTGGGCGCTCTGCTTGATACAGAGATTTTTACGGAAAAGAACGGAAGAAAGGTAGATATCATCGAAGACCTTCTTAAAAAAACCGCAACCAGAACCGGGGTGGGTAATCTTCTGGCGGAAGGTCCTGTTCAAGTCGGTGAACATTTCAAAATAATGGACAAGATGCCGCAGATTAAAGGTCTGGGATTCCCGGCATACGATCCCAGAGTGAGTTACGGAACCTCTCTGGCCTATATGACCGCCGACCGGGGGGCCTGTCACCTTCGTTCGTGGCCGGTGGGAAGGGAATTCGGCGGTATGTGGGCCGAAGATGATATTGAGGGCAGAGTTGAGTTTGTAAAAAATCAGCAGGATGAAAAGGCGGCGGAGGAAAGTCTGATCGTCTGTCAATTTGTTTATGGGATAGGTCTTCTGGATGAAATCCTTGCTGAACTGCTCAGTGTTTCAACCGGTGAAAACTGGACCCTTGCCGACATGAAAACCGCCGGTGAACGCTGCTGGACGCTTTCAAGACTATTCAGCTGCAGGGAAGGAATCTCCAGGAAAGATGATTATCTGCCCGAAAAATTCTCCAATGAAGGTATCCGGAAAGGACCTCTTAAAGGGAAACTGATGAGCCGGAAAATCCAGGATATCATGCTGGATAAGTACTATTCTCTGAGAGGCTGGGATGAAAACGGTGTCCCCGGGGAAGAACTGATTAAAAGATTGGGTCTGGAGGAATGGGTTCATGACTAAGTATCTTACTCTGGATACCGAACGCTGTACCGGGTGCAGAATCTGTGAATCCACCTGTGCAATAACTACTGAGGGTGTACTCAACCGGGCTAAAAGTAGAATTCATATATACAGAAAAGATGTACTGATACTGAATCAGTTATTCTGCGATCAATGTGATGAGCATCTCTGTATCGATGTATGCCCCACTGGAGCTATCTCCCTGAAAAACTGTCAGGTGAGGATTGACAGAAGTCTCTGTGACGGCTGCGGAAAATGCGCCAGGGCCTGCAACAAAATATTCCTGACTCCCGAGGAGCACTTCGCTCTGATGTGCATTCAGTGCGGTGCCTGTGTGAAAACATGCCCGGAGAATGCTCTTGAGATAAAGGAAAAAGAATGCTTGAAGTAGATTTTCTCGGTTACAGACTTAAAAATCCTCTGATGCTCACAGAGGGACCGCAGTCCGGTACCGAAGAGCTTTTGAAAACTGCTTCGGAATCTGAGGTTGGTCTGATTTTCACCAAGGGTATACGACTGGAGGAGGTGAAATCTCCCGTACCCTTTATGAACATTAATAAGGGCAGTCTCTACAATGCTGACTGGTCATGTATCGGAATTGACAACTGGGAAGTGATTCTAAAGCGGATAGTGATTGATACACCTCTGGTTGTCAGTATCGCAAAAAATTATGTAACTGCAGAGACCGCTGTTCAGATGGCTGAGCGCCTGGTGAAGGCCGGGGCCCGGGTTATTTCCTTTGTGGACTACAATGCCGGACAGCTGGTTGAAACCGTTCGGCTGGCAAGACCACGGGTGAAGGTTCCCCTCATGGTGAAACTACCGCCTTTTCTGAAGGATCTGGAAGAGAATCTCAAGGGACTGGTGAATGCCGGGGTTGATGCGATTGCCGCTATGGATTCCATCGGTCCGGTTCTCTCGATCGATATAAACACTGGTGCACCCCTTCTGGGCAGCAGCGATGGAAGCGGTTATCTATCAGGTAAGTATATTCTTCCGGTCACTCTGAAATATATCTATGATATCTCCTGCTTTGTCGATGTTCCGGTTGTCGGGGTGGGTGGTGTTACCAATACAGAATCCGCGCTGCAGATGATCATGGCCGGAGCCACCGGTGTGGGAATGGTAACCTCCCCGATGATTCACGGCATGGAGCAGTTCCGTAAGGTGCGGGATGGTTTGGATAACTACCTCAAAGATAGAAGCATTGATGATATCAGTTCCATCAGGGGATTAACCCGCAGGTATAACAATAAGCGGAAAATTTCAGATTCTTTCAAGGCAGTTATCTCCGAGGAGAAGTGCAGTAACTGTGGGGCATGTTTCAGGGTGTGCTACAGTCATGCGATTTTAAAAGATGAGAATTGGCATACTGTGGACGGAACCGAATGCATCGGCTGTGGTCTGTGTTCCGGGGTCTGTCCTGAAGATGCAATCAGTTTCTCATAATATTTCAAGGAGTTTGAATGATTGATGGAGTAAAGACTCTCACAGTGGCCGATGCGGTGGTCGAGAAAATCCTGGAACAGATTTCTACCGGCAAACTTGCCTGGGGGCAGCAGCTGCCTGCTCAGAGAGAACTGGCAAAGATGCTTAATGTGGGGGTCTCGTCTGTTCGTGAAGCCCTGCAGATACTGCAGGCCATGGGTTTCATCGAAGTGAAAAGGGGCCAGGGAACGTTCATCACCGAGAATTCCTCCGAACCCCTGCTGAAAAGTATTTCTCATTCAATATATCAGGATACCAGTACTCAGGATCTGATGGAGGCCCGGGAAGTTCTGGATACAGGACTTGCAGTTCTGGCTGCAAAAAAAGCCGGGGTATCGGATATCAGCAGGATGGAAAAGTATCTTGATATCATGGCGGTTAATTATAATTCAGACCCGGACCTCTCGGCAAAAAGTGATATGGATTTTCATATTGCCCTGGCCCATAGTGTGGACAATCCCATACTGGAAAAATTTTCTTATGCCGTCCGTTATCTGTATGAAAAGTTCATCGGTGAGATTGCCCATACAGCGAAGGGTGTTCAACTGCATAAAGATGTTCTGACAGCGATAAAAAGTGAAAACCCCCTGGGTGCAAGAGATTCCATGATCGATCTGCTCAAGCACACACGAAAGGTATATCTGGAAGATCATTATAAAAAGGAGCGCTTATGAAACGTGTACTTGTAGACCGGCCGCTGCATCCCGATGCACTGGAATTACTATCGGAAAATGTGGAAGTTATTGAAATCTTCAACGACGATAAAGATGCCATTAATAGCGCCTTGAAAAATGTTGACGGTGTAATCTGCTCGGCGGCGCTGAAAATGAGGAAGGCGGAAATCCGGATTTCAGAGAATCTGAAAGTAATCGGCAGGCCCGGAGTCGGCTATGACAGTGTCGATGTGGAAGAATCAAGCAAGCAGGGGATACCCCTGGTATACACTCCGGACGGTCCGACGGAATCGGTTGCTGAGCATGTTATCGCCCTGATGCTGATGTGTACGAAAAGTATCAATACAGTTCAGGCAGCACTGAAAAAGAAAGGTGATTTCGGTATCAGGACAAAAGTCACCGGGATTGAAGCTCAGGGAAAAACCCTGGGACTGGTGGGTTTCGGCAGGATCGGTCAGCGGGCGGGAGAAATAGCCTCTCTCGGTCTGGGAATGAAAATTGTTGTTTTTGACCCCTATTTGAATGAGAAGAGTGTATCTTTAAAGAAATATGAGAAAGTGGATACTCTGGAAGAACTTCTGGAGCTTTCTGATGTCGTTTCACTGCACCTTCCTTTTATGGAGAAAACTGCCGGTCTGATGGGGCAGAAAGAATTCAGGAAGATGAAAAAAACAGCTTTTCTTATCAACACCGCCCGGGGTGGTGTGGTGGATGAGACTGCGCTGATTGAAGCGATTGAATCCGGAGAAATTGCCGGCGCCGGGCTGGATGTCTATGCACAGGAACCACCGGAGAAAGACAACAGACTGTTCACCTTCGATAATGTTATCACAACCCCTCATTTGAGCAGTTTTACTTATGACGGTAAGAGGAAAATGGGTATCGGAGTAGTTCAGGGTGTACTGGATGTTCTGAATGGCAAGAAGCCTGAGTTTATAGTGAACGGGGAAGTATGGGATCAGAGAAGAATTTGAAAGCGGTGGAAGAAGTCAGGAAACTGATTTCCATTCAGAGTGTTACCGGGAATGAAAAAGAGCTGGCTTTTTATCTTGAAGAGCGCTTCTGTTCATTAGGCTGCCGGACAGATATGTTCGAAGCTGCACCGGGACGTTTTAATATCACCGCGTTTTTCGGCGGTGTTGAATCGGCGAAGCCCGGACTGCTTTTTCACGGTCATCTGGATACTGTTCCGGCCTTTAAGATGCAGAATCCATTCATTCCGGAGGAAATTGACGGAGATATTCATGGGAGGGGATCGGTTGATCAGAAAGGTGGTATAGCCGCTGTAATCGCAGCCTTTGAGGCGGTGATTAATTCAGGGGCAACACTTGAAAAACCGGTAGCTTTTATCGGCGTTATCGACGAGGAGTCGGAACATCGGGGCAGTATGGCACTGAAGAAAATGGGTATTGATGCCGACTATGCGGTTGTCACTGAACCCACAGGCCTCAAACTCGGCATCGGCTGCAAAGGTACAGCGCCGATCAGGATTCAGGTTGACGGGAAGGCGGCTCATGGCTGCCGCCCCTGGCTGGGAATCAACGCGATACAGATTGCCATGGATATTGTCCGGGACATTCTTTCTGAGGATCTGACCGAATGTGAAATTGAGAATATCGGAACGGTTAAGGCATCCTGGAATCTGGGAAAGATAGAAGGGGGCAGTGCCTACAATAATGTGGCAGACAGCTGCAGTCTCTGGTTCGACCGCCGTCTGGTCCCCGGTGAAACCCAGGATCAGGTGAAGGAACAGGTCAGCAGAATTATTAATAATTACCGGACTGAATCTGTCCAAGTCACTGCAGAGATTGCCAGGCCTGATTGGAACTGGGAACCCATTCGGGAGAGGGGGCTGCTGCCTGCACTCACAAAGAGCAGCTCTCGAATTGTAGATTACATGAAAAAATCACATCTGAAGGTTGAAAATCAAGGCCCTCTTGTCTTTTTTACAGATGGATATCAGGAAATGGATTTTCTTGTGAACGATCTTGGAATAGAGAGCATTCAGTACGGGCCTGGGGATTCATCCCTCTGTCATACTGTCAATGAGAAATTGAGTATTTCAGATCTTTCCAGATGTACTGAAGTCTATATGGATCTGATATTGTCGGTATGCGGTTAATTGATGTCCGGGGAATAAAATGAAGATTGAATTAATAGTAAATGGGAAGAATTACATCTGTGAGAGTTTTGATAAAGGCTTGACTCTTCTGTCGTATCTGAGGGAAGTGCTTCACCTGACTGCAGTGAAAAACGGTTGTAACGAGGGACACTGTGGTGCCTGTACTGTCATTCTGGACGGAAAAGCAGTTCTAGCCTGCAGGAAGTTTCTCAAGGATCTTAACGGCGCCCATATCAGTACTCTTGAATCACTCTCTGACGAAAAAAGTGTGCATCCACTGATTTATTCTTTTGCGAAAGAGGGAGCTGTTCAGTGCGGTTTTTGTACTCCGGGTTTCATCATGTCTTCCAAGGCACTTCTGGATAAGAATACAAACCCCGATGATAAAGAGATACATAAGGCTCTGACAAGGAATATCTGTCGTTGTACCGGTTATGTGAAAATTGTTAATGCCGTTAAATCTGCCGCGGAACTGATGCGGAATGATATTCTCCGGGTGGAAAGAAACACAATTCTTCCTGACAGATCCGTATCTGTAGGTGAATCTGTCATAAGGATAGACAGTATTGAGAAAGCCTCGGGAGAGACTCTCTTTGCTGATGATATGTATATAGAGAATATGCTTCATGCCAAGGTTCTCAGAAGTCCTCACCCTCATGCGGAGATACTGGAAATAGATATCAGCAGGGCTGTAGAGAGTAAAGGGGTTGTGAGAGTACTATTGGCTGACGATATTCCCGGTGAGAATAGGTTCGGACCTATTAAGAAGGACCAACCTGTTCTATCAGATGGCCAGGTTCTTTATATCGGCGATGCCATAGCTGCTGTTTATGCTGATAGTGAAGCTGAAGCTGATGCCGCTTTGGATAAGATCCGGGTAAAATATAAAATACTTCCTTCCGTTACAGAGATTTCTGATGCTCTTTCCGATGATGCTCCTGTTCTTCACGGTGAAGAAAATATCATCGCCAGGATGGAATCCGGTCGTGGAGATATTAAGAAAGGATTCGAAGCTGCGGATAAGATTTTGGAGGAAGAGTTTCAAACTCAATATGTAGAGCATGGTTATCTGGAGCCGGAGTCCTGTATTGCCGAGTTGAATCCTGAAGGGGTTCTTACTGTTTATGTTGCCAGCCAGGGGCCTCCCATGGATATCCACGAGATTGCTCCGGTAATCGGTTTTCCCCAGGAAAAAATACGGATTTCAGGAATGCCCATGGGCGGCGGTTTCGGAGGTAAGGAAGATATCTCTGTACAGATTATTGCATCCCTGGGAGCTGTTCTTACCGGTATACCGGTGAAATACACATACACCAGAAAAGAATCAATAACAGTCAGTGGAAAGCGGAATGCCACGAAGATGAAATATCGGCTGGGCGTGGATTTTCAGGGCAAAATTACCGCTGTCACAAGCGATATAACCGCAAAAGGTGGAGCCTATGCCTCTGTGGAGGAAGCGGTAATCCTGAGGAGTGTCAGCTTTGCCGCAGGCCCTTATACAATACCTGCAGCCAGTATCAAGGCCAGGGCTGTATATCTCAATCATGCACCGGCATGTGCCATGAGGGGATTCGGCAATCCTACGGTATCTTTTGGATCGGAAATGATGATGAATATGATGGCTGATTCTCTGCATCTTGACCCGATTGAGTTCCGGCTTATGAATGTGATAGAACCGGGGAAACCGACAATTACCGGTGACAGACCTCTCAGCGGAGTTGGTATCTCAAGTTGTCTGAAAGTTCTGAAAGAGGAATTATCCCGGTATAAGAAACCTGTTCCGAGGGACGGCTGGAAAATTGGGATCGGGATTGCGGCCTCCTATAAAAATGTTGGTCTTGGTATCGGAATGGATGATTCTGCCGGGGCCTACGCGAAAATCCTTCCGGATGGGGACATCGCCCTTCACATTGGAAGTGTTGATATGGGACAAGGCTCTAATTCGGCTATGGCCCAGATACTGTCGGATAAGCTCGGATGGCCGTTTTCTCGAATTAAGATTTTTTCTGCGAATACGGACAGGGATCCTCTGGCAGGAATGACAACCGCATCCCGTCAGACTTTTATTTCAGGGAATGCCGTACTCAAGCTGGCAGAAAAGATTAAAGAGAAGCTGATCCGGCAAGTCTCTGAAATCTACAAGGTGGATAAAGAGGTTATTACATTCAGAGAGTTTTCCTTTTTCAAAGGATCGGACAAGGATTCTTTTACGGATATGGACGAAGTTGCGAGTTCACTTGAAGATAGAGGTATAACGATAGAAGCAGAAGTAAAATATGCCGGTCCTCAAACCAGTTTCGCCCTGGTTGAACCTGAGAACGGGTATGAGAATCCGGTAGCTGGCAGACTCCATGCCGCTTACTGCTATGCCGCTCAGGCGACAGTTCTTGAAGTCAGCCGGAAGACAGGCCGGGTTAACGTTCTGGATGTTTTTATTGCCTCGGATGCCGGGCGGGTAATCAATCGTGCAGCTGTTGAGGGACAGATGGAAGGCGGTGTTGTTATGGGTCTCGGTTATGCCCTCTCGGAAGAATTTGTTCAGAAGGATGACAGAATCGTTACTGACAGTTTCGCCCGGCTGGGTATCCGACGCATCGGCCAGACCCCCAGGATTAAATGCCTCATAGTTGAGGAGCCCCATGATCAAGGACCATATGGAGCCAAAGGCATGGGAGAACTCCCTCTATCAATGGGTGCTCCATCGGTTTCTCATGCGTTGCATGATGCGCTGGGCATCTGGATTAAATCTATCCCGGCTGTACCGGAAAAGATACTTGCGGAACTGAAAAAAACTGAGAAACCAGGAGCTTGAACATGGAATCGATATACGATATTGATGAGTTGAAAAAATCCATCAGTGAAATCAAGGGGTATTTTCTAACTGCAATTCACTGTGCCGGTTCGGGGCATTCCGGGGGATCCCTGTCCGCTGCCGAATTGGTTGCTACGGCGTATCTTCATGTTATGAAACATAGACCTGAAAACCCTCTCTGGGAAGGACGGGACCGGTTTTATTTTTCTGCAGGTCATAAGGCACCTCTTTGGTATGCTGTACTTGGATATTGCGGTTATTTTCCGATTAAAGATATTGCCACCCTGCGAAAATTCGGAAGTCCTTATCAGGGGCATCCCGATATGCACAAGGTTCCCGGTGTTGAATCATCCTGCGGATCTCTGGGACAGGGACTCAGTATTGCTGTAGGTGATGCACTGAGTGGAAAACTCCACGGGGCAGATTATCGGGTTTTCTGTCTGATGGGAGATGGTGAGCAACAGGAAGGGCAGATCTGGGAGGCGGTTATGGAAGCCTCTCATCACAAGCTGGACAATCTGGTTGGACTGGTGGATAAGAACAGACTTCAGATTGACGGTGCAGTAAGTGAAGTTTTGAATATTGATCCACTTGCAGATAAATATGAAGCTTTCGGATGGCATGTTGTTGTGTGTGATGGACATAATATTCCGGCATTGATCGGGGCCTATGATGAGGCGGAGAGAATTAAAGGAAAACCGGTAGTGATAATTGCTGACACTATTAAGGGTAACAGTGTCAGCTTTATGGAAAATCAAGCCGGTTGGCATGGGAAGGCTCCGGATAAGGAAGAGCTTGACACCGCTTTATCAGAGCTGGGATTGACTGAATTTCCATCTGACGAGATGATCTCGACTGCTGAAGACTATCAGCGGGAGAAGGATGAGGAGATTAGAAAAAACCTTCCCTCTTTCTCCAGAGACTATTGGTGGAACAGTGGAGAATCCATGAAAGTGGAAATGAAGCCCACAAGGAAAGGTTTCGGGGAGGCTTTACGGGATACTGATAATGAAGATGTATGTGCCCTCGGATCGGATATTTCAAGTTCTATCTGTATTGATGAGTTCTATAAATCAGACCCGGAGCGTAGGCCCCGGTGGTTCAGTATGGGGATAGCTGAACAGTCTGTAACTACTGTTGCAGCCGGAATGGCTAAGAACGGGCTGATTCCCTTTATCGGCACCTATGGTGTCTTTGCCGCAGGAAGGTCTTTGGATCAGATTAGAACAACTCTGTGTTATGGAAATTTTAATGTCAAGATTGCCGGAGCTCATGCCGGTATCTCTGTCGGACCTGACGGTGCGACCCACCAGGCTCTTGAGGAGTTCTTTCAGATAGCCGGCCTGCCGAATATGACGATGTTTTCTACTGTGGATTCGATGGAAACAAAGAAAGCAACTGCTGCTTCCATTGAAATACAGGGACCGTGCTACCTGCGATTTGCCCGGGAATCAACACCTCTTGTGACGACTGAGATAACACCATTTATACCGGGGTTGGCTACTGTAATACGCTATGAAGGAAGAGAAACAGTCAATTTCAAGGATGCTTTTTCCACAGTCCTTTCTTCAGAGTATCGGCCTTTTACAGGAGATATTACTCTTGTGGCTACCGGCCCCGTAGTTGCCGAGGCCATGAGAGCGGCATGGATTCTGAAAGAAGAATTTGGTATTGCTGCGCAAGTTCTCAATATTTCTACAATTAAACCTCTTGATAGAACGGTACTGATTAAAGCAGCTCAGGATACATCTGTGATTCTCACTGTGGAGGAACATCAGAAAGGCGGGCTGGGGAATCTAATCTCTTCGGTATTACTGGGTTCTCGAGAAATCAGCGGGAAAAATCTGCTGTTCGACATGATGGGAGTTGATGACAGATTCGGAACCTCCGGGAAACCCTGGGAGCTGATGAAATACTTTGAGCTTTGTGCTGAAAATATAGTTGTAAATGCCCGGAAATTGCTGAAGGTTGGGAACTTGTAAGAGGCCTTGTCCCTTTGCGCCTGCTCTCTGCAGAATAAGGATATAAAAGTGGGATTACTTATTCAGAATGGGATGCTCGTTTTTCCTGACAAGCTGGAAAACAGCGATCTTTATGTAGATGGGGAGAAAATAAGGCTGATTGAGTCAATCATTCCTATTTCCGAACTGCCCACGGACACTGATGTAATCAATGCCGCGGGTCTCTTTGTTTTTCCAGGTTTCATTGATGCCCATACCCATTACGGCCTTGGAGAAGGAGAAGAGCGGACTGCGGATGGGTTTTATGAAGGATCTTGTGCAGCGGCCTTCGGAGGAATAACTACTTTTATCGACTTTTCCGATCAGATCCCGGGGATGAACTTGAAAGAGAGCGCTATGAAGCGTATCGGAGAGGCCGAAGATTCTGTTATTGATTATACATTGCATCAGGGAATTTACCGCATGCATGATAATCTGTCAGCGGAGCTTGATAATCTGAAACAAATGGGTATCAGTACAGTTAAGCTCTTTACAACCTACAGGGATTTTGGTGTCTATTTTAATCCTGAAGACTGGAGCAGGCTTTTTCCACTGTGTCGGGATAAACATATCATGATTTCAATTCATGCTGAAGATGATGAATTGATTTCAGAAATTGAAAGCAGTTATTCGGATAGGGTTCTTCCACCTTGGATGCATGCTGTAATCCGGCCTCCGGAGGCTGAAGCGAATGCGATTTTGAAGGCGGGGGAGGCGGCTGAAGATTATGATGTACCACTCTACATTGTGCATCTATCATCGAAAGCCGGACTTGATGCTGTCAGGATAATTCGAAATACCGGAGTCCGGGTTATCGTGGAAACAACACCTCACTATCTGTTTCTGACAGAAGAAAAACTCAAAGGTGATGATGGGGCGAAATACCTTATGACTCCTCCGTTGAGGAAAGTAGAAGATAATGCCGCTCTGCAGAAAGCTTTGAAAACCGGAGAGATTGATGTTGTAGCAACGGACCATTGTTCTTACACACCCGCTCACAAGAGCCGCTTTGCCGACTGCAGGGAGATTCCGGCAGGAATCCCCGGCAGTGAGGAAATATCAATGCTCGTTTATACCAATCTTGTGCGTGGTGAGAAGTCCGGGATAATTGATATGGGTAATATACTTTCCCGGAATCCTGCCGAAGCGTTCGGACTATTTCCAGAGAAGGGCAGCCTGATTCCGGGAACTGATGCGGATATAGTCCTTTTCTCCGGAAATGAAAATGGAGTGATTTCCGATAAGAACATTCATAGTAATTCGGGATACTCACCATATAACGGAGTTTCATATACAGGAAAAACTGTGATGACGATACTCCGGGGAGAAGTGATTGTTCGTGATGGTCAGTTTATCGGTAAAAAGAGCCAGGGGAGGTTCCTCAAGTGTTCAGAATCCTCAATTTACACCGGTCTTTGATGACATCATTATAATCTTTTTATCAGTAACCCGGCGTGGCACCAACTCCGGTATCCACCCGTAGATTCACACCGGTAATCCCCGCAGCTGCCGCTGAGCAGAGAAAAACAACAGTTTCAGATACATCTTCAGCTCGTACCAGTCTTTTCAAGGGAGATGAAGCCTTGTAACGTGATACACCATCCGGCCAGTCTTTTTCCAGCCCGGGGTGGTATATCAAACCCGGAGAGACACAATTCACCCGGATGCCTCTGGTGCCCAGTTCCAGTGCCGAAGCCTTAGAATACTGAATCAAGCCGGCTTTTGAAGCATCGTAATGAGCATGGTTCACAGCGGGATTCTCAGCTTCGATAGATGCAATGTTCACAATGGACCGCCCTGCAGTGAAGTCTGAGGATTCTTCAAGTGCCGAGAATAAACGGGTACAGAGATGGGGGGCCCTCAGATTCACGGCCATCATCCGGTCCCATACTTGTGCACTGAGAGTCGCAATAGGGGCCAGATCCTGAACGGCGGCATTGTTTATCAGAGCATCAGGATGAAATCCACGGTTTCTGATTTCCTCGAAAGCTTTTTCTATCTGGCCAACAGATGTCAGATCCGCCTCCAGGACTAACGGGGTTGGATTCCCCCGGGACTGTGCCTCCCGGATAACACCTTCCAGTTTTTCAGAGCTGCGGCAAAGAAGAATCAGCCTATAGTCCGCTCTGGAAAAACTCAGGCCCAATGCCTGGCCGAGCTGCCCCGATGCTCCGGTAATGATGACTGTTTTATTCCCTTCATTGTTGGTCCTCATGCCTCTTCCTCCCGGGTTAAGTGTATTATCCAATCCCGGTAATCAGGAAAGCTCTTAAGCATTTTTAATCGGCTTGAGAGTTCAAAGTTTTCTGGCGAGTAGGGCGGGGCCATTGTTGTTCCCAGCAATGCCCACTCTCCGCCGTCCATCAGGCATGAGCCTTGAGTCGTTCCGGCGGGAACGGCAAACTGCGGGTATTCCTTTTTTTCAAGATTGCTGCCCAGGATTATTTCCTGAACCTCCCCGGGAGTTCCCTCTGGAGGG
>DEIH01000159.1:33862-34007 GCA_002352375.1 Spirochaeta sp. UBA2779 | reverse complement strand
GGAGCTGCAGAAGATCTACAATGGTCTGAAGGATACTTATTCTGGATTCAATCCAGTTGAACGTCTGGATACAAGGGTAAGGAGGGATGGAGTTATATCGGTAGAACGCTTCTACAGGAATTTTCTGGGGAGCGATCGACCCCCG
>DEIH01000159.1:15023-33798 GCA_002352375.1 Spirochaeta sp. UBA2779 | reverse complement strand
AAGGTTCCGGGGATTTTATGGTGATGCGTAAAGTCTTGCTCTCATACTTTCCCCGGGATATCCGACTGAAAAAGATAGCATCCCGGTGTAAAGCTGCGGGTCAGCACGGACAATACAATCTCCAGAGGGCATATCAGCGCAAAGACAGTCTTGCGGTTCAGTTTCACAAAACCGGTTTTGCCCAAGAAATTACATCCCTTGTGTACCTCCTCAGCCGTATCTATCGTCCTTACGGCAAGTGGATATTCAGGGGGCTTGATAACCTGGGAATTCTGGGTTCGAGTGTGAAAAAGCATCTCAGTGATATGACTGTAACAAATAACGAGAAGGAACTACGCAGTATTGTGGAAATATGTGTAAAAGCAATTGCAGAAGAGCTTGTACGGCAGAATCTCAGCTCCCTGTCAGATTCCTTCCTGTATGATTATGGCCTTGAAATTGAAATGAGTATCGAAGATAAGTTCCTCAGGGATAAATTGGACTCGATTGGATAGGAGTTGAACAGATGAATCAGGAAAAGATGATAAAGAAGGGTCTCGTGGATCGGATTCTTGATATTGAAGTGAATATGTTCCAGCTTGTACCGACAGGTGAAGAGCCGGCCTGCCGATCGGATATTGAGAATATGAGACTTCATCGCCGCGGACAATTTGCCGGGTGGTCGGTCGGTACTTGTGAAAGCTATCTACAGGATCTGATAACTGCCGAAGCTGCAGGCAAAAATCTTCTGACCCTGAAATATGCCCGAATGGACAATCGAATCCCAGTCCAATCGGAAAGCTCTGATATCCCTTATATCTGCGATTGCTACGTTGAATGGCAGAAAAAGATTATCAGCAGATATCCCAATATTATGCGCGGCGGTCGTGATATTGCCGGTTTCAAAAACTATCTCAGTTCAGAGCTGGAAACCTACTCGGATAAAACCCTTGCTCTTCTTCGATCGGATGTAGAGGCTTTTCGACAGGCCGGGGGTAACATGTCTCTTGAAGTCTATAAATCCCTGGCAGGCCAATCAGGATATGCTTCACTGGACGACATGGAGAGAAGTCTAAAATAGCTTCTTAAACTAACATTTAATGTAACAAAGAAGACATTATCGGCGATATTATAACAAAATAGCTTGACGTGACCCATATATGTGTTACAATTTGATCATTCTGAAACCGATTTCAGTGTTAATCAAAACATAACAACACTGGAATCACAAATCGTAAGGAGGAGTTATGTTTAGAAAACTCATCGTTATCGTACTGGTCCTATTGGTACCGGCCGGCTTACTTTTCGCCAATGGCGGAAGTGATACGGAATCGTCAAATCTGATGGTGATTATCACACCTGATAAGGACAACACGTTCTTTACAGCGGAAGCGGATGCAGCCAAAGCCAAGGCAGAGTCACTGGGTTATGAAACCCTTATGGTAGTCCACGGTGACGATCCGAATGCAGAGAGTGATATCATTGATACGGCAATCTCCCAGAATGCCGCTGCAATCATTATTGATATCGCCAATGCAGATGCTTCACCAAATAATCTACGCCGTGCAACTGATGCGGGAATTCCCGTATTCTGTATGGATCGTGAGATTAATGTTGCTGGTATTGCCAAAGCACAACTGATTTCCGACAACTTTCAGGGTGCTCAACTCGGCGGAGAATACTTCGTTGAATTGATGGGTGAGAAAGGGAAATGGGTTGAATTGGTCGGTAAAGAGTCTGACACCAACGCCGGTGTCCGATCTCAGGGTTATCACTCAATCATCGATCAGTATCCCGACATGGAAATGGTAGCAAGGGAAACTTCAAACTGGAGTCAAACTGAAGCTTTTGCCGATGTTGAATCGATACTTCAGGCTAATCCAGACATCAGCGGTATTATTTGTGGTAACGATACAATGGCACTTGGTGCTCAGGCTGCTGCTGAAGCTGACGGCCGGGGTGACATTATCGTAATGGGATTTGATGGCAACGACAACGTACTGGATTCCATGCTTCAAGGCAAAATCGCCGGTACGGTAATGCAGCCTAATGCTCTTAATGCTGAAATGGCTGTCGAGCTTGCAGACAAATACATCAAAACCGGTTCCACCGGAATGGATCAGGAAAAGATTCTCAATGGATGCTTCCTGATTAAACCTGCCGACGCAGACAAGTGGCGGGGATTTAAGAAACTGTAACCGAATTACATCTTATTTCGGGTTATTGTTGAGTGTGGGAGCTCCGCCTCTCGGGGCAGGGCTCCCTTATTTGTATTCAGACCAACTGAGGGAGATATCGATGCGGCGAATATCCGGACTGCTTTTCCTATTCTTAGCAGTCATCTTTTACACTTTATTTTTAAGTGCATGTACGATTGTGAAAATCGACAAGAATGCAGCAGATGGTGATGGCGAGTACTCTACATGGACAAAAACAGGTACGGGTTTTCAGGCTCCGGAATATGTTGAGTCGATTTGGGAAAGCAAGCTGATACCAATTTATGAAGAGCAGGCAGTAGATTTCATTACTTTAATGAATGCACTGCAGGAAAATCGGCAATCAGCTATCGATCAGTATGGTCTTACCCGTCAGACTGGGGAGCCCTTTTATATTTTCAAGGTGAGGGGCACTGCCCGGGTATTGGAATATGACGACAGCTCCAGAAACGGTGTTATTCGTGTGGACCTTGAGCCGGAAGATGGTGTGGCGGATGCAGTACTGCAGATTGGCCCGGTTCTGAGGGGTACGGCAATCAGGGACTCGGTAGAGTTCATTCGATTCACAGATATCGGAAATCAGCTGCAATTTGCAGAGCTTGCAAAAGAATTGAACACCCGGATGAAAGTGGACTCTATAGATCCGATTGACCTTGAGAAAATTGAGGGTAAACCAATCATGTTTCTCGGAGCTTTCAGACTTGAAGATGAACAAAACCTGGAAGAGGTGGTTGTGACTCCCGTGGTAATGACTCTTGTTGATGAAACAGACGGGTAAGGAGCCGGTATGATGGATAATGGTTCGCGTCTCGTTTTGGAGGCAAAGGGAATCAGAAAAGTGTATCCTGGCACCATTGCACTGCAGGGTGTCGATTTCAAGGCATACAGCGGCAGTATTAATGCACTTGTTGGAGAAAATGGAGCTGGTAAATCAACTCTGATGAAAATACTTGCTGGTATTGAGTATCCGAATTCCGGTGAAATGTTGCTGTATGACAATGAGGGAGAAGCCGAGAAAATTTCATTCAATTCAACCCGGGATGCGGTGGCGAAAGGTATCGGTATCGTACATCAGGAACTCAATCTATTCAGTGACCTGGATGTTGCCGAGAACATCTTTATGAATAAGGAACGAATGAAATTCGGGCATCTCTACATCGATCATGCAGCCCAGGTTGAGGAAGCCGGTAGGGTCCTTAAGAAACTGGGGCAGAATATCGATCCGAATACTCCAGTTCGGGATCTTCGTCTGGGTCAACAGCAAATTGTTGAAATAGCAAAAACAATGATTGATGAGCCTCGGATACTCATTATGGATGAACCAACATCATCGTTGAGTATCCCCGAAGTTCAAGTCCTGTTCAGTGTGATGGAAGACCTCAAAGAAAACCACGGTGTCGCTATTGTTTATATATCTCACCGGCTTGAAGAGATAAAAGAAATCGGCGATTACATCACGATACTCAGAGATTCACGGCTTATCGATTCCGGCAGAGTGAGCGATATGGAAATGTCCGACATTATTGAAAAGATGGTGGGACGTGATCCTAGAAAATTTTTCAGTGGGCAAGCACATGAAATGGGGCAGGAGCTGCTTCGGGTTGAGGATATCACCCTTCCCAGATATGGCGGTGGATATACCCTTGACAAGGTATCCCTGACAGTACGTAAGGGTGAAGTGCTCGGAATCTATGGACTTATGGGAGCCGGTCGAACTGAGTTGCTGGAAAGTCTGATGGGCGGTTTTGATAAAGCTGATGGGAAGATATGGCTTGAAGGTGAACGTCTGGATAAAATGGATATGAAGGATCGCCTTGAAGCGGGTCTTGTACTGATACCCGAGGAGAGGCAGCGTGAGGGACTCTTTCTTAATCTTTCAGTTGAGAAAAATCTTACGATGTCCAGTATCGGAAACTACACAAAGTGGTTTCATATCGTAAAAGAACGTGAGTTCGAAAGTGTCAAGGAAATTATTAAATCTATCAGTATTCGTGTTGCGTCCCCGGATATCTCTATCAGTGCACTCAGCGGAGGCAATCAACAGAAAGTCGTCATCGGTAAGTCATTACTTACCAATCCGAAAATTCTCTTGATGGATGAGCCTACTCGGGGTATCGATGTCGGAGCTAAATCTGATGTTTTTGAAATCGTTAATTCAATGGCGAATAGAGGGTTTGGAATCATACTGGTTTCTTCAGAACTTGAAGAAGTTTATTCCATGTCGGATCGAATCCTTGTCCTCTCCAAGGGGAAAGTGACCGCCGAATTTAACAGGTCTGAAGCTAATGAAGAACAGATTCGCAAGGCCTCTGAAATCGGACATGGTATAGAGTAATAAGCCTGATGGAAAAAGTGAGATAATCAATGACAGATACAACAATACATAAATCAAAAAACGGTCCCTCTGTGGGAATGATACTTCTGAAACTTCGCTCGTTAATTGCCTTTCTTGGTGTTTTTATCGTATTTGCTATAATCGCCCCTAACTTTATGACAGCCGGTAATCTGATATCAATGGCCAAGCATTCGGCTATCTGGGCGATTCTGGCAGTAGGAATGACTTATGTGATAATCGGCGGAGGTATCGATCTTTCAGTCGGTTCTGTTGCCGGTTTATGNNTGATCGGAGTTCTTCTGGGTTCAATCAACGGATTACTTGTAACGAAGCTCGGTGTTGCTCCTTTTATCGCAACCCTGGGCCTTCTCTACATGGCCCGGGGTTTTGCGCTTTTGAGATCCGGAGGAAAAACTTTCCCGAATCTGGTTGGAGATCCGGCATTGGGAAATACGGGTTTCCCCCGCCTGGGTTCCGGGACCTTTTTGAATATTCCGCTGGTGGTATGGATCGCTATTTTCATTGGTATCATTGCAGCTTATGTTTCCAGGAAAACTCCAATTGGCCGTCATGTGTTTGCAGTAGGCGGGAATGAAGATGCAGCGAAGCTTTCCGGTATACGAGTCAACCGTGTAAAAATGGCAACGTATATGTTTTCGGGATTCACAGCTGCACTTACCGGGTTGATTCTCGCTTCCCAATTGGTTGCCAGTCATCCGGCGACGGGAGAATCCTATGAATTAACGGCGATAGCAGCGGTTGTTCTGGGGGGTACATCCCTGAGCGGTGGACGGGGTTCTGTCGGCGGCTCCATTGTCGGTGCTCTGATACTCGGCGTCCTGAACGACGGATTGGTTATGGTGGGTGTTTCTTCATTCTGGCAGACAGTCATTAAGGGTCTTGTTGTTATTCTTGCGGTGGTAATCGATCAATATCAGTTGAAAAAGCAGAATGAAGCGGCTTTGAAACTGCAAACTGTGAGTGATAAGAATTAATAAATGGGATTAGAAGGTATTAGTAGAGTGGGTTATTCAGGTATGATGTAACAGTGAAAAAACAGTCAAGACTCGATTATTTGCAGGAACTCATAGCAGAAGCTAATTCAATAACTATCAAGGATCTAGCTGCCAGGCTCAATGTTTCCGTCATGACGATCAGGCGGGACATGGAAATTCTCGAAGATTCCGGGCTAGTACGAACTTACCGTGGAGGCGTTATTGTTTCCGAACGTAATAACAGAAAACCGGGATCCAAAGGGTACTCCCTTACATCGGCTGAGACGACAAATGTGGATGAGAAGAGAGGTATAGCGAAACTAGCTGCATCACTCATTGTTGACGGTGATGTTGTCTTCTTTGATGCGGGATCGACTGTAGAACTGATTCTCGAACATGTAGATCCGAATCTTGAAATGACGGTTCTCTGTTACAGCCTGAATATTATCAATCACATTGCTTATCGTAAAAATACCCGAATTGTACTCTCCGGCGGTATCTTTCACCCTGAGTCACAGAATTTCGATAGTCCTGAAGGACTTCAGCTTCTCAGCCGTAATCGCAGTTCCAAAGCATTTATATCCGCGAATGGTATTCGTGTGGATCTCGGTGTAACAAGTTCGGGGCAATCTGAGATTCCAATTAAACGTGCGGCAATAGAAAACAGTGCACAATCCTTCCTGGTCGCCGACAGCAGCAAATGCGGGCTGGTGCGAACCGGTCATTTTGCCGAAGTGGATGAATTTTCTTCAATCATTACCGACTGGGAACTTGATGAGGAGATGCGGGAGAAGCTTATCGAAAGTGGCGCAACGATTATGCTTGCCCCTAAAACGCCAGATAATTCTTTTTAAATGCCTCTCAGCTCATGGCATCTCTGTCGTATGATGCGAATCGTCCTTTAAGATCTTCGTAAAGCCCGAGGAAATGGGCGTATCGTTTCTCATATACATCACTCGGCTGGGATTCAACTGTTTTATCTACTTTTATAAGTCGATTTGTGGCTTCATGAACCGAGGAAAACTCTCCTAGAGCCAGTCCTGCAATTATGCTGTTCCCGACATTTCCCGTATGTGGATTGGCAACGGTATTGATGGGACGTCCAATTATCTGGGATAAAACCGATAACCATACGGGGCTCTTCAGGCCGCCACCAACCGCCTGTACCTGATTAACAGACATCCCAAGGGATTCAACAGTTTCGATATTATTGCGTAAGGAAAAGGAGACACCCTCCATGATTGATTTAACAAAGTGAGCCTTGGTTGACCTGATATTTACACCGAAAAATACACCCCGGGCATGTGGATCCCAATAGGGTGTTCGTTCCCCGTTGAGGTAGGGTAAAAAAAGCAAACCGTCACTGCCGTCGGGTACCTCGGCAGTTTCATTATCGTAAACGGAGAAAATATCTCCACTACTTTTATCCTTGCCGGTTTCAAATGCATTCTTGAACCAGTTAAGGGACTCACCGGCGGTCTGCATAACACCCAGATTGATCCATCGGTCTTCAAGGCAGTAGTTCCAGCAGAGCACGCGGTTTCTATCGTCGGGCAGGGGTGTGTCACTACAGGCACTGATAACCCCCGCAGTACCGATGATAAGAGTTACCTGACCTTTATCCGTCATTCCAGCACCCAGAGCCGCGGCGGAATTGTCGGAGCTGCCGTTTGTCACCGGGGTACCCTCCGGTATACCGGTCAGTCCAGCGGTCTCTCTGGTAACATAGCCGGAGACGGTTGTGGAAGGAGCCGCGTCAGGAAATACTGATCGGGGTATGGAAAAGAGATTGAACATCTTTTCAGACCACTTACGGTTTCGAACATCGAAAAGCAGTGTCCCCGAAGCCTCCGAATAATCGGTCATCATTTCGCCGGTGAGGCGGTATTTAATGAAATCCTTGGCAACAAGAACATGTTCTGTTCGAGCCCATGTGTCAGGATCGTTTTTCTGAACCCAGGAAACCTGGGGAGCAGTATAAGTTGATGTTGCATTGTTGGATGTTTCGTCCATAATCAATGTCGATATTTCCCTGTCGGCATTGAGTTCTTCGACGATGTGCTGAGCACGTTGATCCATCCAGGTTATCGCCGAACGGAGAAGCCGTCCTTTACTGTCCAGATAAACATGAGTGTGCATCTGTCCGCAAATTCCAACGGCCATAACAGCTTCCATTTCCACCGGATTCGATTCCCGAAGAGACTGACAGCCTGCTACTATAGCGTTCCACCAGGCTTCAGGATCCTGTTCAGCGAATCCGGATCGTGGGGCATCAATTGTATATTCAGCATACGCATCATTGATGGTTTTACCGACTTCAGATACCAGTGCAACCTTCGTTCCTGTTGTTCCTATATCCAGACTTAAATACGTATGCATAAAATTACTCCGGGAAATAAAGATCGACGATGCTTTTATTGGCCCCTGGAGCTCCTATCATCGGAAGTTCACGTGTTTTCATGGTGTTGGCCAGGTTCTCCACTTCAGTTCGGGGAATCTCTTTTATCTCTCCTGCCGCGAGGGCAGAGAGAATAGAAATTGAACTCACCTCAAGCATATCCACGATATGCATCAACCTTATGATATCTGAAGGGTTAATGGCTGTTATACCGTGACTTTCCATGATAAATGTATTGTAATTCTGCAGGAAAGGCTTGAAATTGTCCGCTAGTTGTTGAGTTATCGGCTCTCCGTATGGCACAACCGGTACCGGTCCTACCTCAACAATCGTTTCAGGGAAGATGGGCTTCATCAGCCAGTTCTTCTTCAGGATGGCAAAGGCATTGGTGTAGGGCGGATGGCAATGAATAGCCGACCGGATGTCCGGACGATATCTGAAGAGGTTCAGATACATAGGCATCTCGCCTGTGGGTTCACGACTGCCAGCAATTGTATTACCGTCAATATCCACAAAAACAAGATCTTCAGGTTTGAGGATATTCTTATAGCGCCGTGTGGGAGTGATAAGGTAAAGATTTTCATCTACCTTGTATGCAAGGTTGCCGCCGTGACTTGTTACAAAACGACGATCACTCAACCAGTTGCAGACATACAGAAAATCTTCGATTTCCTTTTGATGTTTTTGATAGAGTTTCATATTATTTCTGTTCCTCGGATTTAACCTGTTTGTAAAGATCGAAAGCTTCCTTCGGTTTTGCATTTCCATGGACGACAGCATTGATGGCCTGCATCATTCCATGAGGAGAATCTGACTGGAATATATTTCGTCCCATGTCCACTCCGGCGGCTCCCTGGTCTATTGCCCGGTATGCCATTTCCAGAGCATCCATTTCCGGCCGTTTTTTTCCACCCGCGATAACAATTGGAACCGGACAGGTTGCGGTAATCGTCTCGAACCCCTCTTCGGTGTAGTAGGTCTTAACAATGTGTGCGCCGAGCTCAGCACAAATCCGGGTTGCCAGGCGGAAATATTTCGGTGTTCTTGCCATTTCACGTCCGACGGCTGTTACGGCCATAGTAGGAATCCCGTAACGTAAACCGGAATCAACCAGTTTCGTCATATTTACGACGCTGCGGGATTCAAATTCACCACCGATGAACACCTGAATTGCGGTACCACAGACACCCAGACGAATGGCATCTTCGATATCCATGGCAATTTCTTCGTTTGAGAGTTCTTTCAGGATGCTTGGACCGCCGGAAGCCCGAACCATAATCGGTTTGGTTATTGATGGGGGTACAATAGTACGCAGGATACCCCGGGTGAGCATCAAAGTGTCTGCATAGGGGACCAGGGGCATGATATCGACATCAATTCTTTCCAGGCCTGTCGTCGGCCCCTGAAAATAGCCATGATCGATGGCGAGCATGATGGTTCTGCCGTCCTTGGGGTTAAACACCCGTGCCAGACGATTTTTCATACCCCATCCGAGTTCATTTGATCCTTTAAGGTAAAAGAGTTCCGATTTAGCCTTTTTTTCAACGTGATAGTTGCGGCCTTCTTTATCTTCTTCAGGCATAACTTACTCCGGATCTTTCTGATTGCCATTGGCATCACGGAAATCGTCCAGGGTCATACCCTGAGATTCCAATTCATTCAGCAATATTTCCATGCCCCAGCGGGCACCATCTCCAACTGCCATACAGCACTTGTCATCATCATGATGGGCACCGGCATCACGAAATGCCTGTTTCTGATCTTCTTCTCGAAGATCGTATGAGTTTCCGTGGTAGAGTTTCTTTTGTACGCCTTCACAGATGACACTGTCGTATTTTTCTACAAATTTATCATGGACCGCACGGGTCATACGGAAGGAGTCATACTTGTCGGCCCGTCCATCTTCCGTTGCCTCTTTTTCGCGCGTTCTGCCGAAGAAGGAGGCCAGAACCATAGATGCCCCGGTGTACCCACCGCAATTACCGGTGGTGCATTCACCGCCGCCACCGGCAAGGCCGCTTCCCGCTTTGTACACAACATCATTTTGAATGCCCATAGCATCATACATGCCTGCTATGGCACATTGTGCACATCCACGATAGTCACGTTCATATTTGAACCCGAGATCGTATGCCTTCTGAATCATTGCGTCTTTTTCTTTCTTGTCCATTTGTTACCTCCTGAGGTAGTTCCAAAAAAATATTTATTATTTGTAAGTCGATCCACCATCGACGATGATGAGCTGTCCGCTTATAAAATCTGCTTTGTCGGATGCCAGGAAGATTACGGTGTTTGCCACATCTTCGGCCTGTCCGAGTCGTCCTACTGGTATCCTTTCCACCAATACCTTTCGCTTTTCAGGATCGGAATAACGATCCCGAAGAAGGTCAGTTTCAATAAGAGCTGGTAGAACGGCATTAACAGTGATGCCGTTTGGTGCCAATTCCTTGGAAAGATTCCGAACCAGACCATTAATGCCCGCTTTGGCAGCTGAGTAGAAAGCAGAGCCTCCACCACCGGTAATTGAACCGGAGGAGCCTATGTAGATGATACGGCCATGGTCATTATCCACCATGTGCTTCAATGCCGCTCTGCTCGTATAAAATGCCGCCGAAAGATTAACCTCTATACCGTTCTTCCAGAGTTCATCAGAGACTTCCAGACAGTCGGCCTGTACAACGAAACCGGCACAGTTTATGAGTATATCCAGTCTCCCGAATTTTTCGACGGCAATCCGGCACATTTCATTACAGAATGAGCTGTCAGTTATATCACCGGGTACCGAAATGCACTGCCCACCGATTTTTTCAATTTTATTCCGTATTAAATTAAACCCTTCTACATCACGATCCATCGGTAAGTGATTAATCACCACCCTTGCTCCGGATTCTGCCAGTGAGAGGCTGATGGCGGCTCCGATACCTCTGGACCCGCCGGTTACCACCGCTACCAACCCTTTTAATGTAATTTCCATTTCGGCCTCCAGCCTGCAGCTATAGCAATAATTGCACATATACCGTTCTGAATAGTGTTAAAATATTAACATAAAAATGTTCTAACAAGTGCAATATTAGCAATAATTATGTTCTTTTGTCAACAGTCTAACTAAATTTTCACTGTTGAGCTCATATATGGCCCTTGGAACTTTTAAAATGACATCATTTAATGAAAAAGATAACAAAAATTGAAAACATTAGGAATGGATAATATTCAAATAGTGATATATAAATTGATTATAATCGTGTTATTTCGACAATAATGACATGAAGAGGACAATTACGAAGAATATACACACATTAAGTGTCAATAGTTGAACATTATAGATGGAAAGTGTTAAGAAGCAGAAGATTATGGAGCAATGCACCGGTATTTGAATGTTCGGAATAAAAAGATTTCCTGGTAGGAGCGGCTATCGCATTGATTCTACTGACGCCATCATTCATTTTTGCCGGCGGCGGATCGGGAAAGTTACCGGACTGGTATTGGCCCTTGTTAATCTGCAGATTATTTCCAATGGTCTCAATCTGCTGCAGGTGAATGCATTCATAACCAGAGCGATCTGGGGAATGATACTCGTCGCGGTGATGATAGGTCAGTATTACAGAATCAGGGCGGCATCACGTATTCGCTGATTTAAAGAGTCAATGGTGTCACATGAGGGCCAAAGTATTACCCCGGCTCCAGTGTGCCGGTGTAAGCTTTTAATCAGGCTGTAGCCGGTTCCCGTTCGTTATCAAGCACGGTAACCATACCATTTCCGCCGTCAATGCGTACCCGCATCCCGTTATTCAGAACGGTGCATGCGCCGCTGAGTCCTCCCACCAGGGGCATCCCGTATTCCCGAGCCACCACCGAACCATGGGAGAGGGCGCCTCCTATCTCGGTTACCATCCCGGCCACACGCCCGTAGAAAGGGGTCCACCCGATATCGGTAAACTGGGCCACCATGATTTCTCCGCTTTGAAGGGCTTCGGCGTCTTCCCGGGTTTTAACTACCCGGACAATTCCCTCAGCGATACCCCGGCTTACCGGGATTCCAGACATATTCGTTCCATCCTCCGGTAGAGAAGGCTCCTCAGGTACAGGGTGTCCGTAAGAAAGATCCGGGAACCGGAGTTCCATCTGCTGGGGGTAAAGCCGCCGGCGCCGCCGGGCACGGCCAATCAGGCCATCGCCCAGTCCCGAGGTTAACAACTCCAATTCATCCATAGTGAGGAAATATGTCAGATCCGCTTCGGGTAAAAGTCCCTCTGAAACCAGTCGTTCTGAAAGAGTCCGGGCGGCGACTTTGAATTTATGAATAACAAGTATAAGCATAGATTTGGACTTTTCTCTGGCCCGAACTCCTGTTCTGGCCTGGCCGGAAAGCCACTTAATCGTTCCGTGATTAACTCCCTCCGGGAGTATCGGCATTTTCAAAGCTCCGGGTTCCAAAGCCTTTTTCACTCTGGGCGGAGTTTGAATCAGTACCTTGAGTGACTCGATCAGGTGCCCCGGCTCTAACTCCCATTCAGGTTCCCGTAGTTCGGCTTCCCGGATACAGCGGTGACCGTGGCGTTTTATAAACGCAGTGTAATAACGGCCGGCGGTTGAATTGTCGCTTAAAAGGGCTTGATGAACTTCATGGGGACTGCCCTTCATTATCGAGGTTTCCATGGATGTGCCTCTGATGATGGAGGCCAGTTCTTCCAAACCTTCCAATACGGCGGCGCTCTCAACACCATCCACACCGGAGAGAAGTTCGGTCATCAGGCGCTTGGATTCATCACTGATATTTGTTCCACCGGACAGGGTCATGGTAAGGGCAACGTTCATTGCTCCGGAAAACGCGCTGGCTGCATAATGAAGGGCAACGGCTTTATTCATAACTCTGCTATGATCAGCCCGGATTCGGGATAGAATATCCGAGGCACTCAGGTCGTCGGTTTCAATGCGGTGTTTGTTTGCCAAACGCTCCAGTTTTTTCACTTTCCCTTTCCAGGCAAAGAGTCCGCCGAAGTATCGGAATCCGTTAATCAACCTGATTACCTGGCTGGATTTGGGACCGATATCGTGGGGAGGCAGAACCGAACCGAGTATACTTAATTCTGTCCCTTCAGGAGTGGCACCGAGTACCCGCTGGCTCATCAAATACATTGAAGTGAGGTTCATAAACAACTGGCCTTCAAAATTCTCGATGAATGAAGGATCGGGGTTATTGCGGCGGATGGCACCGAAGCTTCGGTAGTAAAGGGCCAGACCGGTGCTCAGAGATTTACCCACTGTGGAAAGTGAGAGGGGTGTAACAGCTCCGGGCATCATCTCTCCAATGTTGCATCGGGTAATGAGCTCCCCGGGTTCGACAATACTGTCCAGAGAATCAGCAAGAGCGGTGATGGGGCGTGCCTGCAGCCAGTGCAGTTCTCCTGATCCTGAGTCCACAGCCCATTCGAGATCCAGTGGCATACCCCATTCGGCGGCGGCCAGGACGGCTCCGGTCCGGAGGTCTTCCAGCAGTTCAATGCTCATAGATGCAGAATCAAGATCTCCTGAAGACTCGATAATCAGCTCAGGACTGCCGGTTGCAGATATCTCATACCGGGCCGCATCGGCATGGCCGGATACCAGTTCTTCACCCAGTCCGGCAACCGCTTCCACAACCATTACTTCCCTGTCTCCGTTGATGGGATTTGCAGTGAATATCACCCCGGCCCGGGACGGTGTAATCATTTTCTGAATAACCACCGACATGTGGCCGCCTGAGCTGTCAGATCCGCCGGAAAGTTCGTTTTCGTATGTCTTTACCCTATCTTCTGCAGCTGACTTTATGCATTGAACAACAGCATCACGGAGATTCTCAGGACTTACGTTCAACAGTGTTTCATACTGACCCGCCGCCGATGCCGCATCTCCATCTTCATCCAATCCTGAAGAGCGGACTGCTGCGATCCCCCCGTTAAAATCCTTCCAGGCCGATTCTATGTTCTCAGGAACAGTGGAAACATCTGAATTCAGAACCACCATCGCCGGAGGTACAGAAAGCCCCAGTCGTGCCAGTAAGGCTAAACCCGAGGCCTTACCTCCGCCGTTTCCAGTGGAGAGTTGTCTAATGGAAATTATTTCGGGTGAGAGATTCTGTGACATTGTCACCTCCGTGGGGCTTCGGCGGTTTTCTTAAGCGGAAAATAGTTTTCCTGCTACCTTTTCATAATACTGACTGCTCATGTTAGTATCAATATCTCAGCTGCAGCGCCGGGAATCCTGGAACCGGATTGCTGGCAGGTATATTTTATTCTTTTCCCTGTTAAGGAGTTCCCTCCCCATGGCTCAAATAATTATTTCAATAGCCGTTGTCTGTATCGTTCTTCTTCTCTTTTCCCGGCCCCGCCGACGGGATGGTCTGGCTCCTGAAGGGGGCAGCCGCCTTAAAAATACTCTGGCTATTCTTATGGTGAAATCTGGCACTAAAAGCCGCCCGGAATGGCAGTCTATTTCCCTTTCAGATGAACGGGTTCCTGTTCCCGAAGGTGTACAAGAGGCGAACTACAACGATTCTTTTGTTTTCCAGGGGTCTGATAATCAAGGGAATGTTCTCCTCACAAGATTGGGATTTCGCGGAGGCGGGAAAGAAGCTGAAGTCTGGATGTGGGGGGCCTTCGCCGGGGAATGTTATGCCAACGATAACCGTTTTGTTAAACTGACCTCTGGCGACGCTCCCGATGCGATTGCCGCCGCAGGATTGAGTTATAAACTTGTTTCTGAAGGTGAATGGAAGCTGACATACAAGGGCCCCCTCAACGGGATGCCCGCCGATGTGAACCTGAACTGGAAGGCCGATGCTGCCATGTACTGCTCTGCCGACCACATGGACCCTAAAGGCACTGCCCTTGCCATGGCCGAAATGCCCTGGAGCCGGGAGTATTTTCAGCGTATCCGCTCAGAGAAACAGATTCGTATAGAACAGGGTGGGATACTCACCGGCACCTTCAAGGTGGACGGCAACACTTACAATGTGAACATGCGGGGAATCCGCGACCATTCCTGGGGGAAACGGGACTGGACCTACCTGAACCGCTATCTCTGGACCGTTCTTGCTCTGGAGGAAGGGATGGAAATCGCCGGAATCAAGGTAAAATATCTGGCCGTATCTCCGGTTGATTACGGAGACTCTTTCAAGCGGCTGGCCTCAGGATGGGTTGCCGGTGATGATGTAGTTCTGCCGGTTTCCTACACTACAGATCTGATTGAAGTTGGCGGTGATGGTGTTATCCCCGGCAGGTTCACCCTGCAGTTTCGGGTACCCGGATCTCAACTTCTTACTCTGGAAGTAAAGCGCCGTCAGCCTGAGATGCCCTGGATGGTTCAGGGTGATGGTTTTGAGATAAATGAGGCCTGGTGCGGCATTAGCCTGAGCGGTGTGAAGGGTTTTGGCCTCTCTGAGTTCGGATATGCTATAGACCGGGGGTATTCCAGGCCTTTTGAGGAAGATGGAAAAAACTAAAAGATACTGCCGGGCTTCAGGAGTTTCGCGTTTGCCGCACCCCAACGGGCCCCTTCCACTGCAGCCTCTTTCAGTGATGCCCCGCCGGATAGCGCAAAGGCCATTCCGGCACTGACGGAATCGCCGGATCCGATGGTATTAACCGGTGTAACTGATGGCGGTGTTACCGTTTCCACCACACCGTTCTCGCCAAGAAGAATCTCCCTGGCTCCCCTGGTAATAACATAATTCGTGCCATTCAATGAGAGTTCCTGCAGTTTCTCTTTAACCGCAGGAAGAGCCGAAGTGTCGTCGGTCTCACTTACTGAGTGATTCGGAAGAAAAGTTTCCGCAAATTCTACCAGATTAATTTTAACCAATGCCGGGTGATAGGGGAGGCTGGCCAGCAGTTCCCCTCCCCGATAATCAGCCAGTACGGGAATCCCTGCCTCAGAAGCTTCCCTGCAGAAATCTGCAAAGAGGTTTTCAGGGTAGCCGGGAGCCTTGGAACCGGAGATGATTATCCAGTCGGTGTCGGCCAGTTCCCGGGAAAAGGCCCGGTGAACAGCTTGAGCTGTGCTGCTGTGAACCCCTTCAGTAGGTTCAACAATTTCCGTGGTGCTGTTCTCCCCGTTATCAAGGAGGGTGATACAAGTCCGGATTGGGGAGTCACTATTAATATCTACGATATTCAGCTTATCCAGATTGCAGAGTCTCAGAAACTCCTCTTTTCCCGGGCCGAGGTGGGTAAGCTGTTTCGCTGAAGCTCCCAACTGCTGAAGTACCCGGCAGACATTTATTCCTTTACCCGATACATCAAGCCGGGACTCAACGGCTCTATTCACTTCTCCTTTTTCAAGGTGGCTCAGACTTACGGTACGTTGAAAAGTGGGATTAAGGCAGACAGAAAGAAATCGGGGCATCGGTGAACTCCTTACACCCGGATGATAACCATAACAAGCTCTCAAGGTCGAGCCGGGAGATTATCTGCCGAAGATATTAGTAACAGGGTGATACTATGCAGTTGAAATATCAGAAAAGATTAACAATTCTCATTTTCATACTTTCCGGTCTTATTATAGATACTTCGGGATTGTTTGCCGCAGAGTCGTCAGGAATATCAGAATCCAGAAAAACAGGATCGGTTGTTTTCGCCGCAGCACTGGAGGTTCAGAACCAGGAAGTTCAGAACCCGGACTGGCTTTCAGAAGCAGATAGATTGATGGATGAACTCCTTGCTTTGGATGCAAAAATACACACCCTTATCACTTCTGTGGGAAATGGGGATTCCCGCAAGGCCTTAATCCGGCAGCGCAGTATCAACCGTAAGCTGATATACGATCTTGCTATAGCAAGGAATGCTGTTCTTGAAGGTGAAAAATAAAAAAACCGCCCCGGAAGGAGCGGTTTCTGCAGATAGCCGGCAGAACCGGAAATCTTGAATCCTATTTTGAGTAGAACTCAACAACCATCTGTTCGTTGGCAACTGAGGGGATATCGGTCCGGTAAGGGAGCCGCTCCACCTTGCCCTTAAGGGCGTCGCCGTCGATGGACAGCCATGCGGGCATTACCTGATTACTGTGAGCCAGACTTTCCCGGATGATTTTCTTACTTGCTTCAACTTCCTTAACCATGATTTCATCACCCTCGCGGACAACGATGGAAGGTACGTTGGAACGCTTCCCGTTTAATCGGATGTGGCCGTGGCTGACATACTGCCGGGCCTGAGCCCTGGTTGTTGCCAGTCCGAGTCTGTAAACGACATTGTCCAACCGACGCTCGAGAAGAATCATCATGTTATCACCGGTGAGGCCGCTCAACGTTTTCGCTTTCACGAAAGTGTTGAAGAACTGCTTCTCACTGAGGCCGTAGGAGAAGCGGAGTTTCTGCTTCTCAAGAAGTTGACGTCCGAAGTCGCTGACTTTGTTGCGACCCCGGTAGCCCTTTTCCTGGCCCGGTTTTTGAGGTTTCTTCTTAAGCAATCTATCATATTTTCCGTTTCCGAAAATATTGACACCGAGTCGGCGGACGACTTTTCCACGAGCTTTCGTGTTTCTCGCCATTGCTATAGTCTCCTGTAGGAGTTTAGATTGGTTGCCCCGACGGGGCACGCCGGACAATCTTACTGATGGTGATATACTTGGTCAATATACTTACCCGGAGAGAACTGAAGGGGAAAAAAGATTCTTGGAAAAATGGAGCGTGATCGGGTGGTTGTAGACTTCGAAAGCTGGTTTTTTATCTTTAAAAACAACGATTGGCGATGTTTTGTAAGAAAAATTATGGTTTAGATGAAAGAATTGAATTATTGTAATGATAGATGAGTAAGCAGAGTGAGCATTCTGCCGATCGATTGAACCGTATCCTTGATATCGATCGGGAGCTTGACCAGATAAAAGACCTCGATCTCCTTTTGGAACGATTGCTGTTACTGGCCCGGCGAGAGGCCAATGCGGATGCCGGTACGGTGTACATTCGCACCGATGATAATCAGCTGGCCTTTACTCACACTCAGAATGATACAGCCCAGGCGAAGCTGAAACCCGATGAGAAACTCATCTATTCATTCTTTTCCATTCCCATCAGCGATAAGTCCATATCCGGTTTTGTGGCCAATCATGAAACCTTTTTGAATATTTCTGATATGTACAATATCAGCAGTGATGCTCCCTACAGTTTTAACCCTTCTTTTGATAAGAAAACGGGGTATAAAACTGTCTCCAGTCTCACATTTCCCCTTGTCTCCAGCGACGGCGATCTTCTGGGTGTTATGCAGCTGCTGAATGCCCGGGGCAGTAAAAAGAATTTTGTCCCCTTTAACCCCGAAGATGAACCTTTCTTTGAAATATTTGCCCGTTTCGGATCCAAAGCAATTCAAAGAGCTCAGATGACCCGTAACCTTTTAATTACTATAACAAGGTTTGCCGGATTGAGAGATCCTAAAGAAACTGATGCCCATGTGAACCGGGTAGGTTCCTTTTCCATGGAAATCTATGAAGCATGGGCAAAGCGTCGGAAGATTGATTCTGTAGAGCGGGAGAAAAACAAGGATATTCTGCGTATGGCGGCCATGCTTCACGATGTGGGCAAGGTGGGTATCAGCGATATCATTCTAAGGAAACCGGGCAAGTTTGATGATGATGAATATAGAGTGATGCAGTCTCATACCTGGCTCGGGGCCCGGCAGTTTCTCGGTAAATCCGCATTGGATGTTATCGCTCAGAAAGTGGCCCTTTATCATCATGAGAATTGGGATGGCTCGGGCTACCCCGGAAAAATCGGCGACCTTTTTGAAGCGGATAAGTATATCAGGGATGTGGAAAAACGCCCTGCCGGGTACAAAAAAGAAGAGATTCCCCTCTTTGCCAGGATTGTGGCCATTGCCGATGTCTA
>DEIH01000159.1:0-14929 GCA_002352375.1 Spirochaeta sp. UBA2779 | reverse complement strand
AGAAATAACCACAGCTTGCGTCCTTACTGAGGATTGTTTATCATTAGGGCTGAGGATGGGCTTTTCATTCGGCCTGTTCTTTCAAATTCCAGTATCACACCCATTTAAGGGTGACTATTGTTGGGAAGGTGTCCATTTGCCGGTCGGCTAAGGATGCGTCGTTTTATAAAATTTATACGGAGGAACGTATGAAAAAAGTTTTATCAGTTCTGTTAATTCTGGCCCTGGTTGCCGGATTCGGTTTAGTAGGTTGCAAAAAGGATGTTGCTGAAACATCCGGAGGAAGAGAATTTGTAACCATCGGTACCGGTGGAGTTACCGGTGTCTACTATCCCACCGGCGGCGCCATCTCCAAGATGGTGAACAAGAAGAGCGATGAATACAATCTCCGGGTAACCGTAGAATCCACAGGAGGATCGGTCTACAACGTTAACGCCATCATGTCCGGAGATCTTGAGTTCGGTATTGTACAATCCGACCGTCAGTTCCAGGCCTACAACGGTACCGCTGACTGGGATGGCGATCCTCAGAAGAAGCTCCGGGCTGTATTTTCCATTCATCCTGAATCTGTCTCTCTGCTGGCTTCCGATGACTCAGGCATCATGTCACTTGAAGATCTGAAGGGAAAAACCGTGAATATCGGAAATCCCGGATCCGGTCAGCGTGGTAATGCCTCTGATATTCTTACGGCAGCCGGTATCAATCCTGATACTGATATCAAAGCTGAGGGGCTTAAAGCCGCTGAAGCTGCAGGTATGCTCCAGGACGGCCGTATTGATGCTTATTTTTACACTGTCGGTCATCCCAACGGCTCATTCAAAGAGGCCACCTCGGGAACCAAAAAAGTACATTTCGTACCCATCGAAGGCGCTGCTGTAGAGGCTCTTGTTGCTGAATACCCCTATTATGCAAAGTCTGTTATTCCCGTAGCTTCCAACTACCCCGGTGCTACCAATGACGGTGATGTTAATACATTCGGTGTAAAGGCTACACTGTGTACTTCTGCCGATGTTTCCGATGATGTAGTTTACGCCATTGTGAAAGAAGTTTTTGACAACCTTGATGATTTCAAAGCTCTGCATCCGGCATACAGCGTTCTTACCAAAGAGAATATGCTTGATGGTCTTTCCGCTCCTCTGCACCCGGGTGCAAAGAAGTACTTCAAAGAGGTTGGCCTTATTCAGTAGCCGGAGAGATTACAATCGGGGCGGTAAACATTACAGCCCCGGTTAATTGTTTTTGTACTTATCGGGGGGCGGGGATCTCATTGCCAAACGAAGTGAGAGAAGTACCCTGGGGTATCATACCTTTCATTCCTGTTCCCCTTTTCTAAATGGAAGATGCTTATGATTGAAGAACTCGAAACTCCGGACGAAGAAAGTCTTGCCGAAGCTCAGCGGATTGCAGATGATGCTGAAGGCGGAACCCGCCACCTGGATGAAGGTGTCGGTAAATGGCTGATACCCGGCATTGCTGCTATTTGGTCGATATTCCAACTCATGCTGCCAAGTGTTATTCTTCTGGACAGTACGATTGTAAGATCCATCCACCTTACATTTGCCATTGTCCTGGTATTTCTGACACATCCTATGCTGAAAAAACCCAGTAAAGGCAGACTTGGGCAGTATCTGGCTGCCAAAGATCGAATAACAATTCTTGATTACGCGACAGCTATTGTTGCTGGAGCTGCAGCGTTCTACATCGCTTTTGAATTGATTATGGCCAATATGAATCCCGGATATTCGGGTATTGAAACCCGGCAGGGGCGTCCCATTCTCAGGGATATCGTTTTCGGTGTTGTTCTGACAATTCTTCTCCTTGAAGCGGCACGCCGTTCCCTGGGACCGGCGCTGGCTGTTGTTGCAGGCATCTTCATCCTCTACAGCTTTACCGCTGCCAGAATGCCTCTGGCTTTCAGTTTCAAAAGCGTGTCCCTCACCAAGTACATCAGTAAAATGACGATGTCCACCGAAGGTATCTTCGGTGTTCCTCTCTATGTTTCGGCGAATATTGTCTTCCTGTTTGTCCTGTTCGGTGCATTGCTGGATAAGGCTGGTGCCGGTAAGTATTTTGTCGATCTGGCCTTCAGTCTGATGGGCCGGTTCAAAGGCGGGCCGGCCAAAGCGGCGGTTCTGGCCAGCGGCCTTACCGGTATGGTTTCCGGATCGAGTATTGCCAACACGGTAACAACCGGAACATTCACCATCCCTCTGATGAAAAAAGTGGGTTATCCTGACTATAAAGCCGGTGCGGTAGAAGTTGCGGTATCCACCAACGGTCAGCTGATGCCTCCCATAATGGGAGCTGCGGCTTTTATTATTGCCGAGACGGTGAATGTTCCCTACATTGAGGTGATTAGAGCGGCTTTTATTCCGGCGGTTATCAGTTATATCGCCCTTTTGTATATCGTTCACCTTGAAGCCTCCAAACTGGGTATAGAAGGTTTGCCGAAATCGGAGTTGCCCCGATTCTTCCCCACATTGAAAAGCGGACTTCATTTTCTTATCCCTGTGATATTTCTTATTGTCTCTCTGGTGGTGTTTCGGAACTCTCCGGCATTGGCGGCTTTCAGAGCTATCATTGCTCTTGCCATTCTGATTCCCCTGGAAAATCTCTGGAAAGCATATAAGAGTGAAAAAGGTCTGAAAATCGGTTGGAAGGGAGCTGTAAGAAAATCTCTGATGCAGATCTGGGAAGCTCTGGTAGCCGGTGGAAAGAACATGATGGGTATCGGTGTGGCTGTAGCCGCTGCCGGTATTATCGTCGGTGTTGTTACATTCGGTCTGGGAGGGATAATTACCGAAGCCATTGAATTCCTGGCTGGAGGGAACTTTTTCCTTATCCTTGTTATTACCGCTATTGCATCCCTGATTCTGGGAATGGGACTCCCTACCACTGCAACCTATATTGTTATGGCGGCACTGACGGCACCGGTTATTCTGGAACTCGGGGTGGGCAGCGGGGTGGTTTTCCCCATAATTGCAGCCCATCTGTTTGTCTTCTTTTTCGGGATACTGGCCGATGATACTCCTCCGGTAGGTCTGGCAGCTTACGCTGCTGCTGCCATTGCCAAGTCAGATCCCATTAAAACAGGGATTCAAGGATTCAGTTATGATATCAGGACGGCTATACTGCCTTTTATTTTCATGTTCAACACCGACCTCCTTCTTTTTCAGGTTCATAGTCCCCTTTACGCCATCTGGGTATTCCTGACAGCCATGCTGGCCATGTTTGCCTTTGCATCTCTCACTCAGGGCTATATCAGGACTGCACTTAAGTGGTGGGAGTATTTTGTTCTGGCAGGAATCAGTTTCGGACTTCTCATGCCTGGGTTTATTGCTCAAAAAGTAATAAATCCGATGATTGGCGGGTCTTCAGCTGCCGAGGGCCGGGGAACCACTGTTCTGGTAGGTGTCGTTGTTCTGGTTATCTACGGGCTGCTCTATGGGCAGCAAATCCTCAGGAGTAAGCACAGTGCACAGGCCTGAAGCCCTTTTTCTGGATATTGACGGAACCATTCTTAAAGCGGATCACAGTATGTCCCCCAGTGTTGCCGAGGCTATCCAGGCGCTGAGAGCTGCAGGTACTCTTGTCTGTCTGGCTACCGGACGCAGCTGGGAGTCTTTGAAACCTCTTTATGACAGGATGGGACTGAAAGGTCCTACAATCTGTTACAACGGGGCCATGATTGTTGAAGGCCCTGAGGGAAACGTTGTTTTTGAACAGGATCTGGGGGATGAAGTCAGCCGGGCCGCCATCACCGAGGCAAGAGCCCGGAATATGGAAATGGTAGGGTACCGGCATTCAAAGCTCCTCTATGAGAAAAATGGCCCGGAGGTTGAAGCTTATATCAGCCGTGTGAAGATTCCCAGCGGGTCAGTTGATTTCAACAGTCTGGATAAGCTGGATTTCACCAAAATGATTATTTTTTCAGAACATGAGTTGCTTGAGACTCTCAAAGCGAAATTTGAAAAACGATTTTCCTCTGATAAGCTCAGTGCAACCTATTCAGATCCGCGCTTTCTGGAATTTATGGGCGGGAATGTTGATAAGGGCAGGGGACTGGTGGAAGTATGCCGAATCCACGGAATTAATCCTGGAAGTTCGGCAGCCATGGGGGACGGGTGGAACGACCTGGCTCTTCTTCAGGCTGCCGGTGAGGCATGGGTTATGGGGGGCGCCTCGGATAAGATGAAAACCCTGTTTCCCTCGGATAGGATTGCTTTAAGCGCCGAAGAAGATGGAGCTGCTCTCGTTATGGAAGCTATGCTTGGATAATTGGCTGAACCGGGTCCGGGTAGTCCTCTGCCGTCCGGAAGGGGAGCTTAATGTGGGGGCGGTCTGCCGTGCCATGAAGTCCATGGGCCTCACAGAACTGTACCTGGTATCTCCCGCAATTTTCGATAATGATGAAGTTTTTAAAATGGCAATACATGCCCGGGATATCTATGAAAATGCGGTAGTTACCAACAGCCTGGAAGAGGCCCTTGAGGATACGGCTCTATCGGCAGGCATCACCCGAAGACGGGGTGCCAAGCGGAAATGGTTCAGTGTTCTACCAGAGGAGCTAGCCGAAAAGTCTGCAGCTCTGGAAAGTGGTATTACCGCCCTGGTGTTCGGGAATGAACGGACCGGTCTTGATGATAACGAGTTGAATCTCTGCAATATCGCCTGTCACATTCCCAGCTCTCCGGAGTTTCCGTCATTGAACCTTTCTCATGCAGTGCAGATCGTCACCTCGGTGTTTTACCGGAAGTCCATAGGGGAGCATACCGGAGCCTATAACCCGATTTCCCGGGAGGAGCTGGATAATCTGGTACAGGTGATTCATGATTCACTGGATGCGATGAACTATTTCAAAGCGGCGGACCGTTTTCATACCGATCGCTACTTCAGGGACATGCTGGCACGGTCGGCTTTAAGTATAAGAGAAGCCCGGCATATGGAAAAAGTATTCCGGAAACTTCAGTATCTTAAACAGTCATGAGAGTTAGTGAGGAACGTCGGGCTTACATCCCTGCTGCAGGGGCTATTGCTCTCTGGTCGACTGTTGCAGTGGCATTCAAACTGGTATTAAGGGAACTGACACCCCTGAATCTGGTTTCTATAGCTGTATTTTTTTCCTGGTTAAGTCTTGGTACTGTTTTGCTCATCAGGCAGGGTTTTAAGTTTCAATTTACCGCATCCCGGCGTTCTGTTGTATATTCTGCAGCCCTGGGTTTACTGAATCCTCTGGCCTATTACTGGATTCTCTTTGCCGCCTATAACAAACTCCCCGCCCAGACTGCTCAGCCTTTAAACTACACATGGCCCCTGTTTCTGGCTCTTCTGGCTGCTCCCATATCAGGGAAAAAGCCGACGGGAAGGGACCTTCTCGGGTTAATTATCAGCCTTGTCGGAGTTGTGCTGATTGCCCATCGCCCCGGAGACAGCCTTGATAAACTGAACTCGGCGGGTATCGCCCTGGCTCTGGGAAGCGGAATTATCTGGGCGTTCTCATGGCTCGCAGGCACCCGGATTCTTATAGAGGGAACGTTGAGACTGTTTATCAGTTTCAGTACGGCATTGATTGTTCTCGCGGTGCTTTGGATAGTAGGGGGACGGGTTGTTCCTTCAAGTCCTGTCGGTTGGATATCCGTTATCTGGGTGGGCCTCTTTGAGATGGGTATTACATTTCTTTTATGGAACACCGCTCTTGAAAGAACCCGTAGACCNNGCCCGGATCGGTAATCTGGTTTACCTCGGGCCTTTTATCTCCCTTCTATGGATTTCTCTTATTCTGGGAGAAACGATACGTCCGGCAACAATCGCCGGTTTGGCGGTTATTATTTCAGGGATTCTTATTGGTCAGAATCTGAAGGGAAACTAATCTCCTCTCCAGGTTTCAACCCGTGTACAACTATTCTGCCGCCTTCCAGGCGGAGAAGTACTCTTTCCTGTGCTTTGTCTCCGAGGTGGTACTCCTCCAGGCCGAAGGTTATAGAAGCTCCAGGAAACAGGCGGTCTTGAACTGCAATTACAGTGCCTTCTGATGCCGCTAAGTCTTTACGCATTATTTTTAACTCCGAGGCTTCATCCTGAAGGCGCTTCTTACGCTTCTCCATTCCCAATTCCAGCTTTTGGAGTTCCTGCAAATCTGTTCCGGATTTGGATTTTAAATATCCGTACTGACGGTCCAGATCGTCAATTTCCTCTCTGAGGAGTTTCAGTGTTCTACCGAGCTGGAAAAAATCATTAAGTTTCTCCGGAGGGCTTCCGACAAATATCCGGGTGGCTCCGGCGTATATATTTCCGATTCGCTTACAGCTTATCCCGCCGCCGATCATTGCAGAACCGCCAGTTATTTCTCCCCGGCCTTCGTTGAGAATAAGATTGCCTTCCACTTCTATCTCCGAGTGGAGTACCGCTTCAGTAACAACAAGGTCTCCTGTCACTTCCGCTTTTGCACCCTCAAGAAACTTGCTGTAGAGACTTCCCTGTACTTTGCAGAAACCTTCTCCATCCCCGGCAAACCCGGCCAGGAGAACCAGGTTTCTTCCGGCAAACAGCTGTCCCCGGCCGACAGTTTTTCCAATTTGTATATCTCCGGTAGCCCGTACAGTAAAGCCATCGGCCACGGTTCCTTCTACTGAAACAGAGCCGTCAAAATCGATATTCCCGGTTGAGTAGTTCACATCCTTTACATTTACCGTAGGTTCAACGGTAATAACACCTTCTGAAAGCCGGACATTACCGTCAATTTCCGCCGTCAGCCCCTCTTCGGATTCAACAACACCTTCTCCGGCCTCAATAAGAATCTCTTTCTCTGGAATCTCTGCTTCAATTATTGTTCCCAAAACATCAAAGCCGTCTTTCGACGGGATTGCAGGGATGTGTCGGGCCAGTAGTTCCCCGGCCTTTCTGTTCTGAATGAAGTTAAGTTCTTTTAAATCTATCCGGCCGCTGTTCAGCTCTTTCCATGGTTTCCCACGGTGGGTAACGAACAGGCATTCCGTACGCTCAAGCCGTCCTTTTACCGGGGCCTCTCCCCAGGCCGCAATTCTTGAGTATTCTGAATTCCCGGTTCTAAGCAGACCCCGGAGTGCTTCTTCTTCTATTCCCTTTATTACACCTTTTTCAGAAAGAGCTGTGTTTATCATTTCCCTGTCTACAGGAGCTCCTCCAGGGCGGGGTGGCTGAACCACCACCTCTGCCTTCATCCCGTCTTCTGATATGTTCACTGAAACATGAGCACTGAGTTGTGCACCTGCCGGCCAATCAATTAACACTTCAGGCTTCCCGCTTCCTCTGCTGATTATTTCGCGGATTTTTTTGGCTGATACCGGGGGAATCCCCAGAATCCTCATCCGGGCTGTAATATCATCAGCGTAAACAGGACGCAGACGTTCTTTCTCGGGACTGACAACAAGAACGGCCCGGCCGTCTTTATACCGGAGAGAAAAACCATGTCTGTTAAGATGGGCTTCTTCCATAATAACAGTATACGGGCAGCTGTTGTCTCAGGAGAAGTAACAAAGAAAAGTTTTTGGTGACCAACTGGTATATTTCCCTTTATGATGCACAGACGGAATCAATCCGTTCATTCAAAACTTCTGCGGAGACTGGCTTGAAAGATTATTACGCAATATTGGGACTCAAACCGGACAGCGGCAGAACAGAGGTTCGCCGGGCCTACCGGGCCAAAGCCAAGGAAGTTCATCCAGATCTCAGTGGTGATGAAGGCACCGCCAGGTTTCTGGCCCTTAAAGAAGCCTATGAGGTACTCTCCAGTAAAACAACCAGGGAAGCCTACGACCAAACCTGGCGTGCCACCCGGAAAAGGGGAACCGTAACCGACTGGGATTACAGGGATTTTCTCAGTGGAAAGAAGGAAGACCCTGAAAGTCTTGCCAGATTAATCTGCTACGACCTTTTACACGATCTGGATGCCGAAGCGGTGGAACTCTACGATGGAGCACAGTCCGGGGGATTCTTTTCACTCCGCCGTTATCTGGACCGGGAAGACTTTATGGATTACGCCTTTATGCTGGCTGAGGCATATCTGGAACAGGAAGCTCTTGTAAAGGCTTACAGACTGTTCCGTGGTATTGCTGAACTTGAAGAGGAAGACCCCTACTTCAAGCACTTTTATGTGGAAGTACTGGACCGTATGGCGGCAATCGTCAGGCACAGTCTTCCCAACGATCAGGATAACAGGCTGCGTATGGCCTTTTTATCAGACCTGGTAAAACTCTCATACCATCCCCGGGAAGAAGCCCGTCTCAGAAAGCTGCTTTCCGAGCTTCTGGCTGCAGAAGGCCGGGATGAAGATGCCGCCAGGGAGATATTCCGGGCGTATAATCTGGCTCCGAAACTTCCGGGACTGGAGGAAACGGTTAAAACCCTTAAGAATCTGGGGATGGGTTCATTCCCGATTCGATAACCGATATCTGATCTTTTAAATCTTCCAATTCCTGAATCCACCGGCCCCGGCTGCCCCAGTCGGGAAAGTGGGAATGAAAATCTTTATCATACCGCTGCTTTGAACACCAGGCGATAAAATGAATCATCCTCATCAGCCGGAGAGGCTCCATCAGGGACTGCTGTTCCCAGGGAAAAGGCCTGAAATTTTCATACCCCTCGGCCAGGAGTGCCATTTCCTTTCCCACTTCACCGTACCGTCCGGGCATCAAGAGCCAGAGGTCTTGCATAGCCGGGCCGGCGGCCATATCATCGAGGTCAATTAACAAAAGACCCTCATCAATCCTGTCCAGAATATTCCCCCGGTGTAGATCGCCGTGAAGCCTGATAAACGGAACATTTGTGAAAAGAGGAGAAATCAAAGATAGAGCCCGGCCGGTAATTTCTAAGAACTCGGCTCTCATATCCCGGGGAATCACCTCTTCGTCAAGTAGTGTCTCGATATGCCCTGCAGTGCTGGATTCCGGTGAAATAATCTGACGGAATTTCGATGTTGTTCTGCCTCCCACCGTATGCAATCGGCCGCAGAGAGCTCCAATTCTCAGCCAGGCCTCATCCCCTTCGGCATCGAAAAGGCGGCCTGAACGTTTGGGAAACAGGGTGAAATAATAAAGCATCTCCCTGTTGCCGTTCTCCAGTAAGAGTTCAGCAAGAGAATCCCCGTCAACATCCTTCAGCGATCGAACCACCGGAAACTCCTCATCTGCCAGTTCCCCGGTGAAACGGTGCTCTTCAAGCAACGCTTCCCGGCTCCACCTTTCCGGCCGGTAGAACTTCACTACATAAGAATTTCCATCAATGCTGTTCAAGCCGTACACCCGATTCACATAACTGGGAAACGGGGTAACTACAGATTGGAGCTGCAACCCGAAAGCCGCTTCAACAGCTGAGAGAACTATCTGAGGGGAGAGATTATCAAAACCCGGCATATCAGTGCTGCCGGCCCAATCTACATGAATCCGGCATCAGAGCGTTCATAATTCTGAGCAAAATCATCTTTATCAAACCACAGAGCCAGTTCGGTTTCGGCACTTTCAGGGGAGTCTGAGGCATGAATCAGGTTGGGAATCACCCCTAGTCTTTCCTTGCTGCGGGGGTAGCCCATGTGGCAGAAATCTCCCCGGATGCTTCCCGGGGCCGCTTCCAGAGGCTCGGTACCTCCAACTATCTTTCGTACCACTGAAATAGCGTGAGCCCCTTCAAAAGACATGGCCACAACCGGCCCTGAGGTGAGTAACTCTACCAGAGGTTCAAAGAACGATTTACCCCGATGCCCTTCATAGTGCGCTTCGGCTTTCTCCCTATCAACGTTCACCAGCTTCAGTCCCGTCAGAGTAAGTCCAGCCCGTTCGAAACGGCTGATAATCGCCCCGGTAAGAGCTCTCTTTACCCCGTCAGGTTTAATCATAACAAAGGTTTGTTCCCAGGTAGTACTCTTTTTCATTTGTTAAGAGTAGTGAATAGAGATGATTCATGCCAGTAATGTAGATAATGCCGTGGATTTTTTCAGTAAGAAGAATATAATTGGAGAGAGAAAGGATATATTATGAGAAAGATTGTATTTGCTGCGGCACTGATTGTTCTATCCGTGAGCCTCTGGGGGCAGTCCAACGAACTGTTGGATCAGTTTCTGGAGAAGGATACTGCCGATGTGGCCACAAGTCTTCTTCTGATTGCCCAGGCTTCGGGAAATCTGCCTTTAGAGACAGTTCCTGAAGATGGTTATGCCTGGGCTTTAGATCAGGGGTTTGCCAAACATGTTAAGAAAGTATCCCCGGACGACCCCATCAGTCTGGGTCTATTCTACCTGGCTCTCTTCAAGACTTTTGAGATAAAAGGCGGCGGGATGTTCAACATTGCAGGAACCCCCCGTTATGCGGCTCTGGAAGCTGGATTCAAAGGTTTTGTTGAACCCACAAGTCTTTACACAACCCGATCCATGCCGCCATATGAGGTTTTAACGGGTATCACCTTTGTTACTGAAAGCCTTCAGGGAGGTGTGATGTGAAAAAACCGCAATCGGCCTTTTTTCTTTTCATTCTGTTCATTCTGCTCATCCCAGCATTTACTCTGAGTGCTTACGATCAGATTTGGGGTATCAATCTGGATCTCAACCTCGAACTTCCGGAAATAGCCGGCTCCGCTTTCGGTGTCAGCACTGAAAATACCGCTGGTGCATGGTACCGCGGCAGATGGAGCCCGGCGGCCAACATGGAAATTGACGGCGGAGTAGCCTTTAACGGTGTTGCTCTTGTCGGACTTACAAACGAACTCAAGTTTTCCTATCACGGTTTCTTTTATTCGATTTATCCCGAACTGGATAAACTGAACTTTTACGGGAATTCAGGAATGTTCGGCTATAAAGCCGGCCGTCAACTCTCAGGAGACCCTGCGGGACTGATTATAGATGCTCCAATGGACGGTATTGATTTCAGTGTCGACATTGGAGAGCATGTATTCACCGCTGGTGCAGGTTATACCGGTCTTACTTTCAAATTATCTTCTGAGTATTTCATGACACTGACTGATTCTAAGCGTGATAGTGCACTCTCCTCACCGAGAATAATGGAATACCTGGCCTGGGATGTCCCAGCAGCAGCAAGCTGGCTGAACACTTCGGTTTATTTTCTCGCCATGCAGGACCTTACCAGCAGTGCAGATCAAACGGCATACGGCAGCAGCCGTTTTAATGCCATGTACCTCGAACTCTACGCCCGGGGATTTCTTGGAAAGGATTTCCTTTACGATCTTTCCCTGGTGGGGCAGCAGGGTAAATACGGCGGGGATACAACGGTTCTTGCCGGTATCGGACGTCTGGGCTTTTCATGGCTCCCCGGATCCCACTCCCGTCTCGGTGTGGATTTAATCGGTTCCACCGGTGATAACTGGAGCAGCAGAAGCAGTTATCTCCTCGGTTCTCCCTCTGGAAGTGAACTTTCTCAGTATCTTCCCCTCTCAATCGTGTCAACTCAGGGATTTGTGGTAGAATTCGAATTGGGTAATCTTACATCCTTGGGTGTGTTTTTTGCGAAGCGTCCATCGGACACTTTTTCCTGGGAGCTGCGGACAACCACCTTTATGAGATCTGCCATCGGACCTGTTTCTACAGGCCTGGTACCTTCCAGTTCGACGGCGGGACATTTCATGGGGCAGGAAGGGCTGGTGAGTTTCTTCTGGCGCCCGAAATCAGACTTCGGTTGGGATTTCAAGCTGGGTGTGCTCTATCCGGGAGATCCTATTACCCTGGATACAGAAGTTGCTGCGTATTTTCCTGTTCTGTATAGGCTGGGATTTGATTGGTCCTGGAGCTTCTAAGAGCTTCAATGGAGGATATTGTGAAAAGAATTCTAATTTTACTGTTATTGACCTCTGCCGCGCTTGCGGTGGGAGCCGCTGATGTTACCGTACTCAGTGTTTCCGGAAATGTTGAAATTAAAGAACCCGGCGGTGCCTGGAGTGCCGCTTCAGTGGGACAGGTGGTATCCACCCGGTCCATGATATCAACCGGATTCGGTGCCCGTGCCAAACTCTCAGCCGGCGGAATGGAGCTGAACCTTCAGCCCCTCACCCGGGTGAGTATCGACAGTCTCACCCAGAACGGTGAAACCACCAGTACCGCTGTATCCCTGCGTTCCGGCCGTGTACGGGCCACCCGCCCGCCAGTTACCCGGAGTACCAGACGGACCATTGATTTCCGGGTAAGCACCCCGGTGGCCACCGCTGCCGTTCGTGGTACTGATTTTTTCCTGAGCGCTGATAAGCTTCAGACTGTTGAAGGATTGGTGGCTTTGTCTGTTGGACAGGCTGTAATACTTTCCCCGGGAGGAACCTGGTCCTGGGCTCCCGAAGGACTCAGACCTATGGATCCCTTTGATCTGGTTGGTGAGCGCTGGGGTGTATCTCCGTCTGCAGGACCCAAGGGTCGTTCATCATCAGTAAAAAGTGGTTATGCTCGAATAACTCTGAAATAAAAGAAGGTGAGTAAAATGAAAAGACTAAATATAAGAAAAACGGTTATTGGAATTATTGCTGCAGCCGTAATCATGCTTCTGTTCAGTGCCTGTTCCGGTGTTATCGGTGGAGATTACAATGTCCGAATCAGTGTTCCTCAATTGGCTTCGGGGGGCGGTAGATATATTTCCGGCTCGGCTAATTCAGGTTATGTTGTTGTCTTAAAAGAAAACAGTAACGGTGTTTATTCTTTGAATAAATTTTCAGATGCCGCCTTTTATGAATTTATACATGGCAATGTATATATTGCAAACTTGCCTGTTGGCGATTATATCTTTGGAATTGTTCTGATGAATCCAGCTGATGTCAATGTTGGACTGGCAATCAAGAAAAGGGAGATAAAAGAGGGTTTCAATGATATTGAAATAGATGTCGGTCCGGGAATTGGTGTGTTTGCAATACAAAGTATACCTTTTCCTTTTGAAGATATTTTTAAACCAAAAGAATATCCGGTTATGTTTGCCAATGATACCATTATTCTGGATATTGATAGAACACCGTCAGATGAGGTTGCTTTAGTCTTTGAAACAGGTGCAGCTAATGGTGAAAAAATTGTTGATGGATCATCTACTGGAATTCCATTGGGACCGGGACCGTGGGATATTCTGCCAAATGAAGATGGTGTTGATGTCACAATTTCAGGTGGACTACTTCCTTATCCTTATACTCTCAAAGTAATTCTGAAATAACGCGTTATATCAGTGTAGTATTTATCAGGCCGCTCATTGAGAGCGGCCCTTTTTCATGCAGTTCAGCTAAATCATCTCTATTCTTTCTTTTCCGGAATATTGAACTGCCGGCTGTCAAACCGGTCTCCCCCCAGCCAGAGATCTATCTTTACCCCTTCCCCCATACGGACAACGTCTGAATGTTTGATTTGCCATCCCAGTAAATCCAGACGGGAAGAGCCGAGGAGATCGTGGCCTGTCATGGCACCATAATAAGCGGCCAGTTCAGGCCGTTTACGGCTGTTGAGTGTTTTATCCAGTTTTTCAAGGTCTGCATCGCTATGTTTGGCGTCATCGATGATAGCCAGATGCAGTCCATCCTCTTCCTGATGCAGAGATATCACCATTTTCATGGGGTTTTCATCCAGAATATAACTGGACATTTCTCCAATGAGTTTGATTATTAAATCTTTTCTTTTCATCTACATCTCCGTTCTGTTCGACTTATACCACTGGATAACAGATATAATCAATGCAGCAGTCAGACCGCCTGCAAATCCATTATTGTACAGGTTCATACCGCCATGCCAGCTGCCGGTCTGCATCACCATGAGAAGGTGGATAAAACCCGCAGTGAATCCAATAATTCTTCCGAATTCACCGGAAATAGGCGCCAGGGTGGTAGAGAATAATACCGCCAGTATGGGGCCCGGGGAGTTCAGCGGGTTACCAGTCAATAACGACGCTGTTATTACTCCAGCAACCACAGGCCAGGAATTTTTCAGATGGGTTCCGAAGGCGGCAAAACCCATTATGGTGAACAATCCGCCGATAACTGGTCCATTAAAGGATGCCCCGATAATAAAAATGTATGCGGAACCAAAGAGTCCAACCAGGCCGATGTTGATCAGGGTTCCGGATAACGACGCCATATCAACAAAATCCGAAGGGAGACGGCCTGGAATGGACTGAATTTCTTTCAGATCTTTGATGGCTTGTTTCCCGCCGGTAATCAGTCCTGCAGAGATTAGCAATACGGAAAAAACAGGAACAAAAAGTTCAAGAAGGAGAGATGATTCCACAAACCAGTGGCTCGGCATAGCTTTGAATTGGCCGAACCCTCTGATTACTGCTGCAGCAAACAGCCCGAAGAACCCGCAGGAGAGGCCCATATTGTACAGATTGTATCCCTGATGCAGATGCAGCATTGATACTGCAATGGAAGGAAGAAAGAAACCGGTAATAATACCCCCGGTTATTCCTGCAAGAAATGCGGGGAGTAGCGGCAGACTGAACTCCCAGGCCAGGGCGCTCACCAGAGGCCCCAGGGCGGTCCCGAAGAGGGCTATAATCAGATAGTCCTTCATTCGTTTCCCAACCAGCCGGGCGGAAAGATAAACCCCGGCAATAATAGGCAGGATATTTAAAGGTGTTTTACCGAAAAGTCCAAACCCTGTCATGGTAAGGATTGCGGCAAAGGTAGGACCCGAAAGACCAATCCCTGAGAATCTTACAAGTAAAAGACCGGTTAATCCCACCAGAGCCGCATTTACAAAGGCAGCGCCAATTCCGGCGATATCAATAAAATCACTTATCAGTCTGGCCGGATGAATCTGTAATTCAACAACTCCTTGTATGGTTTCTCTTATACCATCACTAAGAAACCCGGCTAGTATCAGCGCTGAAAGGAAGAGAAGGAGAATTATTTGAAGCATGCGGTTTGATGTAGGCATCATATATCTCCATGTATAATATAAAAAGTATGATTAATTCAGATTTTATCATAAAGA
>DEIH01000144.1 GCA_002352375.1 Spirochaeta sp. UBA2779 | reverse complement strand
TAACGGCCTTATCAAAATCACCTGAGGATTTGTAAAGGTTTCCGATATTGTAAGGAATATCCGGCCGGTCAGGGGCTCTCTCTTCAGCTTCCTGGAATGCTGCCAGAGCTTTTTCATCGTCCCCGTGCCGACGGTACAGTACTCCCAGATTGTTCCAGGCTTCTCCATTCTCCGGCTCTAATTCAAGAACCTTTTTCCAGGATTTTTCGGCTTCCTTAATGATGCCTCTGGCATGGGCAATGTGACCGGCCAGCAGGTACAGATAGGGAATATCCTCACCGCCTTCGGCAAAAGCTTTATCCAGACGTTTTTCAGCCAGGTCCAGATCCTTCAGTCTGAAGGCTCGCAGGGCGCTGATGAGATAGTCGTTCCAGGTAGTACCGTCAACTTTATTTTTCATGGGCGGAAATTAATCTCTCTTGTCGGTTCACTGAGAGCACGGTAATCTTCCGGATGATCCGGGTCTTCCCTTCCGGGTCCTCCGCCTTCCCATGCGGCTCTGACAGAAGTATAAATAATTCTGTTTTCCATTTCCCGGGGCCATTCGTATCCAGGCCGTTTTCCATTACTGAGAGTTTCCACATCCCGGGGAACCCAGACACTGCCCCTGATATTACCTTCCTGAAGGGTTCCCGAGTCAGTTGTCGCATAATCTCCCGGTCTCGGACCCCAGGAAATCCACCATCCGGTTACGGCTTCTTCTGTATCACTGCTCCAGGAAATCCGGATTTGATTATCGTCACCCCTCTGCCATTGCAGGTCTCTTGGCGGCCGGGGGGGGAGCCGGGGTTCGTATTCCATCTTCAGGACAGATAGAACCGGGGCAAGATCGGCCGCAGGGTCGGGGTCCAGTATATAACCGATAATAAAATAGCGGCCATTTATATTGAGATTATCAGTAGTACTTCCGGTTTTCCACTCATACCACCTGCCGAAACCTGTGGGGTCAGCCGGTTGTTCTCTCAAGGTAAGTTCTTTCCAATTGCTGTCTGCCGGGTCGGGAAAGCCGATTTCATCGAACTCATCCCGGCGCTCCAGGGTTCGGACAAAAAATCTTACCTGTGTTGAACCGGGCATATCAACTCTGACTTTGAGTGTTTTGAGGGATGACCCGGGATAACCGCTGTCAACGGGGTTTGTATGTCCTTTTCCCGAGACCGCAGTCTCCAGATCCGAGTATCCTCCGGCGGGAGGTTTTGAATCGTAGGCTGATGCAAGACGGAATTCGTCAATATAACCGCTGAAAGAAGGGGCCAGCTGTATCGGTTGGTCTGTTAATCGGCCGATGAGAGGGTAGAACGGTTCCAGTCCCTCCCGGCCGGTGGGGGTGGCATGAACCATATCCGAAGGAATACCGTCTACAAGATATTCCAGAAGTCCCGGTGAGGCTCCTGAGCGGCCGGCATTGGAGGAATCCCTTTTAAAACGAATCCTGTGATGCCGCCATTCTCCGGGAATCAGCGGAGGACTTATCAGCTTCAGATTAATAAAGCGCTTGGTATCCTGTCGGAAAAAGCCCTGAAATTCCCAGATAAGCCTTCTGTTTTCCACCCGGGCGATAACGCTTTGCAATTCTCCAATGCTGTCCCTGCCCTGCCATGAAAAGAAAATCTCTCCATTCCTCAGAGTTGTGGGTCGCAGGCGGAAATCCAGTGTGAAATCACCCCACTCTTTTCCGGCAGACCACATTGCCGCAGGGGACGGGTAGAGCTTCAGTCCCCCGGGAACAAGGCGGATGGAACTTTCCCCCCGGGCGGAAAACTGACTTGAAATTTGGTAATCACCCTCAATTCTGTAATGACCGACGGGATTTACCATTCCCTGGGGCTCGGCCAGTAACAGCAGGTCAATATCCCCCGGAGGAACATCACTTTCTAAATCTGGAGTATCCGGAAGAAAGGGGTTTCGGCCCAGGGGAGCGAGAGTAAGAGCCTTGTTTCCCCTCCAGCCGAGAGTTTCACGAAGACCTTCAAAGACGGTGTTCCCCCAGCCCTCATCTGAACCGTAAAGGACCATCTCTTCAGCTTGAAGGCAGGAGCAGACCAGGAGAATCAGTAAACTTGCTATAAAAATCCTTTTTCTTTTCACATTACCCGCTTATCGTTAATATCGGTATGTAGCCATGTCAGATAAATTAAAGAACAAAGTACGGCAATTTCCCTCTTCCCCGGGAGTCTATGTGATGAGGGATTCCAGGGGGAAGGTGATTTATGTTGGTAAAGCCAAAAATCTCAAATCCCGTGCTTCATCCTATTTTACCGGTGATAAAGATATAAAAACCCGGTTTCTTGTTGAAAAAGCTGAAGATATTGAAGCGATACTGACAGCAACTGAATATGAGGCCCTGGTTCTTGAGAATAATCTCATTAAAAGACACTCTCCCCGGTACAATATCAATCTCAAAGATGGAAAAACCTATCCGGTAATCAGAATTACTTCTGATAAGTTCCCCCGGATTTTTCGTACCCGGCGTATCATCCGGGATGGTTCAACTTATTTCGGACCTTATCCCAATGTGAAAGCGGTTGACGTCTATATAGAACTGATTCAAAAACTCTACCCTCTGCGCCGGTGTAAGGTTCTCCGGGAAAGGGACAAGCCCTGTCTCTATCATCACATAGGGCGCTGTCCGGCTCCCTGTGTGGGGAAAATCAGCAAAGAAGAATATGGAAAAACGGTACGCAAAGTAAAAACCATGCTTTCGGGGCGTACTGTAGGTTTCAAGAAAGAACTTGAAAAACAGATGCATGAAGCTGCGGTGAAACTTGAGTTTGAAAGGGCGGCGGATTTTCGTGATGCTTTGACTTCTCTTGAGGTTCTGGAAAGTGAACCTGCGGTGATGGACTTCAAGAGTGTGGCCCGGGACTATATTGATTATGTAGCCTCGGGTCGTCATGTGGTATTTGCCGTAATGATGATGAGAGGCGGGCAGATAACCGGCCGGGAACTGTACATGAATGAATATGCCGGAACCCCGGGGGAAGCACTTCCCGAGTTTCTTCTTCAGTACTATGCCGAAACCGGAAGGGAACGCCCGGATCGTCTGTATCTGCCGGAGCATCCTGGTGTACTGTTGGAACGATTCTTTGAAGAGAACGAGGGAAAAGTTCCTAAAATCCTCGTTCCCGCAGAGAAAAAGGACATGGCAATCCAGGCGATGGTGAGGCAGAATGCCGGTTCTGAGCTGGACCGTATGGTGAAAAAAGACGGTGATCGGCCCGCCCTGGAACTTTTGAAACAGGTTTTATCCCTCCCGGTTGTTCCCCGGCGAATCGAGGGATTTGATATCGCCCAGCTCCATGGTAAGCATACAGTTGCATCCTTGATTTCTTTTCTGGACGGACGTCCGGACCGGGCGGGTTATCGGCACTACAAGATTATGAGTACCCGGGGAGAAATTGATGACTACAAAGCTATTGCCGAAGCTGTGGCCCGGCGTTATCAGAGACTGCTGAATGAAGAAAAACCCCTGCCGGACCTGATACTGGTGGATGGGGGAAAGGGTCAGGTTTCGGCGGCTCGGAAAGTTCTGGACGCACTGAATCTCGGAAAGAAGGTCTCTCTGGTGGGACTGGCCAAACGGGATGAGGAGCTCTGGATGCCCGGAGCCTCAGAGCCGATCCGTTTACCTGAAGGGGATCCTGG
>DEIH01000024.1:5932-8818 GCA_002352375.1 Spirochaeta sp. UBA2779 | reverse complement strand
TGGCCTGGTGTTGGGCAATTTGCATATCAATCAGTTCTCGGTCTTGATTTTCCTGCAATTATCGGTGTGTCACTGTTGATTGCGCTGAATTATGCTGTAATTAATCTTATCATAGATTTACTGTATGGAGTTATAGACCCGAGAGTGAGGGTTGGTAGATGATGAAATTCTTGAATTTGTTTAGAACAAACCTGTTTCTTGCTGTGGGAATTATTATCTGTTCAGCCTGGATAATAACAGCCGTATTCGCAAATCAGTTAACTCCTCAGGATCCACTGGCTCAGGATATATCCATCAGATTGCAGGTACCAGGAGAAGCTCATTGGTTCGGAACCGACAGTTTGGGCCGGGATGTCTTCAGTAGGGTAATTGCAGGAGCAAAAATATCAATTTTCGCGGGCTTGATAACCGTAGTTTCTGCTGCAGTGATAGGAAGTATTTATGGAGGCGTTGCCGGTTATGCAGGGGGCCTTATTGATGATGTAATGATGCGTTTTGCAGAAATGGTACTCGCTTTTCCAGCATTGATTCTGGCAATGACCATCGGGGCTGTTCTTGGATCGAGTTTATACCACACACTTTTTGCTTTGGTGATTGTAGCCTGGCCAACCTATGCTCGAATTATGCGGAGTGTAGTAATCTCAATCAAAGAAAATGATTACATAGAATCCTCAAGAGCTATCGGCAGCTCTAATATGAGGATACTGATATTTCAGATTCTACCCAATGCTATAGGTTCTGTTCTCATTCTGGCAACGTTGGATATCGGTAATCAGATCCTTTTTTTCTCTACCTTGAGTTTTTTGGGTCTGGGGACTCCGCCACCTAATCCGGAGTGGGGATCTATGATTTCTGCAGGGATGAAGAATTTTAATTCCTGGTGGATTTGTACGTTTCCTGGTTTGGGTATTCTTACTATGGCGGTAGGTGCAAATTTCATAGGGGATGGTGTTAGAGATATTCTGGACCCGAAATTGAGAAAGAATTTTAATTAACAGGAGAAAAACATGCTGGAAAAGAAACTCTCTGCTTTAAAAAATGAAGAGCCATTGACGGTCTTTTTTGAAAAATCAAAAGAAACCAATGAAAAAGTAACGTTTGGCCATATTATCTTTGATTCCGGTTCCAGAGTTCCTGAAAAAGGTTACGGTGTACATGAGCAGGATGAGTACTCATATATAATCAGTGGAAATGCCGTGTGCGTTATTGGTGATATTGAGTATAAAAGTGGGCAGGGTTCGGCTCTATTCATTCCTGCAGGTGAAAAGCATTATTCATTTAATGATACTGATGAACCTTGTGAAATAGTATGGATGCTAGTGGATAAATAGGGATATTCATAACTCAAAGATTGATTCGACCTCCACTCGATTTATTTTAAGAGCAATGGAGATTGCTGAGAATCTGTATGATTTTTTGCCCTGGTTATTTAGACAGGATTAATATAAAGGATGGAATTCTGATATTCGGAGTTGAGGTTTGCCCCGCTGGCAAGTACGGCAATAGGTTCGGGATTTCGGGGTTGCGTGTTAATAAGTATAATCCTGAAGTGATTTTGTTTGAAATAAAAAATCAATAATTTAAGCATAAATGACCATTCAATATATTGGCAGAATTTTCTCTGGATGAAGAATTATTTCATAAAATGAAAATAAATTGCAAAAAATGTTGACAAATTGGCAATTCATTGTAGGATGAGTTTCAGGAGGCCTTTATGGATACAGTTCAGAGTTTTGTACAATTCTTTTTGGATCTTGGCGCTAGTGTCTTTTTGCCAATAATAATTTTTATTATGGCTGTTGCTTTCGGTGCCAAGCCGGGGAAAGCCGTACGTAGTGCGTTAATGGTGGGCGTCGGATTTATTGGTATCGGAATAGTTCTTGGTATATTGTTTGATAATCTCGGACCTGCTGCCAAGGCTATGGTTGATCGTTTAGGGATTGAGCTTAGTATCATCGATGTTGGCTGGCCGGCTTCAGCTGCTATTGCATTCGGGTCGGATATTGCGGCATTGGTTATCCCGTTCGGGATTCTGATTAATCTGATTCTACTCTTCTCTCGTGTTACAAAAACTATCAACATTGACATTTGGAATTTCTGGCATTTCGCGTTTGTTGGTGCTATGGTCCAGGCAATCACCGGGAGTATCTGGCTGGGACTCATTTCGGCGATGATTTTCGCTTCAGTAATGCTTTTCTTTGCTGACTGGACGGCTCCTGCCGTACAGCAATTACTCGGTATACCGGGCATCTCCCTGCCCCACGGATTCTCTACAGTCTTTATTCTTCCGGCGATTATTGTTAACAAACTGATTGATGTTATTCCTGGATTGAATAGGGTTAAAGCCGACCCTGATTCGATTAAAAAACGATTTGGAGTCTTTGGAGAACCAGTTCTTCAGGGAGTTATAATCGGGGGAATAATTGCGCTGCTGGCTTATGCCGGAGACGGCGCGTTCACTTCGTGGATTACCAAGGTGCTTAAAGTGAGTATTTCACTGGCTGCGGTAATGGTTTTGATGCCCCGAATGGTTGCACTTCTCATGGAAGGCCTTATTCCTTTGTCCGAGGCTGCGCGAGAGTTTCTTCAGAAACGTGCTGGAAACAGGGAGATTTATATAGGGCTTGATTCAGCAATTGCCATTGGACATCCGACTTCTATCGCAACATCGTTGATAATGGTTCCTATTACCCTTCTTCTTGCAATCATCTTGCCGGGTAATAAAGTATTGCCATTCGGTGATTTGGCAACAATACCTTTTATGGTTGCAATGATGGTTCCTATCGTTCGTGGTAATGTTGTTCGCGCAATTATCACAAGTACAATTGTTATGGTTCCAACTTTGTACATTATGAACGGTATCGCCGGTGTGCAGAGTCAAGTAGC
>DEIH01000024.1:2895-5781 GCA_002352375.1 Spirochaeta sp. UBA2779 | reverse complement strand
TGATTGTTGCCTGGGCTTTGTATAAGAAGAACTCCAGCGCCTGGGAACGAGTTGCTGGCTATTCTGAGGAAAACTAGAATACACGTTATCAAGGAGCGGGCGGGAGGTTTTCCCGCCTGCTGTAATAATGAATATAAACAGGTTCAATTAAATGAATGATAATAATTTGAATTTCAGTGATCTGGTAAAACAGGATTTTGTTTTGGGCAATCTTCAGGCTTCAACAAGAGAGGAGGCTCTTATGCTGATGGCGGAGTTTCTGGTTGATAAAGGGAAATGTGAACCGACATTTGTTGATGCCATCCTGAAGCGTGAGCAACTCCATCCATCAGGTTTGCCCATGCCCGGTCCGAAGATTGCTATTCCACACACCGATGCCGAACATGTTCGGCAATCAATTATTCTTTTTGCCCGTCTTCCAGAACCTGTTGAGTTTCTCTCCATGGGCAGTCCTGATGACAAATTGGAAGTTCGTATGATTTCCATGTTTGCACTGAAAGAGAAGAAACGAATTGGAGATATGCTGGAAACCTTGATTAATGTTTATCAGAATGAAGAGATACTCAATAAGATTCTGGATGCTTGTGATTCAGAAGAAATATTTCAGACATTAAAAGATGCTGTTAAACAATACGGTAAATAACAGGATGAATTTTTCGGGAATTGCCGCATCCCCGGGGATTGGGGAAGGTACAGCATACATATTTGTTAACCCCAATCTCTTCATTTCTGAAAGAGTTGTCAGTGACATTCCAGAGGAAATCAAACGATTACGTTCCTCTGCTATGGCGGCTGTTTTGGAACTATCGGTACTCAAGGAATCAGTCAGAGCCCGATTGGGGGACGAGTTTGCTCATATATTTCGTTCTCAACAGACAATTGCTGAGGATGAAAGTATCATTGCCGAGATTGAAGAAAGAATTCGTGATAACAAAAGTAGTGCGGAAGAATCTCTCTGCTATATATTCGAATCCTATATCACACTGTTTTCCGAACTTGATGATAGTGACTATAATAAATCACGTGTAGCAGATATTGAGGATGTTTATAAGCGCATTCTTCGTATCCTTCTGGGGTTGCCGGATGTCAATCTGTCCACTCTTCCTGAAAAAAGCATTATAATCGCAAGAGATTTACTACCCAGTGATACAGCAATGATGGATATCGACCAAATCACCGGGATGGTTACTGAGCTTGGTGGTGCCACCTCTCATGTTGCTATTCTGGCTAATAATCTTGGTATACCCGCAGCGGTTGGTGTTACGGGAATCACTGGAGCTGTACAGAATCAGGACAGGATTATACTAGACGTTTCCGATTCCGAAAAAGCTTTAGTCTACATTAATCCCACACTGGAAATTCATCAGAAAATTGAAAGAACGCAAATTACTCTTAAAAAGCACAAAGCTCAAATTATGAAAAATCAGGATAAACCTGTTATCACCCGTGATGGTCAGGAAATCACACTATCGGCCAATGTCGGCTCATCTGTGGAATTACTGCCTGCCCGGGATGCGGGGGCCAGTAGTGTTGGTTTGTATAGGTCAGAGTTCCTGTTTATGAATTCCAACTCTTTACCATCAGAGGAAGAACAGTATCAGGCATATCGCAAAGCGGCAGAATGCTTTGAAGAAGGGTTTGTAATTATAAGGACATTGGATATTGGTGGAGATAAGCAATTATCAGCTCTACCTCTTCCGGTTGAGGATAATCCGTTCCTTGGGAACCGAGCCCTTCGACTCACTTTGTCTCTCCCCGAGCTGTTTTTAACTCAACTCCGGGCTATTTTGAGAGCGGGGGTCCATGGCTCTGTTAAGATTATGTTCCCAATGGTTGGAGGTGTTCCAGAGTTGGATGCGGCACTGGAACTCATGAATCAAGCTCGAATTGATCTTGAGCGTGAAAAGATACCCTATGATCGGTCTATGGAGATCGGTATTATGGTGGAAATACCATCTGCCGTCTGGATGGCTGATATTCTGGCTCGCCAAGTTTCTTTTTTCAGTGTCGGAACGAATGATCTCACCCAATACCTTTTGGCGGCGGATCGGTTAAACAGCAATGTCAGTGAGTACTATAGAGTCTTCGACCCTTCAGTCTTTAAGGCGGTCAAGGAGGTTGTCCGGGCTGCAAAAAACCAGGGACGATGGGTTGGCATTTGCGGTGAGCTGGGAGGTAATCCTCTGGCAATCCCGCTTCTTGTAGGTTTGGGAGTTACAGAGCTCAGTATGAGCCCTCGGGCAATACCGGAAGCATCATGGCTTATAAGAGAAATTTCATTGAAAGATGCTGAGGAATTAGCGAATCGTATTCTTGAGTTGGACACAGACAAGAAAATACGCAGGGTTTTACGTGAATTTTATAAATCCAAGGAGATAAATATATGATAAAAGGGAAAAAAAGAATTCTTGTAGCCTGTGGTACTGCCATTGCTACATCTACAGTGGTAGCGCGGAAAATTGAAGAGGAAATGGCCAAACGTGATATTCCTGTACAAACGACACAATGCAAGGCTTCAGAAGTTAAATCCAAAGTGGAAGGGCATGATTTAGTGGTTACAACAACTTTTGTTTCCGATACTGGTGATGTACCGGTTATCAGAACTGTATCGTTTCTTACTGGTGTCGGGATTGAGCAGGATATTGAAAAAATTGTTCAAATTCTGAAAGATTGATGCGGTACATATAATATGGCCAAGATAGATGAAATTTCCTTTGCAAAACTGGTTAGCGGAGGTAAGGTTTGCCGCACAACCTGTCTGGTTTATCGGGATAGAATGGACAGCCGCTGGTGGAGGAAAACCGGGACGGTTTATTCACCAGAAGACTTTAAAGATGTGATATCTGCTAATCCTGAAACAGTGATTCTTGGAATAGGGTTGCTAAA
>DEIH01000024.1:1620-2839 GCA_002352375.1 Spirochaeta sp. UBA2779 | reverse complement strand
TGGATCGATTTAATCAACTGTATGACTCAGGCAAATCAGTTGTCGGTGCTTTTCATCTGATGTGATGGTTACTTCCAGGAAGCATCGGATAGAGCAACTTCTCAATCGCCTTAAATTGAAGAAGCAAACCTCCATAGCTGAACTTGCACAATTCTTCAATGTTTCAACAGCGACTATCCGCAGGGACCTTAAGGAACTGGAAAAGAATGATGCTGTAATTCAGACTGTTGGAGGAGGGGTTCTCTTCCAGACAGAATATACCGGTACGCTCACCCCTCGAAGCAGTACACGTGCAATTGAAGAAAAAATTCGTATTGCTGAGTACTGTACAGAGTTAATTCGCGAGCAGGAGGATATACTCATCGGTCCCGGGACGACAACGTTTTTGGCTGGAAAGATTATGAGTGGCATAACTGACCGATCTTTCAGAATTATTACTAATTCTCTGGAATTGGCCATTGAAACTGAAGAATCACCAAATATAAGAACAGTTATACTAGGTGGAGAGATTTGGAATAAACATTCTGTGGGTACTCACAGCGATATTGGATATTTTGCTGATTGTCACCATCACCATACACTTGTTTTATCTGCTGATGGGGTAGATCGTGAGCATGGTGTCTCGATATTTGAAACCAGAATGATAGGGATGATTCAGGAAATGATTAAAGTATCTGACCGTATCATCCTGGCAGTAGATTCCGGAAAATTCGGGCAAACTCGTTATAATAGAATAATTGAATGGGACAAGATTAATCTCTTTGTAACGGATAAGAAGGTACCGGATAATGAGGTTGATTTTTTGGTTAATCAGGGGATAGAGGTAGTAACGGTTTGACACAAGTATTTTTTGATATCCTTGGGAAATACGCTTCGAGTATAATTAATTTCTATCGTGAAAATCAAACGTGGCTCAATATTATTGTTCTCACATACGGGATATTGCTTTCAATAGCACATCGTAATGTTAAACGGTTGGAATATTATCTGCAGGAGCTGGCTGGTGTAGGTGACATGCACCGTATTTGGAATCTCATACAGGAAGATAAACTCGAAGGTTTGGATCTGGAAGATTTTAAAAAAGAGATTAGAATACCGATTTTATCCTCTCCATACCATTTTTATTTTTATTCAGTCACAACGAAATCGATACTTTATATATTGCGGAAGAAATATCCGGGGAGCAACTGAACATGACAGAAAAAAATGTAACAATCAA
>DEIH01000024.1:0-1503 GCA_002352375.1 Spirochaeta sp. UBA2779 | reverse complement strand
GGGGACTGTAATTCGAGTTGAAGCAGATGGCGAAGACGAAGATGAAGCTTTGAACGATCTTATCAGCCTGGTTGAATCCGGATTCGAGAAAGTTAACCCTCTGGTAACCATATAGTTGTAGTACTTCAAGAACAACCAGCAGGACTCCGTGAATCGGGGATATCAGGGCAGCTATTCAAAAACTGCCCCGAATATTTTAATCCTCATCCTGAATAGACTTCAGCCTATCCTCGAGGGTTCCCAAGTGACTCTTCATGTAAGAGATTTCACTTTCAAGGTAGCCTTTCTCAGTTTCTTTGGAATACTCAGGTGGAGGTACCATTGCCCCTTGATAGGGTGCGGCACTCCATCCGCCGCTAAAGCCACCTCCAAATCCGCGTCCGCCTCCAAATCCGCCGCCGAAGCCACCACCCCTTCCGAATCCACGCCCACCGCCGAATCCGCCACCGAATCCTCCTGTGGGTGCAGAACTCATATAGCCAGGCTGGCCGTATCCACTGCAGAATCCCAATCCTCTTCCTGTCCTGGACCCCATTCCCCGGGGACCAGTTCTATCTCCTCTTGGCATAATTACCTCCTGATGAGAGACTCTTACCAGAATGTCTCCCTCTATACTTCTATAGTAATGGGAATATGTGCATAATTCAAGAAGAAATGAAAATAATTTAGGAGAAACAGTATTTATGAACCAGCAGCGTAATGGATTAATCCTGGCAATTGCCACAGATGATGAAAAGCATTTTATAAAACGTCATTTTGGAGATGCCGGGAGCTATCTTATCTATCAAATAGATGAATCAGGCTGGGAATTCCTGAAAAAGGTAAAGAATAATTCAGAAGAAGAAAAAATGCATGCCGACCCTGTGAAAGCCGGGAGTATTTCTGGAATCCTGAAGGAAGAAGGAGTACAGGTGCTGGCTTCCAATGTGTTTGGTCCGAATCTTAAACGTATGATTAAAAAATTCGCCTGTATTCTGATTAAAGAGGATTCGATTGAGCTTGGTTTGGATACCTTTAAGTTGAATTATTCCACTATACTTGAGAGATGGAAACAGGGACCTGAGAGGAAACCTCTGAAAGTTTAAAAGAATGAAAGTATGAAAAGAGCTGAATGCCGGTGGTTTCCGGTCTGTCCCATGAATTATTTCCACTCCCGGGGATTACTCCGGGATGAGCAGATATACCCCTACTGTAAAGGAGACTGGCTCTCCTGCAGGCGGTATCAGATGGAAGAAAAGGGACAGTTCCATCCGGACAATATGCTGCCGGATGGAACTATTGATGAGAGTCTAAAATACTGAGAAATCCTAAGCGTGGGGATAGGGCCAGGCGGCGATTCCTCCTTCCAGAACTTTTACATTCTGATATCCCTCAGACATGATGAAACTTGCCGCTTCATATCCACGAAGTGAGATTTTGCAGTAGGTGATAATTTCTGTATTTTTATCTGCAGGCAGTTTATCAAGATTGGTTCTCAATGCCCCGAGAGGAATTAAAGTTTCA
>DEIH01000252.1 GCA_002352375.1 Spirochaeta sp. UBA2779 | reverse complement strand
GTTCACATACTGTTTATATATAGTGGAGATACTATACAAAATGAATATTAACAGGAGTAATAAAATGAACAGGAAAGTATCTTTACTCGTAATTATCGTAGTTATCACCATGATTCTGGGAGTCAACGCATGGGGTAATGGCCCGGGTAACAGTTCACACGAAATGTGTGATGACTGCCAGGCTATATTCGATTCGGCCGACCCTGACGCCTTGAATGAAGCTGAGATTGACGGACTTCTTCTTATGCGGGAAGAGGAAAAACTGGCTCGGGATGTCTACCTTTATCTGTATGATGTCTGGAATCATCGTGTGTTTTCCAATATCGCCGGCAGTGAGCAGGTTCATATGGACCAAATGGCTCAACTCCTTGAGGCTTATGAAATTGCCGATCCTGTAGTGATGGATCCGGAATACGGGGTATTTACCAGTCCTCTTCTGGCAGATTTGTATGAGGATCTGACAACACAGGGTGAAGCATCACTGGCAGATGCTCTGGCAGTCGGGAAAGCTATTGAGGTACTGGATATCAAAGACCTTGAAAGCTTGATTGCCGAGACCAATGAAGACTCCATTCTAATGGTTTATGAGAATCTTCTTAAAGGGTCGCTGAATCATCTTTCGGCTTTCGAGCGACAGCTGGATCGTTTCGGGAGCTGATAAGTTAAAGCCCCCGCTATCGGAACAGTTCCGATAGCGGGGGCTTTTTTATTTGTCAGAATAATCAGAACTCAGTGCGTTCCGGCAGATACTCTCTGGTTTCGGCTACATTCACCGCACTGCCACTTTGAAGGTATGATTGACCAGTCAGAACAATCATATCCCCCTGTTTTACGGGTCCGATAATCTGAATCATCGGTCCTCGTGATTGTCCTGTTTCAACGGGAACTTTTTCGGCTTTACCCTCAACAACTCTGTAAAGATACGAGAGATCGCCCTCGGTCATGATACTTGCCTTCGGAACGACGAAATTCGAGCTGTATCGTACCATTTGAATCTGTGCTTCCATTAACATTCCGGGTAGAAGTCTCTGATTCGGATTATCAAATTCGGCTGTAACTTCGTACGTTCTGTTTACATCGGCCTTTAACCCGACACCGGTAACGATGCCATCAAGTATGTAATCCGGTGCCGAAGCCTGTTTAGCAACAACCCGGCTCCCATTTTTTATCCGGGCTATAACATTCTCTGGAACCTGAACCTGGATAGCAATATTTTCAATATCAATAATTTCCACAAAATCTCCGGTTCCTACCTGTTCATTCCTCCTGAATGAGATTCCGGAGATATATCCCCTGGCCGGGCTGATAGCCAGTGTGGCCCGGAGGTTTTCCTGAAGATTTTCAATATCCGCCGTTTTTCCCAATTGGATATTATCATAATTCAGTTTTGCCTCTTCCCAGGTTTGCTGAGCCTTGTCGCTTTCAGCTTTTGAAATCAAACCTTTGGGAAAAAGACTGCTTGTAACCTCATAATATTCCTGAGCTTCGTTGAGCTTGATAGTGGCGAGCTCCAGATCATTGTCCCACTTTTCACTGGTTCGTTCGATATTATTAACAAGAGTATTATTATCGAGGGAGAACAGGAGATCTCCCATTTCAACAAAATCACCTTCTGAAATATAGAGAGATTCCACGGTTCCTGAGGATTCAGGATTCACCCGGATTTCATTTCCGGCGACAAGTTCCCCCAAACCATAGTAATACACATCAATTTCAGCAGATGTCAGGCTGCCGACAACAACAGGTACGATGGAGGATCCCCCGCCCCCTCCGCTGCCTGGTCGTTTAACTACAACTTCCTCCGGGGGAGCTTCTTCTACCGATGCCCCTTCGGCGAGGTACTTATCCCAGGACTCCTGTTTTTTCTCGTCCGTAAAAGTATCCCACTTTCCCTGGGTTGCATTGGAACCCGGAGGGGGCACAGTGAGATCTGCGACGGCTGTTACAACCGCCGGGGTAGCTTCTACGGGAATGGACTCGATTGTATTCTGATCGGCCGGCTTTATGCAGGCGGTCATTGAAATTATCAGAATAAATATTACTGCGGACAAGATACGAATTGGTTTCATTATTCAGTCTCCTCATCAATAAAAACCGGTATTTTTCTTTTAAAACCGAGCTTCAGATCCTCAACGATCCGGTAAATAATCGGGAGTACGATAAGCGTCAATATCGTAGAAGCCATAAGACCGAATATGAGGGATATGCTCAATTGTGCGAAATTTACATCTTTGAAAGCCAGCGGGAGTATTCCGCCGATAGTTGTCAGTGTTGTTGCCAGAACCGGCCCGAAGCGGCTTTTCCCAGCATCTGTAAGGGATTCATCAAGGGGCATCCCATTCATCCGGTTCCTGTTGACTGTGTCCACAAGAACAATGGCGTCATTAACCGCAATTCCAACCAGGGCAATTACACCCATAAATGCATAGAGGCCGAAATTATTCCCGGTAATAAGAAGTCCGATAAAAACCCCGATCGATGCCATGGGTACGGAGAGCAGGATTACCAGGGGTTGGGTTAAGGAGTTGAACTGCACTGAAAGAATCAGGAATACGACAAAAAGAGCGAGAGCCAGGTTCACAGTCATATCACTGAACGAAGTATCGAGATCGGCTGCGTCTCCGGCCCACTCATACCGGACTCCTTCCGACAAACCCTGTTCGGCAATCAATCGTTCGATATCCTCTACGGCGCTCCTGATATTCGCATCAGGCATGAGCTGGGCATAGACCGTAACTGTTCGATCCCCGCCGTTATGCCGAATCGTCCCGAAACCGCTCGTTTCCGTAAGGGCGGCAACCTGAGTCAGGGTGAGCATCGTTCCGTCTTTCAGGGGAATGAGAATTTTTTCCATATCCTGAACAGAGTCAAGCTTATCATCGGTTGTAGCAAAACGGATGGGGAAATCTCCCTCTGAAGTTGTGAGTGATCCCGAAGTCTGTCCGCTGACGAATGATTTGACAATTTGTCCCAGAGATGTTGCGTCAACATCCAGATCAGCGGCCACGATGGGTCTCATGAGCACCTGAACCTCGGGAAAACCTCTTTCAAAATCCGAATAAGGACTTCCCACACCCTCGGCGTTGGGCAGCATTCCTACCAACGCTTTTGCCGATGAAGACAGAGCAGCCATATCGTTTCCAATAAGCTTTATCTGTATCGGACTGTTTGCCGACTTTCCGCCTGCTGAAGTTCCAATCGTTATTTTGGCTCCCGGAACTGCCGCAAACTGCTTGAGAAGATCGGGGATTTTTTCTTTTGTTGTCCATGTTCTTTCTTCACCGGATTTGAGATTCACGACGATTTCGGATTCTCTCATTGTAACAGTGCCGACTTCGGAATAAATGCTGTCAATACCGTCAAGAGTAAGAAGAATATTCTCTATCTGTCTGGTGATTCTGTCAGTATCCTCAAGAGAACTGTACTCAGGGGTGGACAGGACAACATAGAGTGAGGACTCATCCATCACGGGAAACAATTCAATTTTCATCAATCCCAGGGGAATTGTGGACAGGGCAAGCACCAGTGCCAGAAGAGTGATGATTGGTACGAGAACCCGGTTCATGCGCTTACTCATCAACTTTGTAAGCATCTTCTTATAGGCGGAAGCAAATTTATCGAACCCGTTCACCTTTTTATATCTGCCGATGAGTCTGATGGCAAGAAAGCCTACCATGAGAAGCGCCATCAACAAAGAAAGTAAACCTGGCCGCCCATCTATGGAAAATGCGATTATCACCAAAGCGGTGATTACCAGGGCTTCGGTGATTTCCCGTGTAAAGGAAAATTTCCGTATTACCGGTATACCCGTTGTTTTTGACAGCAGGCGTGATGTGAGGGTCGGTGTGACACTCAGAGCGATCAGCAGGGAAGCTCCGACAATAAAGATAATGGTGATGGGAATAACACTGATAATCAGTCCGATCCGGCCTTCCATGAAAGCAAGAGGAATAAAAGCCGCCATTGTTGTTAAGGTGGCTGCAAGAATGGCGGGCGCGACTTCCGCCGTGCCTTGCCTGGCGGCTTGAATGCGGGACAGGCCTTTCAATCTGAAATTGTTGACATTTTCAACAACGACAATCGCATTATCAACCAGCAGCCCAAGAGCGATAATCATAGCCAGAAGAGTCATCGTGTTAAAGGTCATACCCGCGAGATTAAGTGCAATGAAAGAAAAGAACAGGGAAAAAGGAATAATTAGAGCGGCAATAAATGCTTCCTTGAATCCGAGGAAAAGATAAAGAACGATAACAACAATCAGGAGACCTGATATGGCATTCCCCAACACATTATCGAGGTCTTCCTGAACGGATACAGCATCATCCTGAAGAACCTGTATATCCAGCCCTTTCGGAAACCTGCCGCCTTCCACATCGCCGATGACAGCTTTAACAGCGCGGCTTGGGCCGATGATATCCGTTCCCCCGTCCCTGTAAAGAGAAATCGTTATAGCGGCTTTCATAACCGCATTTTCCTCACCCAGATTTACCGATCGTCTGGAGTAGTTGGTTGTCGGACTGTAGGTTTCCTCAACCCGAGCAATGTCCTTAAGAAATCTGACATCTCCCCCGGGGAGCGGAATAAGGGTTTTACGCAATTCGTTCACATCGCTGTAAGAAGCCAGAACACGAATATAATAATGTACACCATCCAGGATGGCATCACCGGCTGGAGTATCCCTATGGCGCATATTGACGGCCTGAACAAGATTCTCTGCCGTCAGGTTGAATTCCGCTAAACGGGCCTGATCGACAGTAATCCTGATTTCAGGACTCTTATCTCCCGATATTTGCACATCACTCACACCATCGAGGTACAAGAGCTCATCCATCAATAAGTCGGCCGCGGATTTAAGTTCTGACGGAGAGAGATCCCCACTCAAACTTAAAACCATAAAGGCACGATTCGCCGTAGTAGAAACCCTTATTGTGGGCGGTTCCACTTCCTCAGGTAAATCATTAACTGACAGAACCGCTTGAGTCACCTCGCCGATTTTCTCATCAATATCCGCTTCAGGAAAGAAGTCTATCTGTATTTCCGATCTGCCGGCCATTGATGATGAGGTGAGGAATTCGACATCTCCGATACCTGAGAGAACCGCTTCAAGTTTATTTGTTACAAGAAGTTCAACATCCTCGGGAGTGGCTCCCGGATAGTTGACATTGATTTTCATTTTGGGAAATACAACTTCGGGTTTTGATTCTCTGGCAAGGGTTTTGTAATTAAAAAGTCCAATAATAACCAATAAAGCCATCCCAAGATAAACAATTCTGTAACGGTTGATACAGAGGGATGAAAACCTGCTCAGAGCATTATTCGTACTGTTCATTAGTCCTCCGCCAGTAATTATTACTCATTTACACGGGATTTGCGAATTTACCTCAATTTATTGATATTTGGCGCCAGTTAAATTTAAAGAGGCGTACATTCATCCTAGATTTCACAATCCAGGATTTCCAGCAATGCCTGTTTCTGTGAGTAGGTTCCGGGGAAATGATAAAAACATGGTTTGAAAGGGTTCGAAGAGGTGTTTACCGTATTCATGAAGCCGGTATTTCTGCATTAAATGATGTGCCTGAACTTAAAGAGTTGTATATTAAAGAGTATGATGGAAAACAACCTTCTACCCAGGGTTCATCAGCATCTCATCAACGAACTTCAGGTAAATACAAAAACTGACAGAATCTTTATTATCACCTCAATTCTGATCAATATTGCCATATTGAGTGCCAATTCAGCCTTGGCGTCAGAGACATCCTGGGAGTCGGATCAAAGCCGGTCCAATCTCATAATCATGTTCATTTTCGTTGCCCTGATTCTGGTTGTGAACCTTGTCGCCGAGGTAGGTCTTATTAAAGGGAGGCAGACTCGGACAAGACTTTTAAACGGACTGATAAAAATGTACAGTGATTATGGTGTAGAAGGGTATTATGATGAATCACTGCTCAAATCATACAAAATTCGTTACAGCTTGTTCATGCTGGTTGTACTCTTCACTGGTCTGACAGCAATTGTTATACCTTTTATTGTCCTCTGGGGTTTTTCGGGAACCGCAGTGTGAAACCGGCTCCGCCGCTCTCCGGTATCTTCACCTGAATTTCACCCTTGCGTTTTTCAGACACCAGGTTATACACAATGTTCATTCCCAATCCTGTTCCGCCGCTGTCCCGCCGGGTAGTAAAGAACTGATCAAAAATATGCTCCGTCTCTTCTTCGCTGAGACCGCGGCCATCATCCTCATAAACGAGTACCACCTCATCTCCTTCGCTGCGGCAGCCGAGGAGTATCCGGCCTCCTGAATTTCCATCAAAGCCATGGGTAACAGAGTTAAATACCAGGTTGTTCAGTATCTGGGTAATAATACAGGGACATAGATTAACCATGAGAACATCATGAGATTGAAGTTCAATGCGATGCCTTCCGGGTTTGAGCTGATGTTTAAGGCTCAGGATAATATCTTCCAGATAAGACACAAGTTCAAATTCCCGGCGTTCTTCCCGCTGCTGATCCACCGCCACCTGTTTTAGACTGTTCAGAATTTTTGCAGCATGCTCCAGGTTCTTTTGAATGATTCGGGATGCTTCATCGGTATCTTTAAAAAAATGTTCCAAATCCTCCTGACTCAGGGAGCGATTGTCCCATTCCCGGTATATAACGACAGACCGTTCAGAAAGAAAAGAGGCTGAGGTAACACCGATGCCCAGAGGTGTGTTAATTTCGTGTGCGACACCGGAGACCAGCGAGCCGGGAACAGACATTTTCTCAGATAGTAAAAGATGATTCCTTGCAGTTCTGAGAGTTTCGATGGTGTCTTTATGAGCCTTTGTTCTCTCGACAACATTTTCTTCCAGAGATTCATTGAGCCGGCGAAGGGATTCTTCCCTATTCATCACCGCGTCCATCATGTCATTCAGAGAATAAGCCAGGTTATCTATTTCCCGGATAAAATATTCATTACGGATTACGACAGGTGTACCTCTGGAAAATATCCGGGCACGTTCGGAAAACTCCCTCAATGGTACAATAACAGTACGGTGTATGAAGTACAGAATCAAAGGCACCACCGTTATGATAAGAATCAGTATAACCAGATACATTATCCAGAGGATTCTTTTACTGCCATTCATATACAGGGGTTCACCAAGATATCCAACCAGCCAGCCAGCTTCTGTAACTACTTGAAAATCTGAAGTAATGTAATCAAGATCGGTCCAGCCGGATGCTGCAAGACCGATCATTTCCGGATTGGTATGAGCGACGGTATCCTGTGCTGAATCGATAACGAACAGCTCCCCGCCTAAAAGTTCCGAACCCAGGCGAACAGTTCTCTGAAGGTTTTCTTCAAACAGAACCGCAATATCGGGATCAGTATCCTGTATAAGGGCATATTCTTCTATTTCTTCCCGGAGAGATAAAAGAAAAGAATCTCTCTTACTGCGCCAGAGGTTTTCCGAATTCGTTCCGGATAGAAGCAGAAAAAGGGAAATCAGCAGCATCAGGGCAATCACAGTGATAAAAAGGACGATTATTCCCTGAATCTGGGTAATTCCAAGTTTTACAGAAGTTCTCACTATCCTATTATCGAAAAAGAAAGGGGCAAACACAACGTGTCTGCCCCTTTCCAGGGAGAGAGATATGAAAAAGACTAATTATTTATTCAGAATAAACTCCAAATCATTGCCCTGACGTGTGATTTTTATTTCCAGGCGGTCTTCGGAGTTAATCAGTTCATAAAAATGCTGCAGGTTACGGACATTCTTCCGATTGATGGCTTTAATAACATCCCCGCTTCGCAGCCCCAGAGCTGAGGCCGGACTGCCTTCCACAACACCGCCGATCAACACGTTCCCTGCAGTTCGGGGTATACGCATCTGATCCCGCAATTCACTTGTTACCGGTACAGCTGAGAACCCGGGCCAGACATTTACATTTACCCCGTCACGTTCGATGGTGCGTACCGCCAGCTGAATATTGAGATTCATGGTATTGCCGTCTCTTATCAATATAACCGGCACACTCTGATCGGGGAGCAGTGAGGAAACAGTTCTGGAGAGGTCGGTAGAATTTTCGATAGTCCGACCGGCCAGACTTGTAATCAGATCCCCCGGTCGAATATCACTCTTCATAGCTGGAGATTCTCCGTATACATTGTAAATAAAGGCGCCGCTCTTACCTGTAAGATCCAGTTCTTCTGAAAGGATTGTGTTCAAATCCCCCATATTAACCCCGAGCCATGCGTACTCAACACTACCTTTTTCGATGAAATCATCAATGGCCCGGCGGGCATTGTTAATGGGAATGGCAAACCCCAATCCGATATTCCCACCGCTGGTTGAAGCGATGAAGGAGTTAATTCCAATCACCTCTCCATTGAGATTCACAAGGGCGCCGCCTGAGTTACCAGGGTTGATGGACGCATCGGTTTGGAGATAGTCGGTAAAATTCTGCCCTTCGGCATTCCGGCCTTTGGCACTGATGATGCCGGCGGTAACAGTTGACTCAAAACCTAGAGGATTACCGATGGCCAGAACCCAGTCACCCACCCAGACATCATCCGAATTACCCAGTTTGGCGATGGGAAGATTGTCTTTGGTATCAATTGATACCAAAGCAAGATCCCGCAGGGGATCGCCGCCGACAAGTGTCGCATTGAACTTCCGGCCGTCGCTCAGATTCACCTCAATTTCATCAGCACCGTCGACAACATGATTGTTCGTCAGAATATAAACATGATCCTCACGCCGTTCTACAATAACACCGGAGCCAAGTCCCTCCTGTCTGAAAGACTGAGTCTGAGGTGATTCGGGCTGCTGGGGAGAGTTGGGAAAACGAAAGAAAAATTCAAACGGGTTTACCTTTTTCCGCTCAATAACATTAACAGTGTTCACCTGGACAACGACTGGAAGAATGTCTGTTGAAATTTGCCTGAAAGCATTCTGAAGATCCAGGGCGGCATTCCCTGATTGAGCAGACAATGGAACAGTGATTATTATCAGTGAAAGAGAGAAGAGGAACCCTAAAACGATGAGGAACCGATTGGATCGGTGTAATTTTTGGTTGGTCATACAGTCACTCCTGATTTTGATATCAGAAAGATAATGCATCAACCTTGCTGGAATCTTGCAGAAACCTTACGATTTTGAAATGTTTTCCCCTGTAATCTTGGGAAAAGTCACTTTAAAACAGGCTCCCCTCCCTTTAACTTTTGAAATTTCAACACTGCCGCTGTGGGCTTCAACCAGTGCTTTTACCATACTCAAACCCAAACCAAGCCCCCTTGAACCCCGGCTACGGTCTCCTCGATAAAGCCGCTCAAAAACTCTTTCTCTTTCTTCCTCGGGAACTCCGGGACCGTCATCAATAATTTCTGCCCAACTTGTTCCATCACTGGAACTGCATCTGATATCGATACAGCCGCTTTCCGGGCTGTACTTCAGAGCGTTGTCAACAAGGTTCCCCAGTATCTGTCTAAGTCTCACCGGATCTCCAGAAATGAGAACCTTATCCGGAGCCTCCAGAGTCAGCCTCTGCCCCTTTTCCTCGGCAATCAGTTCGTACATATCACTTACTTCTGCCGCCAGGGTGCTGAGATTGCAGGGAACCCCCTCCAGAGAAAGCATACCCTGTTCCGCTTCGGCGATATCCATCAGGGCCGATAGCAGGGCTCCCGCCTGGTCGGTCTGCTCAACCACCATGGCAAGAGCTTCCTCGTACTCTTCCGTATTCCCCTTGCTCAATGCAAGCTCTGCATACCCCCGGAGTCTGGTTAATGGCGTTCTTAAATCATGGGCAACGGCATCAAGAGTGTCTTTCATTCCCCCGATAAGAGACTCTACACGATCTAAAAGACGGTTATAACGGTTGATTAAACCATCCAGCTGATCCCCGGTTCCCGAGCTGTCCAACCGTCGCCCCAAATCCCCGGTAATAATGATGTGATCGATTTCCTGATTCAAACGAACAATGGGAGAAAGCAGTCTCCTGGAAGAAATAATACCCACCAGTACTCCTGCCAGAATGATAGCTCCCAGGGCCCAGGGATAGTTTCGCTGATACATACGAACAAGGAATTGATGGTTTTCTGTACTCAAACCAACTAGAAGCCGGGTACCGTCATCCAGAGCAACTCCGGTAAGAAGAAGCGCATAGGGCAGACTTTCAGCCCTGAGGGAGGCATAGGATCCGGGAGTCAGATTAATAAGATCCGGGTCTTTCAGATTGAACTGCTCCCATCCACCGGGTATAAGAGCTCCGAGCATCTCACCGTCTTCAGAGTCCAGCATGAGAAGATAGGGCCGACCGCCGTACTCTTTCATATCCAGAGAAGCTCTATTCAGCACAGCATCATTCCCACCGTACTGCCAGGCCGCCCAGTAAGAAAGGAGCCGGGAATCCAGTTCACCCCGGTCCTGGTCACCAAAACCCATAAATAGAGAGGCCAGCAGAAGAGCGTAAACCACAATGGAGGAAACGGCCGCTGCCAGGGTTACAATGAGAGTTAAACGAACATTAATCCGCCTATAGAATTCAGCTCGGATCTTCCAGAACATATCCCACACCCCGGACGGTTCGAATGAGCTTTACCGGGTAATCCTTATCAATCCGGCTTCTCAGCCGGGACACCAGTACATCAACAACGTTGGTCTGTGGATCGAAATTGTACCCCCAGACTTTCTCCAGAATAAGTGTTTTGGTAACAACCGTTCCTGTATTCCGCATCAGAAACTCCAGCAGAGCGTACTCTCGAGGCTGAAGTTCGATAGAATCCCCATTTCTGATAATGTGCCGCGTAAGGGGATCCAGAGTAAGATTGGCCACATGCAGTTCCTGAGCCGCAGTAGCCCGGCCCCCCCTCCGGATAAGAGCCTCCACTCTAACCAGCAGCTCGGCAAAAACAAAGGGCTTAACCAGATAGTCGTCCCCCCCGGCCTTTAAACCTTTTACGCGGTCGTCGACACTATGCTTGGCGCTGAGTATGAGAACCGGAGTCTGAATATCGGATATACGCATCTCTGAAATAATTGAAAGACCATCTCTTCCGGGAAGCATAATATCGAGGATGATTATTTCATAAAGTCCGGACATGGCACGTTCCAGACCGAAATCACCATCCAGAGCTACATCAACACCGTAACCGGCTTCTCTTAAACCTTTTGATACAAAGGATGCAATATCCGTATCGTCTTCAACCAGAAGTACTTTCATCCTTCCTCCTTCTCTTTCACCTGTGATTCTCTCTCCGGTTCAACGGAGGGTCAAGTCAAATTCAAAATGAGTTTGTTTTATGATATTATACCCCTATGAAGAAACTCACCAAACCTGAACGTTCCTGGGTAATGTACGACTGGGCCAACTCCGTTCATTCAACGATTATCTCCACGGCGATATTTCCCTTATGGTTCGGACAGGTAGCCCGGAACGGAGGACTCTCGGACACACAAACTTCTTTCTGGCTGGGAACCGCTAACACCGGATATGCAATTATTATTGCTTTAATGGCAGCTGTTCTGGGAACACTCTCAGACTTCCGGGGATTCCGGAAAAAGCTGTTTATACCTTTCTGGCTGCTGGGTGTGGCGGCAACAGGGGGGTTGATTCTGGTTGGCGCTGATGCCTGGGTTATCGCTCTGGTACTGTACATTCTTACATTTATAGGCTTTGCCGGTGCCAATATCTTCTACGATGCTTCTCTTCCGGATATCACCTCGGTGGACAGAATGGACATGGTTTCATCCAAGGGCTTCGGGTATGGATATATCGGCGGCAGTACTATACCTTTTCTTATAAGCCTGGTAATCATAGCTGTACTTTCCGGAATGGATTTTTCTGCCGGCTTACCTGTCCTTGGTGTAAAAATCAGTTTTGGACTGACTGCTCTGTGGTGGCTCTTTTTTACCTTCCCTTATTTAAAGAATGTTAAACAAAAAAACGGAATCGATCCTGTTCCCTCTCCGGTTGTCGAAAGCTTTCGAAGACTGGGACGGACTTTTCGGGATCTTCGAAAACATAAAAAGATATTTCTCTTCCTCATTGCTTATTTTTTCTACATCGACGGGGTGAACACCATTATCAAGATGGCAACAAACTTTGCCTCGAGTATCGGTGTGGGCATGATGGTTCTCTTAGCTGCAGTAATCGGGATACAGATTCTGGCATTCCCCTTTGCCCTGCTGTATGGACATCTGGCACAGAGATTCGGTGCCCGGCCCCTGCTGTTTACCGGTATCGGGGTGTATGCCGTAATCACATTCCTCGGAACGGTAATGCCCCTGGTTCCTGTCAGCTTAGTTGTTCCTATTTTCATCGCAGTGGCATTCCTGGTAGCCACCAGTCAGGGAGGGATACAGGCCCTCAGCCGTTCATATTTTGCATCCCTTATACCCGATGAAAATGTATCGGGAGAATACTTCGGGTTCTACAATACAATGGGAAAATTTGCCGCTATTCTCGGTCCCTTTCTAATGGGGGCATTTCCCCGATTGGCCTTTCTACTGGGAATTGCTAATGAACAGGTGGCCTACAGTTTCGGTGTCGGAGCTATTCTACTGCTCTTCATCGTGGGCGGCAGCCTGCTTGCCGCGTCAAACCGTGTCAAAAATTAACCGGGAATCCGCAGCCTTGAGTTACAACCACGCCCTGGATTTAATCGCTGAAGGCAATACAATTGAAGCTGAAAAAGAGCTGCTGAAGGCCTCTGAAATAGATATTGAAGATGCCGATGCCCTTTGTGAAATCGGCAGACTGAGAATTAATAATGGGCGGCTCAATTCTGCTGCTGCATACCTGGATGAAGCCCTGTTAAGAGACTGCGAACACGCCGGTGCATTGAACAACAGAGCAGTCGTTGAGTTTCTTTGTGGACGATATGAGGAAGCTGCCGATATGTTCAGATCTGCGGTCAAAGCAAATCCTGAATTGGCAGACGCCTGGTTCAATCTTGCAGACAGCTGTGAGGAGACTGGCGACCTGGAAGGGATGGAGGAAGCACGCCTCCGGTATCAGGCATTAAAAACCTAATGGAAAGAGCAGAAGAGATTATTGCGGATGTGTACAGGCAGATTACCGAGATACAATCCCGGGGAAGACAACCGGAAAAAGTGATTATGCTGCCGGAGCTCTGGCAGCTGGTGAACAACTATAGACAATCACTTGGAATCCTGGATGGACCGCATCCTGATTATTTATCAGAAGACACCCTTTTCGGCCTGGAAATATGGTACGGTAAAAATCCAGGAATTCGGGTAGAATAAAACAGGTATAAAAAGAATAGGGTAGTAGAATGAATAATACAATTGGATTTATCGGTGCAGGGAACATGGGCGGGGCAATTATCAAAGGACTTCTCTCAGGAGGAACCCGTTCATCATCCGATGTGATTATCTGCGA
>DEIH01000271.1 GCA_002352375.1 Spirochaeta sp. UBA2779 | reverse complement strand
GGAACCAGGGGCTTTCGAGTGAGCACGTTGAAGGTTCCGCCGAATCTGATATCAAGAGCCCTGAAAGCTCTTTTCACAATCCGATCTTCCAGAGAATGGAAACTGATAATTCCCAGGCGACCACCCGGGGCCAATAAGTCCGGAGCAATTGCCAGCAAACGACTGAGACGGTCCAATTCACCGTTAACAGCTATTCTCAAAGCCTGAAAAGTTCTGGTTGCAGCATGGATACGTCCATGCCGGGCTTGAGGAGGGACGGCACCGGCTACAATTCCTGCCAGAATTGAAGCATTATTAATTGGGGCATTCTTCCGCTCCGCAACAATCCTCCGGGCAATTCGCCGACTGAACCGTTCTTCCCCAAAGGTAAAAATCAGGTCGGCAAGATCTTCTTCTCTCAAAGTATTCACCAGATACGCTGCATCCTTATCACTGTTACTATCACCATCAAGCCGCATATCCAGAGGTTCATCCGATTTAAAGGAAAACCCCCGACCGCTGCCGTCATAATGGTATGTGGAGATACCCAGATCCATCAGGATAAGGTCTGGGGAAATGCCGTTCCAGTTATCAAGAACTTCATCGGTCCAGCCGGTTTTCAGCTCGAACCGTTCCTGCCACTCAAAAAGCCTTATTCCGGCCCGCTTGCCCATAACAGCATCAGCATCGATACCAACAACCCGGCAATCCGGGTAGGTTTCCAGGAAACGGAGTGAGTGTCCGCCTTCACCCAGAGTACCGTCAATAATCAAGGCATCCGGCCGGGACGGAACAAGGTATTCCATCACCTCATCAGGCATAACCGGAATATGAACGGGAATCACGAAACCGTCCCCGATCCGCCGAGACCCTCCCAGGTCTGTTTCACCTCGGCGGAACGGTCTTCTTCAAAACTGTCGTAGACAATCTCATCCCATATTTCAAGACGCTCACCCATTCCCAGCAGATAACAGTCCCGGTTCAGTCCCATGGACTTCATTAATGATGGGGAGAGTTTAATTCTCCCGGCCTTGTCCACTGAAACCTCTTCCGCCGGGGCAATAAATCTGCGCAGGACATCCTGGGTATTCAGTGAGAAAACAGAAGCACCGTCAACAAGCTGCCTGGAGACTCTTTCCCATTCTTCAGGGAGATAGAGCCAGAGACATTTTTCCGCCCCTTTCGTAAGAATGAGGCTGTTACCCTGAATCTTCCCGCGGATTTTTGAAGGCAGAGACATTCTTCCTTTGTCATCAATTGTGATGTTAAATTGTCCCCAGATTCCAACTATTCCCACGTTTTCCTACATCTCCCCACTTTTTCCCACTTACCCCATGTTATCCCCGGGGAATTCTATCGTCAATCAAGAGGGGACAGAAAACTGTCATTGAGTTATCAAGTTGACGAAAAACCACTACACATACGATTACCATTACTCGTTTTTTAGATATTTATGCCATGAAAGGTGATCGATCGTTTAAAAACAGTCCGATGATAAGAACAATACCTCATGCTGGAGAATAGAGTGGAACATCAGGAGAAAATAACGTTAGCCGGAGAATTGAATTCTGAAGAACAGAGAATGAAAATGAGAACTTTACTGGAAGAAAAATGGGATTCAGGTATTGAATCTCTGAGAATCGATTTCTCAGGAGTAACAGCAATCGACTTTGATTCGTTAACCGATTTACTGACTTTACGGAACCGCTTTCTTCATGCTGAGACGGAAGTTGAACTGGTTAATATTCCCGAAAGGATTAGCCGTATTATGCAGATATTCCAGGTTCCCGTCTCCGAAAAACACGGTAATCAATATCTTTAAATATATTATTACGTTTTTCCAATTTGGTGAGCCATTCAGTCTTTACAGTATTACGGCATAGACTCTCGTAAATCCTGTTAAAATTACTGATATGGTTTTTTACCCGCCGCTCTGCATAAAGCACTGTTGTTCCTGTCTTGATAATAAATGGCCAATCCGAGGCTTGAGATAAAAGCAGCTCCCTGGCGGCCTGATTCAAGGTTCGAAGCTTCAACCCTTTCTCATCGGGGAACCGGTCGACAAGCTCAGCCATGCGCTCAACCATTTTATGTGTATGACGGTAAATCCAGTCATTTGAGCCATCGAGCCATACCTGGCCGTAACCCTTGTCTCCCCAACTGGAAAAAGCCGGACGTGTAACCTGGGAATGGGGCCAGACATGCAGATATTCACTTGGAGTTACCAGAGCCAGCTGATGTTCTGTGGATTGGAACTCCCGAAATAATGAATCAAGAAATTGCGGCCCTTCAAACCACCAATGACCGAACAGTTCCGCATCAAAAGGTGCCACAATCAAAGGTGGCCTATCCATCATCCCGGAGATTGTTTCACATTGCCGGATACGATTCTGGAGAAAGGTTTCGGCATCCATCCGTGCCTGAGCCGCACCTTTTTCAGGTTCATAGAGTTCTTTCTGATCTGTATCACCGGTAATAGCGTGATACTTAAAACCCGTATTCACACGATTTCCCTCTTCCAAGGCATAGGGAGCGATGTACTCTTCAGTAAGATCAAAACCGATATCCCTGTAAAATTCACGATAATCGGGATTACCCGGGAAACCATCTACTGCCGACCAGATAGCATTTGATGCTGCCCGGTCTCTTCCAAATACAGCTGTCCCATTGGGCGTTCTTAAAGGAGCGTACACCCCGTAGTTCGGAGGATCGTCCGCATGAAGAACACCATGGGCTGATGAAAAGAAATATTTGATGCCGTAGGGTTTCAGGTAATCTTCCAGACCGGGGAAGTAACCGCATTCCGGAAGCCATATCCCCTCAGGCATGGATTTGAACAGACGATCATGGTTTTCCAGAGCAATGAGAATTTGATTCCTGATCATATCCGGAGATTCTCGATACATAGGTAAAAAGGCGTGAGTAGCTGTGGAGGTAATCAGTTCAAGATTTCCCAAATCATGAAAATGTTTGAAACCATCAAGAATATCACCGTTATACAAGTTCAGGAAATCATCCCGGTTATTCATGAACAGTTCCCGATACATCCTGGAAACTTTTAAACCGGGAATATCCCCATTCAGGCGTACAATTTCTTTATCAGAGAGTTCCAGCAACCGGTCCAGATGATTAACATAACGTTCACATAGGAGCTTATCCTCCAGCATGGAGGTTAACGTTGGGGAGAGGGATATGGTAAGCCTGAAAGGAACCTTATCTATTTCAAGACCCCGAAAAACTCTGAGCAGGGGCATATATGTTTCAGAAAGAGCTTCAAACAGCCAGTTTTCCTCAAGAAACCGACTGTATTCAGGATGACGGACATAAGGCAGGTGGGCATTAAGCACCAGGGCAATAAGCCCCCGGCTGCTTTCCAGATTATTCGTCATACTTCTTGAATCTCCACTTCACCGGAAATTGTCATAATTCGCTGAGGGTTGTCTTTATCAGAATATCTATTACCGGGGAATTTTCCGACATCTGTCGAGAAACCGGAAAGCTCTATCAGCTTATTCTGTGTGATATCAACTTTCCCCAATATCGGTGCAACATAGTCCCTTGAACTTTCAACGATATTGGATCGAACAATAAGTGATTCTTTTTCGCCCAGTTGCGCATATATTTCCGCACCGTAGAAGGCATCTTCACTGGGTAAATTGATGTAACGCCGTAAATCACCGAATTGGATGGGGATATCAAACCAGTCAACATAGGAGTCTTTACCCCAGTCCGGTGCTGCCAGTTCAGTTACCCTCAGAACTAACCCGGAGTAATCGTTGTTTTCATTCAACTCATTCAAGATTCTATCTTCAATATCCCAATAGCAGTAAACCCAGGAAGGATCTCTGAGCATCAGTACAAGCCGTGTTTCCAGGTATCTCCCAGGGAGCTCAACTTCATCTCCGAAATCAACAAAAAGCTCCTGATCCTGACTGACTGAGTACTTCTTTGCTTCAATCTGAATTGTGAGATTGTTGTTCCCTTCACGATCAAGACGCTCTTCCTCCAGTGCTTCAAAAATCAGGGAGATAAGGGCCTCTTTTTCCATATCCTGAAGAACATTGATATTGCCCTTGTCAGCGATATGGGATAGTTCATTGTAACTCAGGGATCTAAGCCTGTCTTTTGTCATTGATACTCCGTAAGACGACTTGCACTGTCAGGATTGACGGGCTGGAGGCATCCTAGGAAACTTACAGATAGAGTGTCAAGAGGAGAAATCCCGAATACATCAAGAGGAAAAGTAAAATAAATGGAAAAATATATAATTCTGCACGGTCATTTTTATCAGCCTCCAAGAGAAGATCCGTGGACAGGATTGATTGAAATTCAAGAGTCTGCAGCTCCCTATTCCGACTGGAATCGCCGAATTACAGCTGAATGCTACGCTGCCGGCGCCTTCAGTCGAATCCTGGACAGTGAGGGTGCTATTCTTTCCATTAAGAATAACTACAGTTATATGTCATTCAATTTCGGACCTACCCTTCTCTCATGGATGGAAACCGAAGCTCCCCAGACATATCACCGCATCCTTGATGCAGACCGACAAAGCATAGAACGCCTGGGACATGGAAATGCCTTAGCTCAGAGTTACAATCATACAATTCTCCCTCTGGATACTCCCGAGGATGCACTTACTCAAATCCGCTGGGGAATTTCAGATTTCACACATAGATTTAATCGACCTGCCGAGGGGATATGGCTTCCAGAATGTGCCGTTAATGAAATGGTTATTGATATTCTTATCGATGAGGGAATGAAATTCCTAATACTTTCTCCATGGCAGGCTCACTCTCTTAAAAAAGAAAACGGAGAATGGGAGCCGCTCCACAATAACCCGGCTCCCGCTGACAGACCGTTTTACATAAGCAGACCCCGGGGACGAATAGCGGTTTTTTTCTACAATCCCGAACTGGCTTCCGGTATATCATTCGGGCATCTTCTTCGCTCAAGAGAAGGCCTCGAAAAAGCCTTGAGAGAAGTCCTCGACAAATCGACAAACCCACTGGTAACTGTTGCTACCGATGGAGAAATCTACGGGCATCATGAACCATTCGGAGATATGTGTTTCTCCGCTCTTGTGGATAATCTGGGAGAAAACCCGGAACTTATCTTCACAAATTATGCCGCATACCTTGATTCCCACCCTCCAATACAGGAGGTAAAACTCTGCCCCGGGGATGATAAAAGAGGGACTTCGTGGAGCTGTGAACACGGTGTAGCCCGATGGTTTCGGGACTGCGGCTGTACAACAGGAGGAGAAGAAGGCTGGAACCAGGCCTGGAGAACCCCTTTGAGAGATGCCTTCGATAAATTAAGGATACAGGCAGAACCTATATGGACAAAAGAAATTGAATCACTCACAGGTACCGGAGCCAGAGAAATTCTGGATTCTTACGGTGAAGTACTCTCCGGGGCAATATCCCCCCTGGATTTTGCTGAAAAATTAATACCTGAAACAACCGGCAAAACTCTGAGGAAACAACAGAATCTTTTAAAGTTGCTGGAAGGAGTTAAATTCCTCCAGTACATGTACACATCCTGTGGTTGGTTTTTTTCTGATTTATCGGGGCTGGAACCGGTACAGAATATGCGTTATGCCTATAGAGCTGCAGATTTAATGGACTCAGATGGATCGGTTGGGCTGATTCAGAGTCTTCAATCAAGTCTCTCCAAAGCACAAAGCAATATCACAGTAAAGGGCAGCGGATCCCGAATACTTGAAGATTCAGTTATTCCGAAAATTCTACCGGAAGCTAAATCAGCAGCGATTTTTTTCTGGAGAAATCTGTACAATCTGCCAGAGAGAGAGAGAACCACCTACGGTGTATGGAGAGGGAGGGAAGTCCTGAAAAAAAATACACCTGTCAGTGGCGGCGGTCAGGAATTAGCCGGTTCCATCTCATTCATAAATGTCTCTACATCCGAATCATACAACTACAATTTCAGAACCTTTATCGATAAACATTTTTTCTGTAAAGAAGTCGACATAGCTATCGGTTCACAATGGTTAACTATTCCCATCAAAGCCATGCCGACAGCATTGAGAATGGAGATACAGAAAACAATGCTCAACGAATCTGAAGACAGCTTAAAGGACTTTCTGGGAACCAAAGCAAACCAGAGGTTGCGGGATCTGCTGATAGTTCAGGCGTTAAATGTCCCTTTCGGAGCCTCAGGATGGCAAAGTCTGGAACTGTCACTTCATTACGGCCCTCTCCTTATACTCGACCAGCTGGAGAAAACACCCGTAGAGAAATGGGAGAAACTTCTTGTATCCCTTGAAAAGATACTCTCCCATCGTGATACCATCGGTATGGACGCTGATAATGGATCTGTTGAAAAACTTTCCGGGAAACTTGTATCCCGGGCTGCGGGTATTCTTCAAGAGAAAAGCAACAGGAAGGCTCTGGAACAACTGGTGATATTTCTGGAGATTCTTCATCGATATGGACTGCAGCCTTTAAAACCCTTTGTACAGAATGCGGTATACACACTTCTGGAAGAGCGCGGTAATTGTGAAGAGAAGAACAGCTTAATGGTAAATGAATGCCCCAGCAATGACGACCTGATTGACCTTGCCAAGCTGGTGAATATCAACCCTGAAAGATTTGGTTTATGAGTTTTGTTCTAAAGTGGTTTACGGGCAACCATCAGCACAACATCACCAAGATTCCATTTCTTCGCCAGCACATCAGCAATTTTTTTTATCCATCCCGGAACCGAACCTACTGCAAGTCCACCCCATGTCCGTACCAGCTCCACTTCCAGTCCGAAGTTATTAAGCAGCCGCTTTAAAGTGGATTTACTGAATAATGTTACATGATCCGGGATGGCAGAACGCCAGGATGAACCGTACAACCGGGCCTGAAAGCCGTCGAAGGAAGGGGTAACACAGACAAATACCCCGCCGGGCTGCAGCACCTTTACCACTTTTGCAACAAAGGCCGATGGATCGCTTACATGCTCAATTAAATGGGATGCATGTACAAAAGAAAACTCAGAATCAGAAAAATCGGCATTTTCCAAGGTTATTGCCCGGATATTCACCCCATACTCACGATTCCCAAAATCAACAGACTCAGCACAGAGTTCCACTCCGGCTGTTTCCCAACCGGCCAGTTTAAAGTGTTTCAGAAGGCGTCCGGTGGCACAACCGATATCAAGGATTTTGCGCTGAGCCGGCAGAGTGGGAACTATTTTTTCAAAAAAGTCGGCATCTTTCAGCCCCAGCATCATCAGTTTGAAGAACGATTCTTCATTCTTTATTTCATAATCAAAGTATTCCGAGTCGTAACGGGCTTTTAAATCCCCAGGCAACGGTTGTGGGTTCTGCAGAATCAGCCGGCAGTCAGAACAGGACACATAAGAGGCACCTTCAATCTCCCACTTACGTCGAAACTGTACACCTCCGCAAACGGGACAATTTATCAGACGTGATTTTTCACTGTCCCCTGGAATCTTCGAATATGTTCTCATCGAATTGTCAACTTCCATGAACGGGACACCACCCTACCGATTTCATCACGTATCCGCAGCTCCAAAGTGCCCTTCCCAGCATTTAAAAGAACATCGGGAAACCATAGCTGTCCATCCGGATTGTAGACATGACCAAAGAGAAAGGGTTCCGGAGTTTCCAGAACAATACCGTTGTCACTCTCCTCTAGAGCATCAAAACGAAGGCTCCCGATCCTTTCTCCAACCCAGAACAGAGAGACTTCAACAGGTATGGCATCTTCCCCGGAAGAAAGAAAATCAGAAACAACAACAGTCCAGCGCCCTGGAGGCAGCTCTGCCTCACCAATAAGTTCAAGATGTCTGCTCCCGTTTACCATCTCAACACTACCCACAGGAACTGAACTTAAATTATTTCTGGAAGGAAGAAGTGCTATTGGATCTACAATACGGGATTGTTCGATATCAATTATCTCAAATAGCCAAGAGTCCCCCCCGGCATAACCCAACCACTCCCCCCGGGTAACGATTCGGTTCAGATCAGGCCTCTTTTCTATACCGCTGTAAGAAGATCTGAACCCGTCCTCATGCTCCACTACAAGAAGACCATCACCGGAATCAGATGTCCAGATAACTTCTCCCCCGCTCCAGGAGGTTATTCTCTGCCCTTCTGATATAAAGGACAAACCATGGCTGAAATACCCGTCTTCTGCAGCCCCGAAAGGCTCCCTAACAAATGAAGAATTATCCGGCCATTCCCTGGCATCTACAGTAAATGCGATAACAGACAGTGTAGAAAAAATAAGAAAATAATGAAGAACTTTATTCATCGAACTGAGAACTCCAGAACCGCGATACTGTTTCCGGTAACGATCAGAGAATAATCCCTGTCTCTGACAATTTCAGCTGTATCCGATGGTAAGGGGCTTTCAAATAGTGTTCTATCCTGCCGAGTGAGTATTTTCATCGAATCTTTCCCGTCATCTTTGCTAAAAAGAAGCAGTGTATTATTTACAGGATTATCGATAACATTTATCAGTCGCCCGGAAAGTTTCAAAGGATGAATCCCATATCCATTCAGATTTACAGAGTTTATAAATCCATTATTTTCATACAGAACCTGTCCATCGTGCCGGATAAAATCTATTGAAACCAGACGGCGGAAATCAGTCTCTGTATCATGATGTGCAACAGGTCTGTAACCGTTCTTTCTTTCTTCCAGCAATACAAACCTCTGGGGATCCAAACCGCTTATCAAGGCTATTTTCGATCCGTCATCGGATAAGGCTACGCCGTAAACAGCTTCTACACGGCTGCCTCCCGGGCGATACGTTAAAAGAACATTCCCCGAATCATCAATCAGTTCAATCCGTCCATCCAGCAATCCAACCAGAGTTTTACCCGGAATAGCGTCAAGAACTGTAATCGCAGAAATATACTCCGTACTCCATAGATATCTTCCATTTTGAGGGTTGATTTTTGAAAGGATTCCGAAATCATTTCGATAAAGAAACAATTGACCATTTCGGGAAATCGGATATCCTGAATCCTGGATTCGGCTGATAAGCCGGCCGTCTGGTTCCATAAGAGATAAACCATCATCCACAGAAACGGCTATCCAGTGCCGATCTGCAGCCATTCTCTCAGCCCGAAAAAGGGTAAATAATTCATGCTTGGAATTAAGGTATCCGGTAGTACTTCCACTGCGAACCACTGAAACCGGAATGGAAGAAGGTGATACCGTAGAGTCGATTTGCTCCAGGATTGTCAGTGATTCAGGTGAGACAATGATTTCCTTACCCGAACCCCGGGGGAAAAGAAAGTAATAAACAGTTATCAGTATTAAGCCGATGAGGAAGACACCCCGTTGATTCATACGTGGATGGACACCTCCCTTCTCCCGTGGATAATCCATCCTATACGATAGCCGGCAACGAGGTCAAATATTAAGGAGATAGATGGTATGAATGCTGAAGAATTGATGAAAGAAGCCACTAAAGCTGCAGAGAATGCCTATGCACCATATTCAAAATTCAGAGTGGGGGCTGCACTGCAGATGGCAGACGGAACTGTAATTACCGGAGTTAATGTCGAAAACAGGTCTTTCGGCCTTTCCAACTGTGCGGAGCGAACCGCCATTTTCACCGCTGTAAATCAGGGGAAAAAAGATATCAAAGGCATCGCTATAGCAGGTCCGGATGCGTGGGAACCCCTTCCCCCCTGCGGTGCTTGCCGACAGGTTATATCCGAATTCTGCCCGGCAGATACTCCGGTATATTACGATAATGGAAACGGTGGCTTTATAACTTCATCGGTGGGAGAACTATATCCTGCAAATTCCCTGATGGACATGGCAGAAAAAAAATCTTAGTTTTTATTCATACCGTCGACACGGCTGATTCGGGAAGCATCTTCACGGTTTTTATGGTCAGAATCCATTTTCTTCTTCCATATTTCTATTTTTCTTTTTAAATTTATCGCTTCATTCTGACGTCCCAGCATCATTGAGAGACGCTTAAGGGCTCCCAGATAGCTGATAGCCTTCCTGAAATCATCAGCACGCTTTGTTGCCACCTCGTACTTCAACCTGTAATCGTCTGCAGCACTTTGAAGCATTTTGCGTGTGAGGTTAAAGAACTCAATACGCTCACGGTAGCCCTCATTCCGGGGGTCCATGCCCTGTACCAGAGTTTTTAAATCCAGACAGTTTTTTGCAATCGCAGCTAGACGGGCATCCAGTTCCACCATAGGCCACTTCCATTTTGAGTTCTCTCCATAACCGATTTTAACCATGGAAAGAGCCAAACCAGTCTTACGTACAAGGTCGTAACGCTTCATCTCATTAAATGAAAGGGTTGCTTTAAGATAATCTTCATAATCACTGAAAGGAACATTTATCAGGGCGGTAAACACGTTCTCCAACTGAATAATGGCGAGGGAGCAGGATTTTTTAGCATCATTCAAAGCACTTTCGTTTTTTACTCCCAAGAGGGAAACTGATAAAGAATTCATAACAAGATGGTAGGATGCCGCGGTAAGGTTATCTTCAGTCAAAGAAAGACGTTTATAAGGATCTCCGGCGTTATGCCCTTTGAGAACAGCTTCTATCCGGTGTTCTTTATCCTTCAATTCTGTTATGCTTTTTCGATATGGAGCAATGCGTTCGAAGTATTTCTTTTTTGCTTCTTCTTTAACCTTCGCCAATCAAGTGCTCCCTTTCTTCAAGTAACCGGGCTGCATAAATCAGGGATTCGGCATTATCACCGTCTCCTGCCAGCATCCGGGCTATCTCACGAACCCGCAAATCACCGTCAACATTCTGAACTCTGGTAACAGTTCTTCCATCCAGAGAATTTTTGTTTACCTGCAAGTGATTATCGGCGAAGACAGCGATGGACGCAAGATGTGTGATACAAAAGACTTGCTTGGATAACGACAATCCATGAAGATGTTCACCCACCGAACGGGCCACCTCTCCGCCGATACCCGTATCCACTTCATCAAAAATCATTGTCTGTATTGTATCTGACTCGCTTAAAGATGTTTTTATTGCCAGCATCACCCGGGATAATTCACCACCGGAAGCAACTGATTTCAAAGATTGAGGTGATTCGCCCCTGTTCGCCGATAAAAGAAACTCAACCACATCACATCCGTAGGGACCTATCACAGACCGTCCTTCACTGCTTCGTTTCCCTTCCAACTCCACCTTGAATCTGGCATCCGCCATCCCCAGTACATGCAGATGATTTTCAGTTTTTTCCTGAAGAAGACCCGAAGATTCCCGGCGAATCCGGCTGATAGCAGCTGCTTCAGTTACTACTTCAGCCTGCACGGCATCCCGTTCTGCGGATAATTCACGGCGTTGTTCATCCCGGGTATCAAATCCTTCCAGACGTATCCGGGCCTGTGAGGCATACGCCATCACTTCTGACACACTCAGAGCACCGTATTTTTTTTCCAGCATACTAATCCGGGCCAGCCGCTCATCAATCCCCTCAAGTTCCGCTGGGTCGTATTCTGCGCTGTCCCGTCTTTTTCTCACTTCATCAATAATATCTTCAATTTCAAAAAAGGCACTGTCCAAACGCTGAAGAATCTCCGTAAGTGAGGAATCGATACCGAGGGTTTTATTCAGTATCTCTCTGGCATTCCGTAATCCGCTTAATGCACCGTTGCGTGCTTCAGCTGATACATCAAGTATTTTTTCAAGATTACCTGCCAGCTCTTCATACCCTGAGAGAATCTTCTGCCGCTCTTCCAGTGCTTCTTCTTCTCCATCAGTCAACTTGGCAGAATCGATTTCATCCACTGCAAAACGCAGGAATTCAGCTTCCCGGGCCATTTGGGCATCCTCCCGGTCGAGCTCCTCAAGCTGTTTTCCCATTTCCGAAAGTCTTGAAAAAAGTGCAGTGAAGTTCTGTACACGTCCTTCAATACCGGCGAAACGATCCAGTAGTTTCCTGTGAACGGCAACTTTGAAAAGAGACTGATGTTCGTGCTGTCCATGAATATCCACCAGGGCATCCGACAGCTCAGCCAGGGCACCCCGGGTTACTGGAACTGCCTGGACACTGGCCGAACCACGGCCGTTCCGCTTTAGTGTCCGGCGTATCAGCAGAGCTCCATCTTCCGGCTCAATACCGTATTTATCAATCCAATCAGATAATTCAGGGCTGGATGAAACCCGTATGGTAGCCGTTACTTCCGCTTCGAGAGCACCTTCCCGTATGCTCTCCCCACGGCCTTTGGCACCCAGAGCCAGTGAAAGTGCATCGATCAGGATTGATTTGCCGGTACCCGTTTCACCGGAAAGAACGTTGAAACCAGGTTTGAAATGAACAGAAACCTCATCGATGAGGGCATAGTTCCGTATATTGAGTTCCTCAAGCATGAGGGCCTCCCGACCAGCCCAGCTTGGTTCGAACAACTTCATAAAAAACCCGTCGATCGGATTTAATCACCTGTACACCTCCGGCTCTGCCTGTAATACTCACAGCATCACCCTCTTCCAGGGGAAAAGATTCCTGACCGTCAACA